>DAIMFJ010000264.1:0-7622 GCA_036724695.1 Planctomycetota bacterium
GTCGCGGTGCCATTGCGCCCGCGCGGCCTCGTAGCGGGTTCTGGCCGCGGCGAACGTCGCCAGCGCGGCGTCGTCGACGTAGAAGTCGGTCGCCGGCAGCCCGAGGTTCGCCTTGGTCTTCTGCACCTCGTCCTTGCCGAGCGGGGCGCCGTGCACGTCGTGCGTGTTGGCCTTGTTCGGGCTGCCCTTGCCGATCACCGTCTTGCAGCAGATCAGCTGCGGCCGCGTCGGGTGGCTGGTCGCCTGCTGCAGGGCCGTGCGGATCGACGCGAAGTCGTGGCCGTCGCAGGTGTGCACGTCCCAGCCCTGGGCCGAGAAGCGCGCCGGGATGTCCTCGCTGGTCGCCAGGTCGGTGTGGCCTTCGATCGTGATCGTGTTGTCGTCGAACAGGCAGATCAGGTTGCCGAGCTGCAGGTGCCCGGCCAGGGCCCCGGCTTCGCTGCTGAGCCCTTCCATCAGGTCGCCGTCGCCGACGGTGACGAACACTCGCGTCGCCAGCATGTGGTTCTGGAAGCGCGCGGCCTCCATCTGGGCTGCGATCGCCATGCCGACCGCGTTCGCGAACCCCTGGCCGAGCGGCCCGGTGGTGGTCTCGACGCCGACCGTCTCGCCGAATTCGGGGTGGCCGGGCGTCTTGCCGTGCAGTTGCCGGAACTGCTGCAGGTCGGCGATCGACACCGGGTAGCCGGCCAGGTGCAGCAGCGCGTAGAGCAGCATCGAACCGTGCCCGCCGGACAGCACGAAGCGGTCGCGGTCGGCCCAGTCGGGCTCGGCCGGGCTCCAGCGCAGCACCTCGGTCCACAACTCCGCGGCGACGTCGGCCATGCCCATGGGCATGCCCGGGTGGCCGGAATTGGCCTTCTGCACGGCGTCGATGGCAAGGCCCCGGATCGTCTTGGCGACCGCGGCGAGGTCGTGGGCGGGCTGCGTCATGCCGGCGACTCTAGCTGCTGCGATGGCGGGACGGAACGGTGCGTTGGCGGGGCCCTGCGGTAGCGTGTCGCGGTGCCCGATTCCCGGTGGATCCTGCTCGGTGCCAGCAACGCGGCGCGCGGTGGTCTGGCGTTGCTCGATGCGATGCGGGCCCGCGCCGGTGGGGCGGTCGAGGTGCACGGGGCGCTCGGCCACGGCCGTTCGTATGGGCTGCCGAGCCGGCTCTTGGGGCGCGGGATGGCCGGCATCCTCGCGTCGCCGGTGTGGGCCGCGACCGCCGGCGGGGACCGCGAGCGCACCACGGCGATCCTGATGGACGTCGGCAACGACCTGTTCTACGGCGTGCCGGTGCCGCTGCTGCTGGCGTGGATCGACCTGTGCCTGCAGCGGCTCGGCGAACGCGCCGGCGAGGTGGCGGTGGTCGGCATCCCGATGGCCGCGCTGCACCGGCTGCGGCCCGGGCAGTGCGAGGTGTGCCGCCGCGTGAGGGCGCCGGCGTGCCGGCTCGACCTCCAGGAGGGGCGGCGGCAGGCGCAGCAGTTGCACGACGGGCTGGTCGCACTGGCCGCGCGGCAGAAGGCGCGCTTCGTGCCGGTCGACGATGCGTGGTACGGCGTCGATCCGATCCACGTGCGCCGGCGCCATTGGCGGCAGGCGGCGGCATTGCTGGCCGGCGGCGAGGCCGTGCCGGGGCCCGGGCGGCGGCTGGACGGCCTGGTGGCGCGTTGCGGCTGGCGGTGGGCCAGGCCGGCGGAACGCACGTGGCTGGGGCGCGTGCGGACGGCCCGGCAGCCGGCGCGCCGCTACGCCGATGGTACGACGGTGTCGCTCTGGTAGGGGCTTCGTCGCCACCGTGTCGAGCGGAAGAGCGCATCGCCCGGGGGCACTGGGAGCGAGTGGTCCGGGGTCCGGCGGCAGGTGCCCACTGGGGTGTGCGTCAGCGCGCCGCCGGCACCTCGACCCAGAACCAGCCGCGCAGGTCGCCGACCGCGAAGCCGGTGGCCTGGTCGTTGGGGTAGTGCTGGGCGAGTGCGGCGGCGACGCCCGCGCCGAGTTCGGCCGGCTGGCCGTGGCATTGCACGCACAGCGGCATCAGCCGGATCGCTTGCAGGAGGCCGAGGCGACCGTCCTCGTGGCGGAGCGTCGCCGGATTGCCGTCGCCGGCCGCGATGTGCTGCTTGGCCCAGTCCGGGATCTGGTTGCCCGGATTGCGCAGCTTGACGGCCGTGCGGCCGATCGTGACGCCGTACTCCGTGCCGATCTCGGCGCAGAGGCGCGGGGCGAGCGTGCGGCAGACGTCGATCGCGCCGCTGGCTTGCCGCGTGGCGATCGCCTTGCTCAGTTCGGCCAGCAGGCTGGCGCCGAGGGCCTTCCAGGCGATTTCGCCCTTGGCCGCCTGCGCCGCCTGGGCTGGCGCCAGCTGGTCCGGCTCGACCTTCTGCCACGCGGGCTGGCGGGCGCAGCCCAGGACCGAGAGCGACAGGAGCAGCACGGCAGGAGTTCGCATCGCCGAAGCGAAGCACGCGGCGGCCGGACCGGCAAGTGCGGCCTGCCGGCGAACGCCCAGGGGCGACGGCCACCGCAGGGGCTGCGAGCTTTTTCGGCCGAAAACCTAGTGGCCGCCCTCGCGCACCGCGTTGACGTTCCAGGTCGGGATCGTGATCTCGACCGCGCCGCCGGCCGGCAGTCGCAGCAACTTGGCCTGGCAGCCGAGCCGCGAGTCCAGTCCGACGTCGCGGGCCTCGTCGAGCTGGTCGAGTTCGTCTTCGCTGGCCGGCGAGAAGCAGTCCGCGCCGGCCTTGATCTTCACGTGGCAGGTCGAGCACGCGCAGACGCCGCCGCAGGCGTGGTCGATGGCCAGCCCTTGCGCCATCGCCGCGTCGAGCACGGTCTGGCCGAGCGCCAGCGTGAAGTGGCGCTGGTCGCCGCGCACGGTCAAGCGAGCGTGTTCGTGTCGGGTCTCGTTCATCGGGAGGGCTCCTCGCGCAGTGCCTTGGCGACCGCCGCCCCGATCACGTCGTCGGCGATCGTCGCCGTCACCTTGGTCAGTTCGTCGCAGCCGTGCTTCAAGGCCGCGGCATCGCTGTCGGGCGCGGCGAGCAACTTCTGCAGCGCCTTTTGGGCCTTGTGCACCGCGTAGGTCTGGTCGGGGGGCAGCTCGGCCATCGCCAAGGCCTTCTGCGTGCCGCGCACCATCGCCTCGGCCTTGGTGCGCAGGTCGATGCGTTCGCGGGCCACGTAGTCGGACTGCGCGTGCTCGATCGACTCGAGCATCATGCGCCGCACCTCGTCGCGGGTCAGGCCGTACGACGGCACGATCTGGATGCCGGCTTCGATGCCGGTGCGCTGCTCGCGGGCGGTGACCCGCAAGACCCCGTCGGCGTCGACCAGGAACGTCACCGCGATGCGCGGCAGGCCGGCCGGCAGCGGCGGGATGCCGCGCAGCTTGAAGTGGCCAAGGCG
Organism: Planctomycetota bacterium; assembly: GCA_036724695.1. Lineage (GTDB taxonomy): Bacteria > Planctomycetota > UBA1135 > UBA1135 > UBA2386 > JACKIC01. The sequence goes on from DAIMFJ010000264.1 coordinate 3,397, forward strand.
CCGGCAGTCCGCCACCAGTTCGCGTTCGCCCTGGTAGATCGTCAGGTCGACCGCGGTCTGGTTGTCGACGCCGGTCGAGAACTCCTCGGTGACGCTGGTCGGGATCGTGCTGTTGCGCAGGATCAGCTTCTGCATGGCGCCGCCGAGCGTCTCGAGGCCGAGCGACAGCGGGATCACGTCGAGCAGCAGCAGCGAACGGTCGTTGCCGGCCAGCACGTCGGCCTGCACGGCGGCGCCGAGCGCCACGGCGAGGTCGGGGTCGACGTCGGTGCGCGGTTCCTTGCCGAGCAGTCCCTGCAGGCGGCGGCGCACCAGCGGCACGCGGGTGCTGCCGCCGACCAGCACGACGTGGTCGAGTTCGGCGGCGCGCACGCCGGCGTCCATCAGGGCGCGATGCACGCAGTCGCGCGAACGTTGCACCAACGGGGCGATGCTGGCCTCGAACTCGGCGCGGGTGACCGTGAGGGTCGCCTGGCCGCGGCTGCCGAGGTCGAGTTCGAGGGTCGCGGCTTCGTCGCTGCTCAGCCGGATCTTCTGGCTCTCGGCGGCGCTGCGCACCGCCTGCAGCACGTACGGATCGCTGCTGGCACCGGCCGGCAACAACTGCAGGATGCGCTGGGCGAGCAGCGCGTCGAAGTCGTCGCCGCCGAGGTGGGTGTCGCCGGCGGTGGCCAGGACCCGGAACACGCCGGCTTCGATGCGCAGGATCGACACGTCGAAGGTGCCGCCGCCGAGGTCGTAGACCAGCACGGTGCCGTCCTTCTCGCCGTCGATGCCGTAGGCGAGGGCGGCCGCGGTCGGTTCGTTGAGGATGCGCAGGCAGGTCAGGCCGGCGAGCTGCGCGGCGTCCTTGGTGGCCTGGCGCTGGCTGTCGTCGAACCACGCCGGCACGGTGACCACGGCTTCGTCGATCGGTCGGCCGAGCGCGGCTTCGGCGGTGGCCTTGACCTCGCGCAGCACCAGCGCCGAGATCGCCTCGGGCGAAAGCTGGTGCTCGCCGACCTGCACGCGCGGCAGGCCGCGTTCGCCGGCGACGACGCGGTACGGCAGGTGGTGGGCTTCGGCGCTCGCTTCGGCGGCCGAGCGGCCGATCAGGCGCTTGATCGAGAAGATCGTGCGCTCGGGGTGGTCGAGGCGCAGGTCCTTCGCGGCGCGGCCGACCAACGTGCGGCCGTCGGGGTGCAGGCAGACCACCGAAGGGATCAGCGCGTCACCGTTCTGGTGGCGCAGCACGTGCGGGGTCTTGCCGGCGCGCACGGCCACCAGGCTGTTGGTGGTGCCGAGGTCGATGCCGACGACGAGGCGCGGCGCGGTTGGGGGTGGAGTGGGCGACGTCACGGTTTGCGGTCGAGGTCGGCGAGCGCCTTCTGGTGGTAGTGGCACTCGTGCAGGGTGCGGGCAGCGAGGTCGTGGTCGTGGTCGGCGAACGCCTGTTGCAGGACCCGCCAGGCGTCGGCGAGCCGCGCTTCGAGGCGTTGGCGCAGGGCCTGGATCTGTTCGGGGCGCGCGAACGCGACCTCTTCGGCGAGTTCGAGGGCTTCGCCGAGGAAGGTCGGGGAGAGCTTCTTGGTGCGGTCCAGGGCCGTGGCGTCGCGGGTCTGCAGCAGCGCGCGGGCGCGCTGCCACGGATCGCGCAGCAGCCGCCACGCGTCGTTGATCTCGGCACTGCGCTGCAGCACCGCCGCGCAGTCGGCGGCGTTGGCGGCGCGGTTGTGGTCCGGATGGCACTCGCGCGACAGTTCGAGGTAGCGGCGTTCGAGCGTGCGGCCGTCGAGTTCGAGGCTCTGCGGCACGCCGAACATGGTGAACGGGTCGGGAGCGGGGACGTGGATCACGAGGCTGCGCTCAGGCCGAGAACGACGTGCCGCAGCCGCAGGTGCCGGTTGCCTGGGGGTTCTTGAACACGAAACCGCGGTCGAGCAGGCCGTCGTTGAAGTCGAGGATCGTGCCGCCCATGAAGAACTCGCTCTTCTTGTCGACGACCACGTTCACGCCGTGCTGCTGGAAGGCGAGGTCGAACTCGGTCGGGCCGTTCTGGTCGAAGTCGAGCACGTAGGTGAAGCCCGAACAGCCGCCGCCCTTGGCGCCGATCCGCACGTGGGTGGTGGCCGGGAAGTTCTGCTCGGCGATCACCCGCAGGATCTCCTTGGCGGCCCGTTCGGTCAGGTGCACGCCGCGGCCGGGCTTGGGCTCGCCCGAGTTCGGTTGGTTGCCTGTCTGGCCGGTGGTCCCGGTCGGGACGGTCGCCGGTTGGCCGGATTGCGTGTCGTGCATGGTGGACTCCGGTCAGTGGGTCGTGGTCGGGGCGCTGGTGGCCGAAGCGCTGGCGGTGGCGCTGCCGGTGGCCTGCTTCTTGCGCCAGTCGTCGATCGCCGCCTTGATCGCGTCCTCGGCGAGCACCGAGCAGTGGATCTTGACCGGCGGCAGGGCCAGTTCCTCGGCGATGGCCGAGTTCTTGATCTGGGCTGCTTCGTCCAGCGTCTTGCCCTTCAGCCATTCGGTGACCAGCGAGCTTGATGCGATGGCCGAGCCACAACCGTAGGTCTTGAACTTGGCGTCCTCGATGACGCCGTTGTCGTTGACCTTGATCTGCAGTTTCATGACGTCGCCGCAGGCTGGCGCGCCCACCATGCCGGTGCCGACGTGCGGGTCGTTTTTGTCGAGCGAACCGACGTTGCGCGGGTTCTCGTAGTGATCCAATACCTTGTCTGAATATGCCATGGTGTTTCTCTCCTAATATGAATTAAAGCGCTTCGCAAACTTGGCGTTGGCAAGCCTTGCCGCCTTGATTTTGCATTGCCTTTTAATTCATTCAATTACCTAAAATACTAACTTTTTCTCAAGAAATTTTCTTGAGAAAGCGTCAATTTGCATGGCTGGCTAGGCGCTGGTTTGCGATGTTTAGTTTGATCTAAACGAGCAGGCCAGCAACAACGCTAGACATGCAAAGAACGCTTTCTAGTGAGCTGCCCACTCTACCTTGGACAGATCAACACCTTCCTGATACATCTCCCACAGCGGCGACAGCTCGCGCAGTTTGCCGATCTTGGCTTTCATCAGCGTCACCGTGTAATCGACGTCTTCCTCGGAAGTGAAGCGCCCGATGGAGAAGCGGATCGAGCTGTGTGCCAGTTCGTCCGAGCGGCCGAGCGCGCGCAGCACATAGCTGGGTTCGAGGCTGGCCGAGGTACAGGCTGAGCCGCTGGATACCGCGATGTCCTTGACTGCCATGATCAGCGATTCGCCCTCGACGTAATTGAAGCTGATATTGAGGTTGTGCGGCACGCGCTGCTTGAGGTCGCCGTTGACATAGACTTCTTCAATCTCCTGCAGACCGCTCAGCAGCCTGTCGCGCAGGCGACGGATACGGGCGTTTTCCAGCTCCATTTCCTCGCGCGCGATGCGGAATGCCTCGCCCATGCAGACGATCTGGTGCGTCGCCAGCGTGCCGGAGCGCAGGCCGCGTTCGTGGCCGCCGCCGTGCATCTGCGCTTCCAGACGTACGCGCGGTTTTCTCCGCACGTACAGCGCGCCTATGCCCTTGGGGCCGTAGGTCTTGTGCGCGGAAAAGCTCATGAGGTCGACCGGCAGTTTTTCCAGGTCGATCGCAACTTTGCCGGTGGCCTGTGCCGAATCGACATGGAAGATGACGCCGTGCTCGCGGCAGATGTTGCCGATGGTCTCGATGTCCTGAATCACGCCGATCTCGTTGTTGACCAGCATGACCGATGCCAGCACGGTGTCCGGCCGGATCGCGGCGCGGAATTTCTCGATGTCGACCAGGCCGTTCGGTTCCGGTTGCAGGAAGGTGGCCTCGAAACCGAGGCGTTCCAGCTCGCGTACAGGATCGATGACGGCCTTGTGTTCGGTCATGACCGTGATGATGTGTTTGCCCTTGCCGCTGTAGAAGTGGGCAGCGCCCTTGATCGCCAGATTGTTGGATTCGGTGGCGCCGGAGGTCCAGATGATCTCGCGCGGGTCGGCGTTGACCAGCTTCGCCACTTCCTCGCGCGCGTTCTCGACAGCCTTTTCCGCCACCCAGCCGAAGGCGTGGCTGCGCGAAGCCGGGTTGCCGAAGTGTTCGGTCAGGTAGGGGATCATCTTTTCCGCAACGCGCGGGTCAACCGGCGTGGTGGCGGAATAGTCCAGATAGATTGGTGTTTTAACAGTCATCGATGATCCTGAAGTTTAATGTCTATCAATCGTCTAAACGGCAATCGCAGTCA
>DAIMFJ010000265.1:0-6873 GCA_036724695.1 Planctomycetota bacterium
CAACCGGTTCCGTTCCAGGAGTCCAGCAGCGGCGCGCCGAGGATGTCGACGCCGCACACCATGAGTCGGTTGGTTCCGGTGCCGGCCACGTCGAAAACGACGGCCGCTGGGGTGAATCCGGGCAGAGCGCTTGCGTTGAGCGCCTGGGCATGCGCGTGGTTGCCGGGGAGGATGGCGGCCGCACCCAGGAGGGCGGCGCCGAGGGGTGAGTACGAATACGTGTGCATGGGATGCTGCGTGGTTTCTCGACGTGTCGGGATCGCCGAAATGGCGACGGACTGGTTCGTGTCGCAGCCGCGCCCTTGGTTTGGGGGATTCCCATCCGCCCCCCCGGGGCTGCGTCAGGCCCGCCGTGGCGCTGCAGGGCCGCCCGGCTGCGATCGCAGCGGCCGGGAACTTTCGCAGCCGCAGCGCGTCCACGCCGCGGTCGCCGCGAGGTCGACTCGCGCGCGCCGCATTGGCCGCGCCGCTTCACCAGGAGTTTCGATGCAATTCGTCGTGTCCGTCTGCTTGGTCCTATCGCTGGTTGCCGTGGCTGCTGCGCAGGCGGACCAGGGAGCGTTCACTCCCGCCAGCGCCCTGCCGGTCCGCGAGGTCACCGTCTTCAAGGACGGCCACGCCTACGTGCTGCGCGACCAGCCGCTGGCCGGCCCGCAGCGCCGCCAGGTGGTGCTCGACGAACTGCCCGCCCCGGTGCTGGGCACGTTCTGGCCGTTCGCGACCGGCGGGGCGCGCATCGTCGCCGCCCGCGCGGGCGTGCAGAAGGTCGAACACGACGAACCCGCCGTCGACTTCCGGCGCCTGTTGCGCGCCAACCTCGGCAAACGCGCGGTGTTGGTCGACCACGCCGGATCGCGCATCGACGGGCTGCTGCGCGAACTGCCCGCCGCCAATCCCGGCGCCGACGGTGATCTGGTCCTGGTCGGCACCGAACCCGGTCTGCGCGCCGTGCCGCTCGCCTCGCTGCGCGACGTCGAGATCTTCGGCGACGTCGCCACCAGCCAGCGCATCGCGCGCGACCGCCAACGGCTGGTCGTCGACGTCGACGGCGGCAGCGCCGAGAGCCGCGTCGGGGTGATGTACGTGCAGCAAGGCCTGCGCTGGATCCCCGCCTACCGCATCGACCTCGACGGCAACGGCAAGGCCGAGGTGCAGCTCGAAGCGACCCTGCAGAACGACCTCGTCGACCTCGTCGACGCGCGTGTGCACCTGGTCGTCGGCGTGCCGAAGTTCGAGTTCGCCGGCATGGTCGATCCGATCGCGCTGCAGCAGGAGATCGCGCAGGTGGCGCGGCGCACGCGCGAGAACTCGCAGTTCGCGAACTTCCTGGGCAACTCGATCATGACGCAGTCCGCCGGCTTCGTCGCCGAACCCGCCCCGGGCGGCAGCGACCCGGTGGTCGCCGGCAGCGAGCAGCAGGAGGACCTCTACGTCTACACGCTCGACGGCGTCACCGTCGGGAAGGGCGAGCGCCTGGTGGTGCCGATCGCGACCTTCGGGGTCACCTACCGGGACCTCTACCGCCTCGAGATCCCGCTGGCCCCGCCGGCCGAGCTGCGCGAGCAAGCCAACGACCAGAACGCGATCGCGCTGCTGAAGGAACTCGCCGCCCCCAAGGCCCGCCACCTGCTGCGGCTCGAGAACCGGGGCAAAGCGCCGTTCACGACCGCGCCGGCCCTGGTGCTGCAGCGCGGCCGCATCCTGGCCCAGAGCCGCCTGCGGTACACCCCGGCCGGCGCGACCACCGACCTCGAGATCAACGTCGCGATCGACGTGCACGTCGACGTCTCCAGCACCGAGACCAAACGCGCTCCAGGAGCCTTGCAGATCGACGGCAACCGCTACAACCGCATCGACCTCGCCGGCACGGTCGAGCTCCAGAACCGCAAGAAGGTACCGATCGAGCTCGAAGTGACGCGCCGCATCCTCGGCCTCTACGACGAGGTTGGCCAGGGCGGCGAACACCGCCAGCTCGACGCCGCCAGGCTGTGGGACAACCTCGAACGGCCGGTCTGGTGGTCGTGGTGGAACTGGCCGTGGTGGTGGTTCCACCACAACGGCTTCGGCGAGGCCCGGTGGACCGTCAAGCTCGAACCCGGCCAGCAGCAGAGGCTCGACGCCACCTGGCACTACTTCTGGCGCTGAGCGAGCCGGCGCGGCCGATCGGCCAGCCTCACGCGACCAGCAGCGTCGTCACCAGCAACAGGTAGATCATCGCGCCGGTCAGATCCGCGATCGCGGTGACCGCCGGTGTACTGATCATCGCCGGGTCGCCGCGCAGCTGCTTGACCAGCAGCGGGGTCAGTGCCCCGAGCAGTGCGGCGCTGAGCACGTGGGCCAGCATCGCCGCGCCGATCACCAGCCCGGTCAGCGCCGCGACCGCCATCGGCTGCGGCTGTTCTTCCATGCGGCTGACCATCAGCGCATCGAACAGCGCGATCGTCGCCAGGATCGCCGCCATCAGCCCGGCGACGCGCACTTCCTTCCACACGACGATGCGCCACGCCCCCTTGCCGAGGTCGCCGACGGTCAAGGCGCGGATCACCAGCGCGCTGGCCTGCGTGCCGACCATGCCGCCGGTCGCCATCACCATCGGCAGCATCGCGAGCAGCAAGCCCTTGCCCTGCAGATGCTCCTCGAAGCCCTGGATGACGCCCGACGTGACGATCCAGAACAACGCCAACAGGCACAGCACCGGCGCGCGGCGGCGCACCTGCCGCCAGACCGGTTCGGCGAGGTAGTCGTAGTCGCCGATCTCGGCACCGTGGCCGGTCACGCCGGCCATCTTCTCGAAGTCCTCCTGCGCCTCCTCCTCGACGATGTCGACGGCGTCGTCGTGGGTGACGATGCCGACCAGCCGCCCGCCGAGGTCGACCACCGGCAGCGCGATCAGGTCGTAGTCGCGGATGATGCGCGCGGCCTCTTCCTGGTCGGCGTCCGGGAACACCGACACCAGGTCGGTCTTCATGATCTCGCCGACCGGCGTGTTCTCGTTGGCGAGGATCAGATCGCGCAGCGACACGAAGCCGATCAGCTTGCCGGCCCGGTCGAGCACGTAGCTGTAGTAGATGGTCTCCTTGCTCGGCGCCTGCCGCCGCAGCTCGGCGATCGCCGCCCGCGCCGACAGCAGCGGATTCAGCACCGCATAGTCGGTCGACAGGAACGCGCCGACCTGTTCGGGCCGGAACGTGTTGCGGCGCAGCAGATCCTCGCGGGCCGCGTTCGGCAGCAGCGGGATCAGCTGGTCGCGCACCCGCGGCTCCAGCCGTTCGAGGAAGGCGGCGCGGTCGTCGCTCAGCATCGTGCCGAGCAACCGCGTGGCGCTGGCCCGGCCAGCCCCCTGCACGAAGGCCTCCTGGACGTCCGGATCCAGGTACCCGAACACGTCGCGCTCGATGTCGGGGGGGAGCAGGCTGAGGGCCTTGGCGATCTCCTGCGGCTCCAGCGCCCCGAGGATGTCGGCGGCGTCGGTCGGGTGCATCTCCTGCAGGACCGCGACGAGGTCGGCTTCGTTGCCGTCGTTCAGCAGTTCGCGGACTTCGGGGATCAGCAGGTGGATGCGCATGGCCCGGTGGGGGTGGCGTGCAAGGCGCGGTGGGATGGCGTGCGTGGCGCGGCGGGGGCAGGTTAGCGAGGGGCGGGGGCGGCGTGGAAGGATCGTGGGGCGAATCGGGACGAAGGTGCGGGTTGCGCTTGACGAAGGGGGTGGGGGTGGGTAGGCTGGTTCGCCCGCTTCGCGGTGATCCCGCGACAGCGCCCGGTCGGGGCGTGGCTCAGCTTGGTAGAGCGTTGCGTTCGGGACGCAAAGGTCGGAGGTTCAAATCCTCTCGCCCCGACCAGTTTTAACTCCTTCAAGTCACTGGACTTGGGGCACTTCTCCGAGTGAGCTGGAGAACGCGTCACCTAGAAGAGCTGCGGTAGTGACTACCGCAGATGTGATGCGATGTCCTCCAAGCCCCACAAGGTGCGCGTACCTGCGCCCTACCTCCACAAGGCCACTGGCCAGGCCGCGTTGGTCCTCCGCGATGCGGATGGACGCCGGCGCACAGTCTACCTCGGTGTCCACGGCTGTGCCGAGGCGGCCCGGCGCTACCGCGAAGTCCTCGCGAACCACCTGGCCGGCACGCCGATCGCGCCGGCCCGGCAGCGCCGGGCGGCGGCGCCGAGCGAGTGGCCGTCGGTCCACCAGCTGACGGCCACGTACCTGCTGCACGCGGCGCGGTACTACCTCGACACCGAAGGCAAGCCCACGGGCGAGGTCACGCACGCGCAGATCGCGTTCGAGGAGCTGCTGCGCCTGCACCGCGACACGCCGACCAACCAGGTGCGGATCGCCGACCTGCTCGCCGTCCGGCAGGCGATGGTCGACCTACGCGAGAAGCGCCGGCGCGGGCGGCAGGCGCCCAAGGGGCTCAGCCGGCGCACGATCAACGACCGCATGGCCCGCATCAAGCGGCTGTTCCGCTGGGGCGTCGAGCAGGGCATGGTCCCCGGCTCCACCTGGCACGAGCTGTCGGCGCTGCGCGGGCTGCCGAAGGGGCGCTGCGGTGTGCACGACAACGAGCCGATCGAGGCCGTGCCGTGGTCCCTGGTGGCCGAGGTGTTGCCGCACCTGGTGCCGACGGTCGCCGACCTGGTCCAGCTGCAGTGGTGGACCGGCATGCGGCCGGCGGAAGCCCTGCGCATGACCCGTCGCCAGCTGGACACCACAGGCAGCACCTGGCTGTACCGGCTGGCCAAGCACAAGGGCACCTGGCGCGGCCGCGAGCGCATCGTCGCGCTGGGCCCGAAAGCGCAGGAGATCCTGCGGCCGCGGCTGCGGCTCGAGCAGGATGCGCCCATGTTCTCCGGCCGGGATGCCTGGTCCGAGCACCGGGCCAGGCTGCGGGCTCAGCGCAAGACGCCGCCCACTGGCAACGGCAGCATGAAAAGGAACCCCGTGGCAGTCTGAAAAGGGACCCCTCCCGGACGCCAAGTAAGTTGCAAACCGGCCCTTCCGGCCACGATCGGGTTTCCAACAGACCGGTCGCAACCAGGAGGGCCAGGAGTGCTCAGAATGACCCAGTGGGAAGAGAATCACCACCAGTACCAAGTAGCCGGCGTCCCGAAGAAGGAGCTGGCGAGGCGGTTCAACATCGACGTGAAGACGGTTCGGCGCGCTCTGGAGCAGACCGCCCCGCCGAAGCGGCGGACGGCCAAGCGGCCGAGCCGCATGGACTTCTTGCCTCGTAGAGCCTGACGGCTCCTTGGGTTGGTGTCCACTTTTTGGGGCAAGATCACCGAACGCCGTGAAGTAGCCGACCCACGCACCCCCTCCCTGCAGGTGGGTGGAGCAGAACCCCTTGACAGGCGGCCTGGTGTTGCCGATAAATGACCAAGCATCTGGACGGCTTCTCGCACGGGCGGGAAGTGGCCAACCTGCCGAGGAGCGGCAAGGTGGCTTGGTCAGGCAAGTAGCCTGGCCGATGCGCGTGGGCGAGTTGCCCGGCGAACGAAGGCTCCTGCGGCGCATTGTGCCGCTCTGGTTGCATCACGGAGACTCTGATGCACCCAAATCCCTCAAGCCAACCAACCGGTTCGGCAATCCACCAAGACAAGGTCCGCGCCTACCACGAGACCGAATACTGGGTCGATCCCCCCGCCGCCATGGTGCTGCGCATCGGCGAGAGGTGCGAAGCCCTCGCGCATCTGCACACCAAGCATGGCGTCGTCGAGAGCGCGTTCCTGACCGCGCGCAACCCGTGCGGGCAAGAACTGCCCGACGCCGAGAACGCAGCCCGGGAACAGGCGCTCGTCGAGGAAGTCCGCCGGCACGGTCTCACCTTGATCACGGGCGCTGGCAAGCATCCAAGCAACGGCTGGCCGCCTGAGCCCAGCGTGCTCGTCCTGGGTCTCGGCCTCGACCAGGCACGCGAGCTCGGCAAAGCCTGGCAACAGGACGCCATCGTCTGGGCCGGCGCGGACGCCGTGCCCCAGCTCATCCTCCTCCGGTGACCCAAGACGAGGCCAAACCATGACACCATCCGAAGGTCTCTTCTCTTCCGAGTCGGTCTCCGAAGGGCACCCTGACAAGCTCGCCGATCGCATCTCCGACCGCGCTCTCGATGCGTTCCTTGAGCGCGAACCGACCGCGCGCGTCGCCTGCGAAACGATGCTCGCCGACCAGTGTGTGATCGTCGCCGGCGAGTTCCGAACGCGAGATCAAGGCGTGTTTCGATCCGTCCGCGACCAGGCCGTGGCGCTCGTTGCCGAGGTGCTACGCGACGCTGGGTACACCGACGCTGACTCTGGCATTGACCCGGAGCGCTGCGAGGTCCAGGTGCGCTTTCACGGCCAGTCCCCCCAGATCGCACAAGGAGTCGACCGCGCCGATGGCGTGATCGGTGCCGGCGACCAAGGCATGATGTTTGGCTATGCGTGCGATGAGACACCGGAGCTGATGCCGGCACCGATTGTCTACGCACACCGACTGGTGCACCGCCAGGCGGAACTGCGGCGCTCGGGGCAGCTACCGTGGCTGCGGCCGGACGCGAAGTCGCAGGTCACGTTTCGCTACGAGGACGGCCGCCCGGTCGAGGTGACCGGCCTGGTGTTGTCGACCCAGCACGCAACCGAAGTCGATGAGCAAGAGCTCCGCGACGCCGTGCGCCGCGAGACCTTCGACGTCGTGGTGCCCGCAGGAATGCGCTCGCAGGACTGCGGCGTCTGGATCAACCCAACCGGGTCGTTCCTCGTCGGTGGCCCCAACGGGGATACCGGCCTGACCGGCCGCAAGATCATCGTCGACACCTACGGCGGTGCCGCCCCGCACGGCGGCGGCGCGTTCTCGGGCAAGGATCCGTCGAAGGTCGACCGATCCGCGGCCTATGCCGC
>DAIMFJ010000265.1:6883-7621 GCA_036724695.1 Planctomycetota bacterium
ACCAGGGCCTGATGTTCGGGTACGCGTGCGACGAAACCCCTGACCTGATGCCGGCGGCGATCTACTACGCGCATCGCCTGGTCGAGCGCCAGTCGCAGCTGCGCAAGAGCGGCACGCTCCCGTGGCTGCGGCCCGACGCCAAGTCGCAGGTCACGCTGCGCTACGTCGGCGGCCGGCCGGTTGCCGCCGACACCGTGGTCATCTCGACCCAGAATGCGCCCGAGATGACGCAGCAGCAGATCCGCGAAGCGGTGATCGAGCACATCATCAAGCCGGTGATCCCCCCCGAGCTGCGCAAGGGCGAGGTGCGCTACCTGATCAACCCCACCGGGCGCTTCGTGATCGGCGGCCCGCAGGGCGACTGCGGCCTGACCGGGCGCAAGATCATCGTGGACACCTACGGCGGCGCGGCCCCGCACGGCGGCGGCGCCTTCTCGGGCAAGGACCCGTCGAAGGTCGATCGATCGGCGGCCTACATGGCCCGACACCTTGCCAAGCAGGTCGTCGCTCGCGGGTGGGCTCGTCGCTGCACAGTCCAACTGGCCTACGCCATCAGCGTCGCCGAGCCGGTCAGCTTCCTGATCGACGCCGATGGTTGCGAGCCTCGGCGCAACCGCGAGATCTCGGTCACTCTCGCAGCGGAGTTCGATTTTTTTTTTTAATTATTCGGCGACCACCGAGATCTTCAACGCCCCATCTACTACCCAACAGCGGCCTACGGCCACTTCGGACGGCCCG
>DAIMFJ010000266.1:0-7616 GCA_036724695.1 Planctomycetota bacterium
CTGGGTCGGCACGTTCTTCATCATGGTGGTCGCCGGGGACCAGATCATCGCGTTCGGCTGGATCTTCGGAGTCGACAAGGGCCTCGCCGAAGCCCACCAGGGCGCGAACATGCGCATCCCGAAGGTGTTCCGGTTCATCATCAAGTACGTCTCGCCGGCGTTCCTGTTGGTGGTGCTGTGCGGCTTCTGCCTGAACAACGCGCCGGGCTACCTCGATACGTTGTTCGGCAACGTCACGACCGCCGTCAAGCCCGACGCTGCGACCAAGGACAGGATCGCCAGCGACTTCGGCAGCACCACCAACCTCCGATACGAGTGGAAGCAGACCAGTGGCCCAGCGGTGGAGCTGGCAGCGCCAGCAGAGGCAAGTACCAGTTTCCCATTCAAGGAACCGCCGGATCCGCGGGACTTCCAGGTCGGCTTTGCTCTGCAAGTCAGCGACGGCAACAAGCAGCAGACCTACGACCTCGAGGTTACCGTCGACGTCGAGAGTCCCGGCGACGCGCGTACAACCTGGCTGTTCTTGTTGCTGACGATCGCGGCCCTGGTCACCATCACTGCCATCGGCACGAAGCGCTGGCGGCGACTCGGTCTCGACATCGACGGCCAATCCCCCCCCACCGACTGATCAGGCCTTCCAGACCATGATCGCAAACCTGACCACTGGCGGTTGGATCTTCATGATCCTGTCGATCTCGGCGGTGACGACCCTGGTCGTCTGCTGCTACAAGCGCATCCTCACTTCGCCGCAGGCGGATGAGCCCGATCTGCCTGGCGGCCTCGGGCCCTGACCCCACCCCGCTGCGCATACCTCACCCGGTCCCAAATGTGCGCATACCTCACCCGGTCCCAAATGCGCACGCGGCGACGCAACCCCTTCCCAGAGAAGTCGTTGTGATGCCCGCCTGAATGCAAATGCCGCCGGGGCAAAGTCGGGCCCGCGCCGGGCCGTCTGGCGGCCCAGACCAGGGGAACCGCCCTACGGAGGAACGCAAGTCGTTGAAGGCGAACCACTTGAATTCCCTGGCGCCCACCAACGGACTGGCCCTGGGAACCTGGACTTGCGCTACGCTGGCCTGGAGAGCCTCATCTTCCGATCCTGCAGATCCATGCGCGTCACGTTCCTCCTCCCCAACGACAGCCTGAGCGGCGGCAACCGAGTAGCAGCCAGCCACGCCAAGCACCTGCAACGGCGAGGCCATCAGGTCACGATCGTCTGCCGCCGGCCTGGCCGTCGATCTGCGCGCGGCCTCGTCAAGACCATGCTCCGCGATGGGCTTGGAGCCGCACTGCACTGCTTGCGTGACTCGCCACCCGGCCACGCCAGCCTCTCGGGCGTGCCGGTTCGATGGCTCGCCCACGACCGCCGGCCGACGCCCGCAGACCTACCCGACGCCGACGCCATCGTGGCAACCTGGTGGGAAACCGTCGAGTGGATCGCAGACATGCCGCGCCAGAAGGGACGGCAGTTCCACCTGATCCAAGGCTACGAGGTGTGGGGCGGGAACGAAGCGGACGTGCACCGTGCCTTGTCGCGCGACAACACGAAGATCGCGATCTCGCAGAGCCTGCGCGCCGACATCCAGCGAGTGATCGGTCAACGGGAGGTCCACGTCGTCACGAACGGGATCGACGCAACCGTGTTCAAGGCGCCGCCACGACCGCGCAATCCTGTCCCCCGGGTCGGGTTCGTCTATGCAGCCGATCCCATGAAGGGATCGGACCGCTGCCGGGAGAGCATTGCCATCGCTCGTCAATCCCTGCCGTCGTTGCAGGCGATCGCGTTCGGGGTGTCACCCCCCTCGAAACAAAACCCACTGCCCCCCGAGTGCGAGTATGTCCTGAACCCCTCGCAGGATCGTATTCCGTCACTCTACGCCGCCTGCGACGCTTGGTTGTTCGCATCCCGCCTCGACAGCTTCGGGTTGCCGATCCTCGAGGCGATGTCGTGCCGAACCCCGGTGATCGGCGTGCGTACCGGGGCCGCGCCCGAGTTGTTGTCGGCAGGCCATGGCATGCTGATCGACGCCGCGTCCGAGCCACAACTCGTCGCCGCACTCGCCGGAGCCCTGGTCTCCATCGGGACGATGCCGGAGCAGGAATGGCGCAGCCTCTCCGATCGGGCACATGCCAAGAGTGCCACCTTCTCCTGGCATCGGGCCGCCGCCGCCTTCGAGCGCATCTTGCTGGGCACGCCGGCCACCCGCGAGGAATGCGTCTGACGCGGCGTCAAGCCCGGCTGCGGTCGGCAGGAGCGGTTGCTTCGCCCCGACGGAGTACCATGCCGGCGCACTTGGCCACGCTGCCCCACTGAGTCGCCAACGGCACGGCGCCCGCAATCGCCAGGACCACCCACCAGGGCGCGACCCCACCCGTGCGAAGGTGGTGGCAGGTGTACCAGCAGATCGTGCCGAGCACCCCCACGCGGACCGTCAGGCGCAGGTCGACCCAAGGCGTCAAGATCCCGAGCTGGGCAGCGCCGACCAGGGACACCAGCGACCGCGCCAGGTCGGAAAGGACGGTGGCCAGCACGACGTGTTCGATGCACAGTGCGTCTCCGGCCAGCGACCAGACCGACAAGAAGGCGAGCGGCCGTACGGCGTTCGCGAACGCGATCCACCTCGGCGCCCCGACCGCCAGCAAGCCGGCCCCATAGGTACTGTCGAGCGCCGAGAACCAGACGCCGACCGCCATCACCGAGACCATCCAGCCGGCCCCCACCCAGCGATCGTCGTACAGGAAACCGACGAGCTCTGGGCCACCCGACACCAAAGCGATCATGGGGGCAGCCAAGGCCCCGAGGATCGGCACCTTGAAACTCTGCAGCACCGGCTTGACGGATCCACAAGCAGCCCGGATCCGACAGTAGGCCGGGAATGCGACCGCCATCTGCATGGAACCCAACAAGGTAGGCAACAACAGCACCAGGCTGCCAGCGGCGTGGAATTCCCCGGTGACCCCCATGTCGAAGCGACCGGCGAACATCAGCCGATCGATCTGTTGTGCGAAGAACGTGGCGAACGTGCTGACGAAGATCCACCCACCGAACCTCGCCAGCTCACGCGCGATGAGGGGGTCCCAGACCGGCGGAATCCACGGACCACGCAGCACGAGGTAGCTGAGTGCCGTCCGAGCGGTCGCGCCGGCGATGTTGCCGTAGACCAGCGCGCTCACGTCCGTCTCGATGATCGCGAACGTCGCGATCGTCAGCACGGCGACCCCCTGGGAGACCAGGTTCATGAACACCATGCGGCCGGTCTCCAGGTTGCGTTGGGCCAGCAAGGCCCGCGGCGACATGAAGCCACCGACGACCAGCGAGATGCTGGCCCATGGCAGCAACTCCAGCAGCCGCCACGCCAACGGATCGGACTCCGCGTAGTGCGCGGCGACCGGCCAGGTGATCACGAGGCAGAGTGCCGCGAGGAACATGGACCGCAACCACTGCAACGTGAACGCAACCCCAAGGTAGCGCAGATCCCCGCCGTTCTTGTTCTGCACGACGCTCGGCCCTAGACCGATGTCGCTCATCATCTGCAGCCCTTGCGTGACGATGTTCACCAACATCATCAGGCCAAAGGCCTCCTTGTACAGGAGCCAGGCGAACAGGACGTTGCTGCCGAAGCGCACGACCTGCGAGATCGCGAAGTCGGCGAACATCCAGCGCGCAGCTCGCCTCGCCACGGTCCGCACCGCGTCGACGTTCCCACCTCCCGAGCTCATCGAATTGCGCCACCGATCCGTGACGGGCAGGATTTCCGGCAACGGTGCGACTCAGGGGGGCGCGCGTCGGAGCACCGCGCGGCGCGCGGCGAACGCAAGAGCACGATCGATGGCATGGTCATGACCAGGGCAAGACCCGGTACTGCCGAGGCTTGGCAGCTGCAGCCTCTTGGCTGGCCAGGTCGCCGGCAAAGCACGAGCAGTGCCATCCGATCCTACACGGAGGATCGACTGGACCGAACTCGCCACCGCGTACTTCGGCTGCAGCAGTGCCCGGACTTGCTGCAAAGTTCGCCGCTCGCATTCCCGGCGCCCCCAACTTGTTCAGCCCGCGAGGCGGCGCCCGCAAGCCTCCGAGCGATCGACCGGCCCCACGTCCCCTCGTGGCCTGGCCGCCAGCAGCTCGACCACAACTCAGCCGTCGTCGTCCGCCGCCGCCCCGCCGTCCCCGGCCGCCGCCTCGTCCTCGGGCAGCAGCTTCTGCGCGTCGATCCAGGCGAACCACTCCTCCTGCAGCTTGTCGAGGTCGATGCCCTTGAAGGCCTTCTCGGTGACGACCGCCATGTTGGTGTCGTCGCGGACCAGCCGCACGAACTTCGGGATGATCTCGGTGTACTTCTTGTTGCCCGAGTGCAGCAGGAACTGGCACAGCCCCCAGCCCTGCGCGTAGCAGATGCTCGGGTTGCTGTAGTAGTCCTGCTTGCTGTAGCGGATCAACTCGGCGAGCGGCACCAGCCGACCCTGTGCGCGCGCGGACTTCAGCACCGCCATGCGCATGCCGTTCATGCCGCCGAGGTCGGCCTTCTTCTTGCTGCCTTTGCCGTCCTTGGGGCTCGCCGTGTAGAAGTAGTCGCCCATGCCCTCGTTGATCCACGACGGCAGCTCGACGAACGACACCACGTACCAGTGGAAGTACTGGTGCCAGCCCTCGTGCGCCGCCGCCCCGAGGATGTCCATCTTCATCAGCTCCTCGAGCTGTTCCATGCGCCGCCGGCCGGCACTCTTGGCAGCACCTTCGCCCGTCTCGCCGGCCTTCTGCTCCTTCTCGTCCATCCACTTGCCGGTGTCGTAGCAGACCATCTCCCGCTCCATCGGCGAGTAGTAGGCGCCTGCCCCGGCTGGCGCACCGTAGCGCATGAAGGCCTCGCGGTCCTTGAGCAGCTTGATCGCCTGCCGCTTGGCCCCGCCCTTGTCCGGGCGGAACATCTGCCGGTAGACCGCATTCATCACCTCCATGTGCTCGCCGAGCCGGATCGCCTTCTCCATGCCGGCCTGCGATTGCACCTGGTAGTTCTTGGTCTCGTGCACGACCCAGCCCTCGGGCAGTTTCTGGGCGAGGTTCCACGGTCCAGCCTTCGGGCCTTCGCGGTTCTGCGCCGCCACCGGCAACGCACAGAGCAACGACAGGAGCAACGACCTGGAGAACGACTTCGGCATGGGACCTCGAGAACTCGGAACGGACGAACGGCAGGACGGCCAGCATGCACCGGCGGTGGAAAACCGCGGCAATACGGCACGAAGATACCGACAAAGACGGGTGGCCGGCCGGGTTCCCTACCTGTCGTTTGTCGCAAATTCGCGACGAATGGCCCGGCGGCACCCTAGGGTCATCCCCAGGGCGGCAAGCAGGATAGCCGCCACGAACGCAAACACCGGCATTGGCGACAGGGTCTGCCAGGCATTGGACGCAACCTGGGCGCAGCCATACACGATCCAGCCGAACAGGCCCTGGACGCACAACCCGACCAGGGCCAGTCCACGCCGCATCGGCTGCAGCGCCCGCACCCGCGCGGCGGCCGACAAGGCCGCGAAGCGACGTCGGTCCGGCACGTTCAGGTACGGCGAATTGCGCTCCGCCAGCCGTCCGGTCCAGGCCGGCAGCGCGAGGCCGACCACCCCGCCGAGCAGGCTCGCCAGCGCCGGCAGCGCGAACCACACCACCCAGCCTTTGGCCACCCAGCCGTCCGGTCGGCCGCTGGCGTCGAAATGCAGTGGGATGCGCTCGGGCAGGCCGGGCCAGGCCTGGAGGGCCAGCGCCCAGACCGCAATCATCGCGAGGGTCAGCGTGTAGCGCAGCATCTCAGTCCCAGCCAGCGGCGCACGGCACCATCAGAAGGCCGCCCAACCCGGCACGCGCGGATACGGGATCGCGTCGCGGATGTTGCCGAGCCCACACATGTAGACCAGCAGGCGCTCGAAGCCGAGCCCGAAGCCGGCGTGCGGCACCGAGCCATAACGCCGCAGGTCGCGGTACCAGCCGTAATGGGCCGGATCGAGACCCATCTTGCGCATGCGCGCGTCGAGCACAGGGAGTCGTTCTTCGCGCTGGCTCCCGCCGATGATCTCGCCGATGCCTGGCGCCAGGATGTCCATCGCCGCGACCGTGCGCCCGTCGTCGTTGCTGCGCATGTAGAACGCCTTGATCGCCTCGGGGTAGTTCATCACCACCACCGGCCGGCCGACCAGCTCCTCGCACAGGTAGCGCTCGTGTTCGGTCTGCAGGTCGATGCCCCATTGCGGCGCATAGTCGAACTTCTTGCCGCTCTGCTGCAGCCGCGCGATCGCCTCGGTGTAGTCCAGTCGCTCGAACGACGCGTCGAGGAACGTGCGCAGCCGTTCGACGACGCCCTTCTGGATGCGTTGCTCGAAGAACTCCAGGTCGTCGGCGCGCGTCTCCAGCACGTGCCGGAAGACATGCTTCAGGAAGCGCTCGGCGAGGTCGGCGTCGTCCTTCAGGTCGGCGAACGCGATCTCCGGTTCGACCATCCAGAACTCGGCGAGGTGCCGCGTCGTGTTGCTGTTCTCGGCGCGGAACGTCGGCCCGAACGTGTAGACCTTGCTCAGCGCCAGGCAATACGCCTCGACGTTGAGCTGCCCCGACACGGTCAGGAACGCCTCGCGGCCGAAGAAGTCCTGCGCCCAGTCGACCTTGCCCTTGGCGTCGCGCGGCAGGTTGGCGAGGTCGAGCGTGCTGACGCGGAACATCTGGCCAGCCCCTTCGGCGTCGCTGGCGGTGACGATCGGCGTGTTGACCCAGAAGAAGCCCTCCCTGGTGAAGAAGTCGTGGATCGCCCACATCGCCGCGTGGCGGACGCGCGCGACCGCACCGAACGTGTTGGTGCGCGGCCGCAGGTGCGCCTGCTCGCGCAGGAACTCCATCGAGTGCTCCTTCGGCTGGATCGGGTAGGTCTCCGGGTCGTCGACCAGACCGACCACCTCGACCGCATCGGCCTGGATCTCGAGCGCCTGGCCCTTGCCCTGGCTCTGCACGAGGGTGCCGCGCGCGACCACCGACGCGCCGGCCGTGAGGCGCAACACGCCATCCTGGTAGTTCGGCAGCGAACTCGGCGCCACCGCCTGCAGCGTGCCCTGGCAGCTGCCGTCGGTGATCTGCACGAACGAGATGCCCGCCTTGCTGTCGCGGCGCGTGCGCACCCAACCGCGGACTTCGACCTTGCTACCGACGGCGATCGCGCCGGCCAGCACCTGCTTGACACTTGCTACCTGCATGACATGTACCGACCCGCGACGCGGGGCACAGGAACGTGCGCCAGGATGTTCCCCCGCGGCGGTGTCAGGTCAAGCGTGCAGACGCCCGTCCGGGCGGCGACCCGCAGAACGCCGTTCAGGCGAAGAAGTCGTTGCCCTTGTCGTCGACGACCAGGAACGCCGGGAAGTCCTTGACCTCGATCCGCCAGACCGACTCCATGCCCAGGTCGGCGAAGTCGAGCACCTCGACCTTGGTGATCGAATCCTGGGCCAGGATCGCCGCCGGGCCACCGATCGAACCCAGGTAGAAGCCGCCGTGCCGCTGGCAGGCCTCGGTGACCTGCTTGCTGCGGTTGCCCTTCGCCAACATCACGAAGCTGCCGCCGGCGGCCTGGAACTGCTCGACG
>DAIMFJ010000267.1:0-4989 GCA_036724695.1 Planctomycetota bacterium
CGCAAGAGGCCGGGGCCGGCGCGTGGGGCCGAACGCGGTGGCGTGACCGGCCAAAGCCACCGTACTAGCAGGAGTTGTCGATCCAGCAGCGCACCGGGGCGCGCGGCGCAGTAGCATGCGCAGCACCGGGCGTCGCTCGACTCCCGCAGCGAGGTCCTGGCATGCAACCGTCCACCGAAATCGAAGTCGTCTTCTGTGATCTCTGCGGGGCCTCGGTGCCGGCCTCGGACCTGGCGACGCGGAAGGCCGTGCCGTTCCAGGGCAAGGTGGTGGGGGCTTGCTGCCTTGGGCCGCTGCGCTCGGCCGCGCCGGGGCAAGCCCTGGCGGGGCCGCGGCCGGCGGGTGACGGCCGGCTGCTGCCGATCGCCGCGGTGCTGGCGGCCGCGATCGCCGCGGCGGCGCTGTACCTCGACGGCAAGATCGCCGACGCACAGATCGTCGCCATCGCCAACCGCGACCTGCTCGAACAGCGGCTCGGAGCCAACAGCGAAGCGCTGCAGCAGATCAGCATGGCGACCGACGGCGCGGCGCGGCGCGAGCACGTCGACGTGCTGACGCAGCGGGTCGAACTGGTCGAGCGCAGCCTGCTCGCCGCGTTCGAACAGGGCCGCGAAGGCCTCGAGCAGGTGCGGCAACAGGTCGCCGGCCTGCAGCGCGACAGCAGCCGCCGCGAGGCGGCCCAGGTCGACTACCGGCCGTTGTTCGACGACCTGCGGGCGGAACTGCGCCGCCAAGGGGCGGTGCTCGGCGAGCTGCGGGTCGCCCCCGTGGCAGCGCCCGGCGAGGCCACGCCGGTGCCCCCGCCAGCCGAGGCGGCGCCGGCCCCGACCGGGCTGTCGCCGGCCTTGCAGGCGCAGATCGCGCGGCTGGCGTCGACCGACATCGCCGAGCGCATAGAAGCCGTCGACGAGCTGGCGCGCAGCAAGGATCCGCTGGTGTTGCCGGCCTTGCTCGGCGCGGCGCGCGACGCCGACGCGTTCGTGCGTCGGTTGACCGTCGAGGTGCTGCGCGACTTCCGCGCCGCCGAGTCGGTCGACGCGCTGCTGGCGGCACTCGGCGACGACAACGAGAACGTGCGCGACACCGCGGCGCGTTCGCTGCGCGAGCTGACCGGGCAGAAGTTGCCCTTCGATGCGACTGCATCGAAGGATGCCCGCACCAAAGCGGTGCAGAAGTGGCAGGAGTGGTGGGAGAAGGCGCGGCCGGGCTTCGGCACCTGAGCGAGACTGCCGGGGCTGCCCGGCCGCGAGGATTTGCTTCGCGCCGCCCGCCGACGCCGCTACAACTCCCGGCCCCTCGGTCGGCCGCATGCCGCGGCGCGACCCGATTCGCCCACCCAAGATCCCCTGCATGGCCTGGCACAATCGCACCAAGATCGTTGCGACCCTCGGACCGGCGTCGAACACCGACTCGATGGTCCAGAAGCTGGTGCAAGCCGGCGTCGACGTGTTCCGCATCAACTGCGCCCACACCGACCACGACACCTTCGCCGCGACCGTGGCACGGGTGCGGCGGATCAGCAAGAAGCACGATCGTGCGGTCGGCATCCTCGCCGACCTGCAGGGCCCGAAGATCCGCGTCGGCAAACTGAAGAACGCCGAGCCGATCTACCTGCGCCGCGGCGCCGAGATCGTCATCGACGTCACGCCAGGCGTGGTGGGAGAGGTCAAAGCCGACGGCCGGATCGTCGTCGGCACGATCTACCGCGGCCTGGCGAAGGACGTGCGCGCCGGGGAGCGCATCCTGCTCGACGACGGCAACCTCGAACTGAAGGTCAAGTCGGTCGACGGCGTGGCGATCCACTGCAAGGTCGTCTACGGCGGCATGCTGCACCAGTTCAAGGGCATCAACCTGCCCGGCAGCAAGGTGTCGGCCAGTTGCCTGTCGAGCAAGGACCTCGCCGACCTCGTGTGTGCGATCGAGAACGGCGTCGACTTCGTCGCGTTGTCGTTCGTGCGCGAGGCTGCCGACGTCGTGCAGTTGCGCCGCCACGTCGAGAAGCACAAGGGCGACGTGGCGATCATCGCCAAGATCGAGCGGCCCGAGGCGGTCAAGAACGCCGCCAGCATCCTGGCCGTCGCCGACGGGCTGATGGTGGCGCGCGGCGACATGGGCGTCGAGATCGGCGCCGAGGCCGTGCCGCCGGTGCAGAAGCGGCTCATCGAGATGGCCAACGCCGCGCGCAAGCCGGTGATCACCGCCACGCAGATGCTCGAGTCGATGGTCGTCAACCCGCGGCCGACCCGCGCCGAGGCTTCCGACGTCGCCAATGCGATCTACGACGGCACGTCGGCGGTGATGCTGTCGGCCGAGACGGCGTCGGGCAAACACCCGCTGCGCAGCGTCAAGATCATGGAGAAGATCGTGCGCACCGCCGAGCGCGAGGTCTATGCGCGCATGGCCGAACGCCGGCGGCGCGCCGCGCCGGTGCCGACCGTGACCCTGGCGACGGTCCGGGCGGCGGCGTATGCCGCCTACGAGGTCGGCGCACGGCTGATCGCGGTCTACACCGAGACCGGTACCACCGCCCGGGTGCTGGCCGGCGAGCGGCCGCCGACCCACATCGTGGCGCTGACGCCGTCGCAGCGGGCCCTGCAGAAGCTGGCCCTGGTGTGGGGGATCGTGCCGCGCCAGATCCCGGCCGGTCGGACCAGCGAAGACCTGATCCGGGCCGGCGATGCGCTGATGCGCAAGGTCGGCCTGGTCAAGGCCGGCGACCGCATCGTGCAGATCGCCGGCACCAGCCGCCAGACCGGCCTCTCCAACGCGATGAGCGTCCGGGAGATGTAACCGGGTGCGGTGGGCGGCGCCCGGGGCGCCCCGCCGACCGCAAAGCGCTGGAAATCCGGCGTTGACAGGCGCGGCTGCCTCGCTACGATGTTCGCCCTTCCTCGGTGCCGGCGGTCCGTTCCGCCGCGGCCGAGCCTGCGAGTTTGCCATGACCAAGACGACCCTTGCGACTGTTGCGACCAACCAGACGGCCATGAACACGTGGCACGTCATCGATGCGAAGGGCCGCACCCTCGGCCGGATGGCGACCGAGATCGCGACCATCCTGATGGGCAAGCACCGCCCGGACTACACCCCGCACCAGCTCGTCGGCGAAGGCGTGATCGTCATCAACGCCGGGCAGGTCAAGGTCACCGGCAACAAGGCCGAGACCCGCGAGTACACGTACTACACCGGCTTCCCGGGTGGTCTGCGCGAAGTCAAACTGGCCGACTACATCGAGCACGCCCCTGAGGAGTTGATCCGCCTGTCGGTGCGCCGCATGCTGCCGAAGAACCGGCTCGCCCGCAAGATGATCAGCCGCCTCAAGGTCTACCGCAGCGAGGCGCACCCGCACGTCGCGCAGAAGCCGACTCCCCACTCGCCCAAGCGCGCGCCGAGCGCCCGCTGAGCGAACCGAACCCCACCCCGACGTAGTACCCCGTCGTAGAATCTCCGAGCAGGACCTCACGTGGCAGTCATCAACCCGTACATCTGGGGCCTCGGCCGTCGCAAGACCGCCTCGGCGCGCGTTCGCATCAAGGCCGGCAGCGGCAAGTTCGTCGTCAACGGCAAGGAGTTCGACCAGTTCTTCGTGACGGACGACACCCGTCGCGTCGCGCTGCACGCCCTGACCGTCACCGAGACCCGCAACAACTACGACGTGTTCTGCAACGTCATCGGCGGCGGGATCACCGGCCAGGCCGGCGCGGTCAGCCTCGGCATCGCCCGTGCGCTGCTCAAGGAGAACGAGAACTTCGACAAGCTGCTGCGTGAGCACGGCCTGCTGACTCGCGACTCGCGCGAAGTCGAGCGCAAGAAGTACGGCCGCCACAAGGCGCGTCGTTCGACGCAGTTCAGCAAGCGCTGAACGATTGCGTTGGCCGTCGGCGCGGGCCCATGGGTGGGGCGCCGACCGGTTGCATGGACGTGGCTGGTGGTCGCTTGACCTCCGCCACGGTCCACAAGCGGGACGGTCCTACGGGGGACTACCAGGGTGGCAGGTCACTCCCAATTCGCGAACATCAAGTTCCGCAAGGACCGCGTCGACGCCAAACGCGCGAAGACGTTCGCCAAGCTGTCCCGCATGATCACCGTCGCGGCGCGGCAAGGTGGTGGCAGCCTCGACCACAATGCCCGGTTGCGCATGGCGGTCGACAAAGCCCGCGTGCTCGGCATGCCCAAGGACGTCATCGAACGAGCCGTCAAGAAGGGCACCGGCGAAGGCGAGCTCGGCAACTACGAGGAAGTCCTCTACGAGGGCTATGGCCCCGGTGGGGTCGCCGTAGTGCTCGAGATCCTCACCGACAACCGCCATCGCACCGCCGCCGACGTGCGCATCGTGCTGGAGAAGTACGGCGGCAACCTCGGCACCTCGGGGGCGGTCACCTGGATGTTCGAGCGCCGCGGCCAGTTCGTGGTGGCGGTCGACCAGGCGACGATCCCGACCGAGGAGGCGCTGCTCGAACTGGCGCTGCAGGTCGGCGCCGACGACTGCCGGGCCGCCGGCGAAACCGGCGAACTGTGGTGCGCAGCCAGCCACTTCGCCGAGGTCAAGGCGGCGCTCGAGGGTCGCGGTGTCCGGCTGCTGGCTGCGGAGTTGGCCTACGTGGCGAACCAGCGCTGTCCGGTCGCCGATCTGGCAATGGCGCAGCGGTTGTTGAAGATGGTCGACGCTCTCGAAGACAACGACGACGTGCAGACCGTGTTCACCAACGAAGCCCTGGATGACGCCGTGCGAGCGGCAATGGAGTCCCCGTGAGCGGAGCGACGAAGTGGTACTGGGTCGGCGATCGCGCCGACGTCCTGGCAGCGGCGACCGGACTGCTCGGCGGCCCGCCGGCCACCGGCGCACCGGGTGCGGCGCGCACCGGCGACGTCGTGGTCGTCGATGCCCGTGCCGGTGCGGCGGCGCAGGTCTTGCCGTTCGGGCACGTGTTCAGCGGCGTCCGCGCGCTCAAGCAGCAGCGCGGGGTGCGGGTGTTAGTCGTGCACGACGCC
>DAIMFJ010000267.1:5038-6224 GCA_036724695.1 Planctomycetota bacterium
GTGGCGGATGCCGATCGATTCGTGCACGACCTTGACGACCGGGGCCAGGCAGTTCGTCGTGCACGACGCCGACGACCGCGTCGCCCAGCAGCTGGCGCGGTTCTGCCTGGCCGACGGCTCGCTGCCGTTCGATCCAGTGCGCTGCCAACTGGATGGAACAGCTCTGACGGCCGGCCGCAGCAGCCAGGCGCGGCCGTCGATCGACGACCTGTTGGCGCGGCTCGAGGGCGATCTGGCCAAGAAGGGCGGCGGTGAGTCGACGTTGCAGCGCCTGCTGCGCTTCGAAAGCGACGTGTCGCTGCTGACGCGGCTGCAGGACCCGGAGACGGGCCTGCTCGACGGGCACTATGCGACCCTGAAGCTCGAAGAGGAATGGAAGCGGTCGCGGCGTTTCCACCAGCCGTTGTCGCTGCTGCTGCTCGACGTCGGCAAGGGCCTCGAGACGGCCAGCGAAGGCAAACGCCGCGCCGCGTTGGCCGAGGTCGCCGGGGTGTTCCTCAACGAGTGCCGCGACATCGACGTATTGGCACGATTTGCCCCGACGGTGTTCTTGTTCCTGCTGCCAGGCACTGGGCCAGACGGAGCGGAAGTCCTTGCACGAAGAATGCTTACGGCGCTCCGTGAGCGGCCGATGGGCGGCCTCGAGCTGGCTCCGGCCTGCGGTCTGGTGGCGGTGCCGAGCGCCGAGATCCCCGACAAGAAGGCGTTCCTGGTGCTGGCCGAGGCGTGCTTGCGCCGCGCCCAGGCCGGGTCCGGGGATGGCGGAGTCTGCACGACCTGGGAATAGTTCGTCGCACCCGCGAATGCGCGCCCGGACCTGGCGCGCCGATGCGCGCGGGCGACCATCCGCCGCATGTTCGAACGCTTCATCCGCCTGGCGAGGGCCAACAAGGCCCTGCGCGAACGTCGCTACGAGGACGCGCTGCAGTTGGCAGCCGAGCCCAGCATTGCGGGCGATCGGCGGGCGGAGGACGTGCGCGCGGCGTGCCGGCAGGCCCTGGTCGAACGCGCCAACCAGCGCCTGAGCGAAGGCGATGCCACCGCGGCGGCGGCCCTGCTGGCTCGCCTGCGACCGCTCGGCGAGCATCCGGCGATCGTCGGCCTCGCGGCGGCACTGACCCAGCACCAGGCAAAGGCGGCCGCGCAGGCCGATGCCGCTGGTCGGGCGTTGGCTGGCATCCGAGAC
>DAIMFJ010000267.1:6234-7593 GCA_036724695.1 Planctomycetota bacterium
CGATCGCGGCGCCACCGCCGCAGCACGGCAGCGGCTGGCAGCAGCGTCCGAACTCGGCAACGCGGAGCGGGCCAGCCTGGCGCGCGAACTCGACGAGCGCACCGCCCGCGCCGAAGCCAGCCTCGCCGCGGCCAACACGGCGTTGGCGCGCGGCGATCTGGCCGCCGCCGACCTGCACGAGCGCCGGGCCGCAGCACTCGATGCCGATCTGCCCGCCGCGGCGCGGCTGCGCGAGCAGCGCGGCCCTCGGTTGCTCGAGCGGGCCAAGGCCGAGGTCGCCCTGGCGCTGACCCAGGGGGGCGTGCGGCAGGCGCTGCCGGTCTGGCGCGGACTCGCCCGGCCAGAGGACCGCGTCGCCGCCGCGCCCCTGCTGCAAGCCCCGCTGCTGGAGGCGCTGCAGGGCGCCGACCTGGCGACCGCCCAGACCCTCGCCCAGGCCGCGGCCGAGTTCCCGGCCGAGCCGCCCGCGGCCGACCTGCTCGCCGCGTTGGTGCTGGCGGGCGACGATGCCGATGCCGAACGCTGGCACGCAGTCGCCACCGCTGCGGCCGCCTGCCAGGCGCGTACCGTGCAGGCCGCTGCACAGGGCCGTCAACACACGGGTGACGCCACCGCGGCCTTGCTGCGGGCGGCCGCCGGACTGGTGGCTGCCGGGGAACTCGAACAAGCGGTTGCCCGGCTGCGCGAACATCTGGTGCAGTTCCCACTGCACGAACGTGTGCGCCGCGAGTTGCAGGTCGTCGAGCAGGCGCTCGCGGCACAGCACGAACGCCTCGCCGCCGCCCGCCTCGCCGCCCGCGAAGGCCGGCTCGCCGCAGCCGCCAGCCTCGCTGCCGCGTTGGCCGGCACGTCGCCACTCGGTGTCGCCAGTGCCCAGCTGCTCGCCGAGGTCCGCGCCAGGATCGCCGTGGTCGACCGCGGCGTCGACGAAGTGCGAGTCGGGTTGCACGGCCGGGAGGCGGCGAGCCTCGAAGGCGTGCGCCACTGCCTGCGCCGTCTGGAGGCGCTCGGCGAAGTGCAGCGCGACCACCCCGACCTTGCCGCTCTGCAGCGCATGGTCGCGAGCGAGGTGCAGGCGCTCGATGCCTGGCAGGTGGCGCGTGACGCGGCCGTTGCGGGGGATTGCGAGCCGGCCTTTGCGATGCTGGCGGCATGGGGCGGACGGCGCGGTGAGTTCCTGTGCGTCGACCGCCTCGATGCCCGGTTCGGCGAATTGGGCGACCAGTTGTGCGCCGCCGCGGATGCCGCGCTCGCGCGTGGCAGCCGGGGGCGCGCCGAACGGGTCGCCGGCGCCCTGGCCGGCGCGGCCTGGGCCGATGCCGGGCTGCTGCTGCGCATCGCCCAACTGCCGCTCGCGGT
>DAIMFJ010000268.1:0-7564 GCA_036724695.1 Planctomycetota bacterium
CCCGTAGTTGCCCGAGTTCGTGCCCGCGGCCGATCGCGTGCGCGCCGCCGCGGGTCGCCGCAGCCAGGGCCTGGGCAGCGGGCCATGCCCCTGGCCCGGCGGCGGTGGCGGCCAGCAGCGCGGCTTGCCGCAGTTCGGTCGGCATCGCGAGCCGGTTGTTGCACGGGGCGCCGTCGGCGCCGAGCGCGATCGGGATGCCGCGGCGGTGGTAGTCGGCGATCGGGGCCAGGCCCGAGCCGAGTTTGAGGTTGGTCGACGGGCAGTGCACGACGGTGGTGCCGGTGCTGGCCAGCAGCTCGCGTTCGCGCGGCGAGGTGTGCACGCAGTGCGCCAGCGCCGTGCGGGGCCCGAGCAGGCCCTGGTCGGCCAGCACCTCCAGGTAGTCGCGGCCGAAACGCTGCCGCACCGCGGCGACTTCGGCCGGATGTTCGGCCGCGTGGGTGTGCACGCGCAGCTGGTGCTGGGCGGCGTAGGCGGCGACGTCGCGGGACAGCGCGTCGCTGCACGACAACACGAACCGCGGGCTGGCGGCGATGGCGATGCGCTGGTGGCCGGCATAGGCGCGGCGCAGTTCGTCGAGTCGCCGCAGCGCTTCCGGTGCCGAAGTCGCCATGCCGCGCGGCAGGTTGGGATCGTCGACGTCCATCAGGCAGTTGCCGGTGACGACGGTCAGTCCCGACCGTGCCGCGACCTCGGCGACCACCTCGGCATGGCGCACCGACTCCATGGTCTGCGCGGCGGTGGTGCCCGACCGCAGCAGTTCCGCGAACGTCAGCTCCGCCGCGATCCGCGTCGACGCGGCGTCGTGGTGGTGTTCGAGCGGCCAGATGCGCTGTTGCAGCCAGGTCAGCAGCGGCAGATCGTCGGCCAGGCCGCGGAACAGCGTCTGCGTGGCGTGCACGTGGCCTTGCACGAAGCCGGGCAGCAGGTGGCGGCCGCGGCCGTCGAGGCAGCGTTCGCCGGGTTCGGCGGTGAGATCCCCGAGGGCGGCGATGCGGCCGTCGCGGATCCGCAGCGCGCCGCGGCGCACGGCACCGAGCGGTGCCTCGGCCGGGCCGTCCATCGGCACCAACCAGACATCGCGCACCAGGCAGTCCGAAGAGGCATGCATCGCCAGGGGGTGGCAGTCTACGCTGCGTGGATGTCGGGTGGTGTCGCAGTCCGGGCGAACTTGCTGTGCGTGACCTGGTCGAGTGCGCAGGGGCACGTGTTCCTGTTCGATCTGGAGGCCGGGGTTCGCCTGTCGCAATGGACGATGCCGGCGGCCCCCGGGGGTTGGTCGGATGCGGCTGGCGTCGTGATCGACGAGCACTTCTCGGTCTACGTGGCCGACCCGCACCAGGACCGGGTGCGCTGCTTCAGCGCGTTCGGTCGCCACCTCGCCGACTTCGGTCGCAGTGCAGTGGGCGACGGCGATGCCGCGCGCGATCGCCTCGGGGTGTTGCACCAGCCGCTCGCCGTGGCGCTGGTCGGGGACGACCTGCTGGTGGTGCATGGCGAGTTGCCGCGCCGGCTGGCGGTGCAGCGCTTCGCTCGCGACGGTCGCCCAGGCAAGGCCCTGGCTTGCCTGGGCGACCCGGACGCGAAGTTCGCGGGGCCGCAGGGGGTGGCGACGGACGCCGGCGGGATCTACGTCGCCGACACCGGCGCAGGCCGGATCCAGCGCTTCCTGCCGGACGGCCGGTTCGTCGCGGCGGTGCGGTGTGGTGAAGTCGGCGAGGCGGCGCGGCCGGTGGCGGTGTGGCCGCGGCAGGGTGGGAAGGAACTGGTGGCGATCGACCGCGGGGATCGGCCGGGGGTGTTCGTCGTCGATCTGTCCGGCCGGCGGAGGGGTGTCCCGGAGATGGCCGAGCGTTTGCAGCAGCCGGTTGCCCTGGCGGGGGATGCGGCAGGGCGAATCTACGTGCTCGACCGGGGCGGGGAGCGGGTGGTGCGTTTTGCGCCCGACCTGCGCTTCGATGCCGAGCTGGTGGACCTGGTCGAGTTCCTGGACGACTACCAGCCGCCAGGCCATCCCCCGCCGGGCGGCACTGGGCAGCCGTGAAGCCGCCGCGAGAATTCCGCGTGCGCCGCGAAGGAATCCGGAGCGATTGCTTGCGTTGCGCCGCACATCCGGTAAGACCCGAAGCGTCGCTCTCAGCCGTGGCCGGTCAGCCACCTTCCACATTGTGGAAAACGTTCAACGTGGAGAACTCTCCCATGCGCATCCACGTTGTGCAAAGCACGTAAGTCCGGTGGTTAGCTGCGGTTGCGTGCGACGCCTCGTTCTTGTGGAAAGTTCTTCGCATCGGCATTCCGGGTAGGGCTCGGCATGCCCCGGCGCTGCGGCAGGTGGTGCAGTAGGCCGGTTGGAGGGGTTTCGATGGATCGTATTCGTATCCGTGGCGGTCGTGGCCTCAGTGGCTCGGTTCGTGTCTCCGGCAGCAAGAACGGCGCTCTGCCGATCCTGGCTGCCTCGCTGCTCGTCGATGGGCCGATCCGGCTCACCAACGTGCCGCGGCTGACCGACGTCGAGAACCTGCTGCGCATCCTTGGGCGGCTCGGCGTGTGGCACAACTGGGCCGAGGACGGCTCGTTGCACATGGAGGCCAAGGACAAGACTCTATACGTTGCACCGTACGACCTGGTCCGCACGATGCGCGCCAGCTTCGTCGTGCTCGGCCCGCTGTGGGCGCGGCGCGGCGTGGCGCGGGTCAGCTACCCGGGTGGCTGCGTGTTCGGTCACCGGCCGGTCGACCTGCACCTGAAGGGGCTGGCCCAGCTGCACGGCAAGGTCGACATGGCCGATGGCTATGTGACGATCAGCGGGCCGCCGCGCGGCGATGCGGTGTTCCTCGGCGGCAACATGGGCTCGACGGTGCTCGGCACCGCCAACGTGGTGATGGCCGCGACCCTGGCCAAGGGCACCACGTACATCGAGTCGGCGGCGATGGAGCCGGAGATCGAGGACCTCTGCCACTTCCTGAACGCCTGCGGTGCGAAGATCACCGGCATCGGCAGCCACCTGATCGTCGTCGAAGGCGTCGAGACGCTGCACGGCTGCGAATGGGCGATGATCCCCGATCGCATCGAGGCCGGCACGTTCCTGTGCGGCGCGATCATGATGAACAGCGACGTCGTCGTGCAGGACTGCAATCCGATGCACCTGCTGGCGGTGCTCGATCGCCTGAAGGCGGCCGGGGCGCAGTTCGAGGTCGGCAAGGACTACATCCGCAACCTGCCGATGAGCAACGCACGCCTGCGCGCCGTCGACATGACGACGATGGCGTACCCGGGTTTCCCGACCGACCTGCAGGCGCAGTTCATGGCGCTGATGGCGCGCGCCGACGGCGTGTCGGTGATCACCGAGAAGATCTACCCGGAGCGCTTCATCCACGCCTCGGAACTGCAGCGCCTCGGCGCGCGGATCCGTCGCGAAGGCCCGAGTGCGATCATCGAGGGCACCGAGGAACTGCGCGGCGCGCCGGTGATGGCCAGCGACCTGCGCGCGTCGGCGAGCCTGGTGCTCGCCGGGTTGGTGGCGCGCGGCGCGACCGACGTGCGGCGCGGCTACCACATCGACCGCGGCTACGAACGCATCGAGCAGAAGCTGCACGGCATCGGTGCCGACATCGAGCGCATCAGCGAGGGCTAGTCGTTCCCCGGTGTGCCGCCGTCTGCCCTGGCAAGGTGGGGCGGCTCGAGTTCATCGCCGCAGGCAGGTGTGCAGGGCGGCGATCACGTCGCCGACGTCGTCGTCGGTGAGCTTGGGCGACAAGGGCAGCGACAGCGCCCGATCGCCGATCGCAGTCGCCACCGGCGTGTCCTCGCGCTGCCAGCCGAACCGCCGCTGGTAGACGCTGAGGCTCGGGATCGAGCGGTAGTGCACGCCGGTGCCGATGTTCTGCCGGTGCAGCGCCATCAGCAGTTCGTCGCGGCCGATCCCGGCCCGGCGCGGGTCGCACTGGATCGTGAACAGGTGTAACGCGTGGCGATCTTCCTTGGGCCACGGAGCCGGCAGCTCGATCGGCAGGTCGGCGAGTTCCGCGAGGTAGCGCTGCCAGATCTGCCAGCGGCGCTGCCACCAGGAGTCGACGCGGGTGATCTGGTGCAGGCCGATCGCCGCCTGCAGGTCCATCATGTTGTACTTGAAGCCGATCTCCTCGACGTCGTAGTGCTTGTAGCCGTCGTCGGAGAAGCGTTTCCACGCATCGGCGCTCATGCCGTGCAGGCCGAGCACCTTGATGCGGCGCGCCAGCACCGGGTCGTCGGTCAGCACCATGCCACCTTCGCCGGTGACGAGGTTCTTGGTCGAATAGAACGACAGCACGCCGAGGTCGCCGAGCGTGCCGGCCTTCTTGCCGCGGTACTCGGTCTCGATCGCGTGTGCGCAGTCCTCGATCACCTTCAAGCCGTGTTCGCGCGCGATCGCCAGCAGGGCATCCATGTCGCAGGCCCGGCCGGCGAAGTGCACCGGCAGGATCGCGCGGGTCCGCGGGGTGATCCGCTGGCGCACGGCCTCGGGGTCGAGGTTCCAGGTCTGCGGATCGACGTCGGCCAGCACCGGTGTGGCGCCGGCGTGCACGATCGCGTTGACCGACGCGCAGAACGTCATCGGCGTGGTGATCACCTCGTCGCCGGGCTGCAAGCCAAGGCCCAGGCAGGCCAGATGCAGACCGGCCGTGCACGAATTGAGCGCCAGCGCGTGGGCGACGTCCTTGTAGGCGGCGACGCGGCGCTCGAACTCGGCGACCTTGGGGCCGGTGCCGAGCCAGGCGCTGCGCATGCAGGCGACGACTTCGTCGATCTCCGCTTGCTCGATCAGGGGTTGGCCGAAGACCAGGTAGCTGCTGCGCATCGTCGTGGGTGAAGACTAGATCGACCGGGGGCCG
Source organism: Planctomycetota bacterium (assembly GCA_036724695.1). Lineage (GTDB taxonomy): Bacteria > Planctomycetota > UBA1135 > UBA1135 > UBA2386 > JACKIC01. The sequence continues at coordinate 4,872 of DAIMFJ010000268.1, forward strand.
AAGGCGAGCCGCGTGCGGCGCGCACCGAGCCATGCCACCGCCAGGGCGACGACGAACGACAGCACGCGGTCGGCGAAGCCGCTGGCGAACACCGGTTGGTAGTAGCCGAGCACGGCGCCCATCCCCCCGGTGACCGCCGCAGCGGTGGCCCAGCCGGCGGCCACCGGGCCGACCAGCAGCCGGACCAGCAGCAAGGGCCCGAACGCCGAGCCGAGCGCCGACCAGGCGAACAGCACGTGGCCGAAGATGTCCTTCTCGACCCACAGGGCCCCGGCGGTCGCCGCAATCCCGATGCCGAGCACGACGGCGCGGGCGACCCACAACGTGCCGCCCGCGCGACCCAAGCGCAGGTCGTGGGTGACCGAACTGGCACACACCAACAGCTGGCTGTCGACCGTCGACATCGTCGCGGCGAGCACCGCGGCCAGCACCAGCCCGTCGACGAGCGGCGGCAGCAGCCGGTGGGAAGCCTCGAACAGCGCGTCCTCGTGCTGACCCGCCGGCAGCGGGAAGGCGGCGCGCGCGGCCCAGCCGACCAGGATCATGCCGACGTAGAGCAGCACCGCCCAGGTGATGCCGACGGTACGGGCGGTGCGCATCGACGCGTCCGGTGCCATGCCCATGAACTTGTTCACCGCGTGCGGCTGGCCTGGATAGCCGAGCCCGATGCCGCACAACCCGAGCACGAAGCCGACGGCGACGGTGCCAGCCCGACCGCCGGCGAGCTCGCCGTACCCGGCGGCCTCGACGTCCTGTACTGCCGCGGCGAACTCGCCTGGACCGCCGAAGTGCCAGACCGCGGCGAGCGGCACGACCACCGCGACGCCGACCATCAACAGGCCTTGCACCGTATCGGTGATGCTGACCGCCAGATAGCCGCCGAGCAGCGTGTACAACACGGTGATGCCAGCACCGATCAAGATGCCGCTGGCCGCATCGAGCGCGAAGGCATGCGTGAACGCACCGCCGGCGGCCTGCATCTGCGCGGCGACGTAGGTCGCCAAGGACAGCAGGGTCAGCAGCGATGCAAAGACCACGAAGGTGCGCTGCCACGGTCGTCCGGCCGGACCGGCGAGGAACTCCGTCAGCGTGACGGCAGTGCCGGTCTGCCGCCGCAGGCGCGGGGCGACGACGAACCAGTTGATCAGGAACCCCGAGAGACAGCCCGGCAGCAGCCACACCGCCGCCAGGCCTTCCTGGTAGGCGAAGCCGCTGGTACCGAGCAGGCTCCACGCCGACGACGAACTGGCATTGGCGGCCAGCGCGGTGACCCAGGGTCCGAGCGTGCGCCCGCCGAGGTAGAACTCGGCGGCGTCGTGGGTGCGCCGCTTGGCGAACCAGGCCAGCGCGAGCAACACCACGAAATAGCCGCCCAGCGCGACGAGGATCGCCGTGGTCCGGTCCATGCCGGGAGACTACCATCGAGTGGCGCAAAGGAACCATGCCCGACCCAATGCCCGCCGATCGTTTCGCCCAGTATCTGCAGCGCCGCGCCGTGCTCGAGGATCCGTTCGTCGAGCTCGATCTGTCGCTCGCCCAGCTCGGCGATGCCGAGTTGGCCGGGCTCGCCGAGCCGCTGCAGCGGGCGCTGGTGGCGATGCAACGGTTGGAAGCTGGAGCGATCGCCAACGCCGACGAACAGCGCATGGTCGGCCACTTCTGGTTGCGGGCGCCCGGGCTGGCACCCGAACCGGCCCTCGAGGAGGCGATCGTGCAGGCGCTGGCGGACCTGGAGACCTTCGCGACCGCGGTGCACTCCGGCCGGGTTGCACCGCCCGAGGGCGGCACGTTCCGGAAGCTGGTGCTGTGCGGGATCGGCGGCTCGGCGCTCGGTCCGATGTTGCTCGGCGACGTGTTCGCGTCGGCCCACCAGCCGATGTCGCTGACCGTGCTCGACAACACCGATCCCGACGGCATCGACCGCAGCCTCGCGGCGCTCGGCACGCTGCAGGATGCGCTGGTGGTCGTGATCAGCAAATCGGGCGGCACGCCGGAGACCAGGAACGGCATGCTCGAGGTCGAGCGGGCCTGTGCGGCGCAGGGGCTGCGGTTCGCGGCGCGCGCGGTGGCGGTGACGACGACCGGTTCGGTGCTGCACCAGCGCGCGGTCGGCGAGGGTTGGCTGCTGAGCTTGCCGATGTGGGACTGGGTCGGCGGGCGGACCTCGATCACCTCGGCGGTCGGGTTGTTGCCGGCTGCGCTGTTGGGCCTCGACGTGCGGGCGTTCCTGGCCGGCGCGGCGGCGATGGACGCCGCGACGCGGCGCACCGAGCTGGCGCAGAACCCGGCGGCGCAGCTGGCGGCGTTCTGGCACGTGCAGGGTGGCGGTCGCGGCGCGCGGGCGCTGGTCGTGCTGCCCTACAAGGACCGCCTGTTGCTGCTGTCGCGCTACCTGCAGCAACTGGTGATGGAATCGCTCGGCAAGCAATGCGATCGCGGCGGCAAGGTCGTCGAGCAGGGCCTGGCCGTCTACGGCAACAAGGGCTCCACCGACCAGCATGCCTACGTGCAGCAACTGCGCGATGGCCGGCACGACTTCTTCGCACTGTTCGTGCGCGTGCTGCAGGACCGCGCCGGGTCGAGCGCGGAGGGCGAACCGGGCGCCACGGCCGGGGACTTCCTGGACGGCTTCTGGCTCGGCACGCGCGCGGCGCTGGCCGAGAAGGGGCGTGCGTCGGCGACGTTGACCGTCG
>DAIMFJ010000269.1:0-7544 GCA_036724695.1 Planctomycetota bacterium
TCGTGCAGACGGTGGCGCTCTTCCACTACACGTCCGGCGTCGGCGCCGCCGGGGCCGGCTTCGCGGCCCTGCTCGGCAACTGTGTCTACCTGCTGTTGGCACGGCACAGCCTGCGCGCCGTGGTGCCGGTCGCCCTGCTGCGCGCCCTGGCGCCTGCCCTGCCGATCGCCGCCGCCACCGCCGGTGCCGCGGCATTGGCCGCCCCGTTCGGCCTGCTCCCGCAACTGGCGGCCGGCGGGGCCGCCTACCTGGCTGGCCTGTACGTCGTCGAACTGCGCCACTCGTGGCGGCGCCTGGGCCACGGCCTGCAGCGCGCCAGCGGCTTCGGCACGGCGCGCTGCCCCCGGTCGGCAGCGCCTGATCGGAGGGGCCTGATCGGTGGCGCCTGCTCAGTTGCGATCGTCGGCGAGCTTGCGCAGCAACGGCGAGAGGGCCAGCAGCACGACGCCGAGAATCGCCGCGTAGATGGCCAGTTGGCCGTAGCCTTCGGTGTAGCTGGTCAGCTTCTCGAGCGGGGTCGCCCCCTCCTTCTCGCTGGCCATGCCGGCACCGAGCACGCCGGCCACGTACTGGCCGTACGCCGAGGCCAGGAACCACATGCCCATCATGATCCCGTACATGCGACGCGGCGCGAGCTTGGTCATCGCCGACAGGCCGATCGGCGACAGGCACAGTTCGCCGATCGTCATCACGAAGTACGCGAACGTGAACAGGGCCAGCGACGAGACGCCTTCCGGGGTCGCGAACCAGACCAGGCCCTGCAGCAGGTAGAAGCTGCCGGCCAGGAAGAAGAAGCCGAGCGCGAACTTGGCGACCGAGCCGGGCTGCTTCCGACCCATCGTCAGCCAGATCAGCCCGACGATCGGCGCGAACAGGATCACGAACAGCGCGTTGGCACTGTTGTTGATCCAGATCGGGTCCAACTTGACACCGGCGGGCGCCAGATCCTTGGGCATGTGCCAGTTGGCGACGATCGCCAGCGAGCCACCACTCTGCTCGAAGAACGCCCAGAACATCACCGAGAACAGCACCAGGACCAGCGCCACGACCAGCTTGCGCATCTCCTCGTTGCTGCACTTCGACATGCCGAGGATGAACCAGGCCAGCACGATCGGGCCCACCGTGTACATGAAGTAGTCGGTGTACTCGCTGTTGCTGACCAGCAGCAGGATCAGCGGCACCGACAGCAGCGAACCGACGTAGACCGCCAGCAGCTTGCCGCGGGCCGAGGAACTCGGCGCCTCGCCCTCGGGCACCAGCGGTGAATGGCCGAGCGGGCCGAGCGTCTTGGCGGTGAAGCCGAACACCGCCAGCCCGAACAGCATCACGACGCCGGTGCTGACGAACGTCCACTCCCAGCCGTAGGCCTTGCCGAGCCCGACGCAGACGATGCCACCGAGGAACGCCCCGATGTTGATGCCCGAGTAGAACAACGAGAAACCGGCGTCGCGGCGGGTGTCGCCGTCGTGGTAGAGCATGCCGACCACGCCGGAGATGTTCGGCTTGAAGAAGCCGGTGCCGACGATCGAGATGCTGGTGCCGATGTAGAACAGGTTCTGCGGGTCGGCGGCGATCGTGAAGCTGCCGATCACCATCAGGATGCCGCCCCAGACGATCGAGCGACGGAAGCCGAGCACCTGGTCGGCGAAGAAGCCGCCGACGAAGGTCATCGTGTAGACGAACGCCTGGATCGCGCCGTAGCGCAGGTTGGCGTCCTTCTCGCTCATCAGCAGCGCCTCGATCATGAAGACCGTCAGCGCACCGCGCATGCCGTAGAAGCAGAAGCGCTCCCACATCTCCGACAAGAACAGCCACCACAACTGCTTGGGGTACTTGCCTTCGAAGTTGCGGATCGCGGCGAGACGGGGGTCGAGAGGCTCGCCCGTCGAAGTGGCGGAGGTCATGGCGGGAATGTCGCCGAGATCGGCGAGAGCGCAAGCGGCAAGGTTGACGGTCGGGCGGAAAGTCGTCGTGCGCCTGGCTCCGCCCAGATCCGCAGGGGAGCACCCCTGCCGCGGCCGGATCGACCTCCCGCGCCCGCTGCCCGGCACGTCGCATCCCGGATCTGGCCGGACGAATCCTGGCGCACGAAGGACTGCAAATTTCGTACCGCTCCGATGGCGCCGCGCCCCGACCGGAAATGTTCGGTCCGGCGCAACCAGCGCGCCGTCCAGGGTTTCCGCGGATCCAGGGAACCAAACACCCCATTCGTAACATCCAAGTATTCGAAGGGCGGAATCCGGGCCTCCGTGCCCTCCGCACCTGCCCCCCTTTCCTCGTCAGCCATCCCCATGCAAAAGACTCTTTCCATCCTCGCCGCTGCCGCGCTGTTCGCGGGCGGTGCTCTGGCCCAGTGCCAGAACCTCTCGTACAGCGGCGCCTTCAACGGCCAGAAGGGCACGATGTTCGAGGTCGCGAACCTCAGCGCCGTCAACCCGCTGACCATCGGCTACTTCGAGCAGGCGTTCAACGGCGCCGGCACGGCCGACATCGAGATCTACACGATCGCCGGCTCGTGCGCAGGGCTTGAAGCCACGCCGGCGGCTTGGACCCTGATCGGCTCGGCCACGGGCGTCGTCCACACCGGCTCGCCGACCGTCGACCTGATCCCGATCTCGATCAACCTGACGATCCCGCCGAGCGGCGTGCAGTCGTTCTACATCACCTGCACGAACGCGACCGGCAGCGGCGTCTACTACACGAGCGGCACCAACCAGTACGGCGCACAATACGCCAGCAACGCAGACCTCGCGCTGGTCGGTCGCACCGGCATGTCGTACCCATTCGGCTCGAGCTTCGGCCTGCCGACCGCCGGTCGCCTCTGGAACGGCCGCGTCAACTACGGCCCGGCCTGCTCGGGTTCGTTCGCGTCGTCGAGCTCGATCGGCGCTGGCTGCACGCGCGAGTTCACGTCGCTCTACGAGAACCACACGGCGTTCGATCTGTCGAACACCAGCCTGTCGTTCCAGTGGCTCGGCAACAGCTACGCGGTGCTGCCCGGCACGACCGCGATCGCCCCGCAGGCCTCGGCGCCGGTGGTGATGGGTGACGACCAGGTCCTGCAGTTCCCGCTCGGCTTCTCGATGCCGTTCGCCGGCGGCACCACGACGGATGTCTGGGTCTCCAGCAACGGCTTCCTGAACCTCACGACCAACGCGAACAACGGCTGCTGCGCGTTCAACCTCACGCAGTTCCTGACCAACGGCGCGACGTTCGCCGCCAAGTGGCGCGACCTCAACCCGGCGGCTGGCGGCACGGTCCAGTTCGACAGCGACCCGATCAACGGCGTCGCCTACGTGACGTTCACCGGTGTGGTGGACTACGGCACCACGAACACGAACGACTTCCAGTACGTGCTGTTCCAGAACGGCTCGGTCGAACTGCGCTTCGGCAACGTCGCCCCGACCGCCGGCGGCACCGGCTACAGCCCGGGCACGGCCAGCGCCGACCCGGGCAGCACCGACCTGTCGGCGCTGACCGTCGCGGTCACCGGCACGCAGGACTCGCTGCCACTGACGGTCGCCAACGACGTTCGCCCGATCGTCAACTCGGTCGTCACCTTCACCAGCGGCAACGTGCCGACGACCGCCCCGTTCGGCGCGATCCTGCTCGGCCTGACCAACCCGATGCTGGACCTGACCAGCATCGGCATGGCCGGCTGCACGCAGTACACCGATGGCCTGGTGACGATCCTGTACCTGCCGCTCGGCAACACCTCGGTCGCCACGCCGATCGCGATGCCGGCCTTCGCGGGTCTGCCGCTGTTCGCGCAGTCGGTCGTCTACGATCCGGCCTCGGGTCGTACCGCGCTCGGCGCTCTGTCGTCGAACGGCATCCAGTTGCTGACCGGCAACCTGTGATGCGCTGACGCTCCGACGAGCGCCAGGGTCGCGCGGCGGGGTCCGGCTTAGGCCGGGCTCCGCCGCGCGGCGTTTGGGGAGCGCCCGCCGACGGCTGGGTGTCAGCCGGGCACGACGGCGTCCGCGCCAGCCGCAGCCGCCTGCCGGTAGGCCCGCGCCGACAGCCCCATCACGCGCCGGAACTGCCGCGCGAAGTCGCTGTGGTCGTAGAATCCGACCGCCAGCGCGATCGCGGTGATTGGCTCGCGGCTGCGGCGCAGCAGTTCGCAGGCGCGCAGGACCCGCATCTGCATCAGGTAGTTGCGCGGTGTCGTCTGGAACGTGCTGCGGAACTTGCGCTCGAACTGCCGCACCGACAAGCCGGCCCGGGCGGCCAGCGCACCGACCTGCAGCGGCGCGCGGAAGTTCTCGCGCAGGTGCTCGGCGCTCTCGGCGAGTTCGAGGTAGGGCTGCATCGCCGCGCGCTGCTCGCCGATGCTGCGCACGATGCCGCACAGGCCGACGATCTCGCCGGTCCGCGAGCGCAGGGGCAGCTTGTCGGTAACGTACCATTCGGGCGCACCGCGGGCGTCCGGGAACAGCTCGATCAGCGCCAGCATCGGTTCGCCGGTCCGGAGCACCCGTTCGTCGTCGCGCGCGTACTTGGCCGCCAGGCGGGGTGCGAAGATCGCCGTGTCGTCGAGACCGACCAGCTGGTCCTCGCGCTCGAAGCCGCAGCGGCGCACGAACGCCTGGTTGCCCATGACGAGGCGGCGTTGCCGGTCCTTGGCGAAGAACAAGGTGCCCGGCAGGAAGTCGAACAGGTGCCGGAACTGCCCCGGGCTCAGGCTGTCGCGCCACGCCGCCAGGTCGGTCGGCCCCAGGCTGCGGCAGGCCGACACCTGGTCGGCGGCCCGGTGGCGCCCCCTGCGAACAGGCTGGCGGTCTCGATTGCCCATGTCGCAATCGTACACATCCGGTGCGCAATCCTACAAGCCGCCGGGCCAGCACTCGGCTCCACTCCAGTCGACGCCGGGCCCCAGCGGCAACGGCCACTCCCCCACGCCGTCGATGCACCCCCCCTCCCTCCGCACCTGGCTGCTCGCCTTCCTCTCGCTGTTCGCGGGCATTCGTCCGGCCGCGTGCCAGCAACCTGCCGAGCCCCCCGCCGCCCCCCGCCGCCTGCAGGTGCTGTTCTTCGGCGCGCCGACCGCGAACGGCCCGCACCACGACCCGATCACCCGCTACCGCGTGCTCAAGAAGGCACTCGGCACCGCGGGCATCGACCTCGTCTACCTCGAGGACCCGGCGGTGGTGTTCACCGCGGCGACGTTGGCCCCGTTCGACGCGCTGTTGATGTACGGCAACTGGGAGCAGCACGGGCGCATGCCGATCCCGCAGCTGCAAACGCTGCTCGCCTACGTCGAAGGCGGCCGCGGGTTCCTGCCGATCCACTGCGCCTCGGCGTGCTACGGGGCGACGCCACAGTTCCGCAAGCTGGTCGGCGCGCGTTTCCTGAGCCACGGCGGCGAGGAGTTCACGGTCGACGACGTGCTGCCCGAGCACCCGATCCTGCAGGGTCGCAGCGGCTTCCGCGCCTGGGACGAGACCTACGTGCACGACGAACACGCCGAGGACCGCACGATCCTGCAGGTGCGCGACGGCGAACCGTGGACCTGGACGCGCCAGCAGGGCCAGGGTCGCGTGTTCTACACCGCCGCCGGCCACGACCACCGCGTCTGGGACCGCGCCGAGTTCCAGGATCTGCTGCGCAACGCCATCCTGTGGGCGGTGGGGCCCGAGCGGCGCGAACTGCTGCGGCGACTGCAGCTGCCGCAGCTCGAGACCGAAGCGGTGTCGCTGCCCGGCTACCGCGAACGGCGCGAGATCACCCTGGCCCAGCAGCCGCTGTCGCCCAGCGCATCGCAGAAGCTGGCGCAGGTGCCGATCGGCATGTCGCTGCAACTGTTCGCCAGCGAGCCGCAGATCGTCAATCCGATCCACGTCGCCTGGGATCCCCGCGGGCGCGCCTTCGTGATCGAGACGATCGACTACCCCAACAACCTGCAGGCGAACAACCTCGGCCACGACCGGATCACGATCTGCGAGGACCGCGACGGCGACGGCAAGGCCGACCGGTTCGTGCGCTTCGCCGAGCAACTGTCGATCCCGACCTCGCTGACGTTCGCGAACGGCGGCGTGATCGCCACCAACGGCAGCGAGATGCTGTTCCTCCGCGACACCGACGGCGACGACGTCGCCGACGAGCGCCGCGTGCTGTTCGCCGGCTTCTCGATGGGCGACACGCACGCCGGCGTGTCGAACCTGCGATACGGCATCGACGGCTGGGTGTACGCGACGATCGGCTACTCGGGATTCCGCGGCGAGGTCGGCGGCGTGCGGCACGAGTTCGCGCAGGGTGTGTTCCGGTTCCGGCCGGACGGCAGTGCGCTGGAGTTCCTGCAGAACACCACCAACAACACCTGGGGGCTCGGTTTCACCGAGGCTTTTGACGTGGTCGGCAGCACCGCGAACGGCAACCCGAGCTGGTACTTCACGTTCGCCGACGCCGAGCGGCGGCGCTTGGGCCTGCCGACCCCGCCGACGCCGCGCGCCGACGCCAACCCGCTGTTCTTCCCGATGTCGACGGACATCCGCCAGGTCGACTCGTTCGACCGCTACACGTCGGCCGCCGGCCACGCGGTGTACACCGCGCGCACCTTCCCGAGCCCCTACCACGACCGCATCGCGTTCGTCTGCGAACCGACCGGCAAGCTGGTCGGCCAATTCGTACTGGTCCGCGACGGCGCGTCGTTCCGCGCCGAACAGCTGCCCGAGAACCTCTACGCCTCGGCCGATGCGTGGTCGGCACCGGTGTGCGCCGAGGTCGGCCCCGACGGCGCGGTCTGGATCTGCGACTGGTACAACCTGATCGTCCAACACAACCCGACGCCGACCCGCGGTTCGGCCGGTGTCGACGCCAGGACCGGCAAGGGCAACGCCTACGAAACGCCGCTGCGCGACACCCGCCACGGCCGCATCTGGCGGGTATTCCCGACCGGGGTGGCACTGCGCAGTCAGGCGCTCGACGCCAACTCGACGACCAGCCTCCTGCAAGGACTCGCTGCCGACAACCAGACTGTGCGCCTGCAGGCGCAGCGACTGTTGCAGGAACGCGGGCTGGCCAACACGTCGCCCGAAGTCCAAAGCCAACTGCGCGAACTGCTGACTGCAGGCGGCACCGCCAGCCCGCACGCGCTCGAACTGCTCGCCGCCGCCGGCCAACTGCCGGCGACCGCACTCGCGAGCGCGCTGCATGCCAGCCACGAACCGCTGCGGCGGCGCGCGATCGCCCACGCCGACCCCGCCCAGCTGCGCGCGGCGTACCTGCGCGGCGACCAGCTGACCCCGCGCGGCCGCGACCTGGCGCTGGTGCTGGTCGGCTTGTCCAAGGCCGCCGCCGACGACGAACTCGGCGCCGCACTGTACCGGTTCGCGAAGGCCGACGAGCGCACGCTGTTCGCCGACCCAGCGCTGCGCGAAGCCTGGACGTTGGCGGCGCGCAGCCAGGCCAGTGCCGTCCTGGCGGCCGCCGCGCAGGACGGCGCCTTGCGCGGCGGCCCGCGACCGGTCGTCAACCAGCAGCCGAAACCGTAGTTAGCCGCCGGCAGCGACCCCGAAGCCGCCGGCAGGACCGACCAGCGC
>DAIMFJ010000270.1:0-7510 GCA_036724695.1 Planctomycetota bacterium
CACGACGCATCGCGGCATTCTGCCATACCCACCCGACCTGCACACGGACGGCCGAGGCGCTATCATGGACCGCCCCACACCCGGACCACCACCATGCGCCCGACTCCGCTCCTGACCGTGCTCTTGTTGGCCACCTCGGCCTTCGCCCAGACCATCCAGCCGCCGTTCGCCGGCGTCTACGGCTACACCGACCTCGGCAGCGTGCCAGGGGTGCCGGGGCCGTACGGCGGCGTGACCTTCAAGGCCGGCGACAACAGCCGCCTGCTGATCGGCGGCAATGCCAACAATGGCTCCGGAGCGATCTACGAAATCCAGGTGGCGCGCAATTCGGCGGGTCTGGTGACCGGCTTCGTCGGCCAGGCGACCCTGTTCGCGACCGCGCCGAACATCGACGGTGGCCTCGCCTATGGCCCCGGCGGCGTGTTGTTCTTCACCACCTACAGCAACAACAACCTCGGCCAGATCAAGCCGGGCAGCAGCGCGCCCGACCGCCTCGACAGCCTGACGCCGCTCGGCGTCGCGTCGTCGACGGGCACCCTGCAGTTCGTGCCGTCGACCTTCCCGGGAGCCGGCGAACTGAAGATCGCCTCCTACAACGCCAGCCGCTTCTACGGCTTCACGCTGACGCCGGACGGCAATGGCACGTTCACGGCGGCGCTCGCCAACGGTCCAGTGCAGATCAGTGGTGGCCCGGAAGGCATCCTGTACGTGCCGCCCGGCTCGGCGCTGCTGCCCGACAACCAGTACATGCTGGTCAGCGAGTACGGCACCGGCAGCGTCGTGCTCTACCAGGTCGACGTGCAGGGCAACCCGATCCCGGCCTCGCGCACGCCGTTCCTGACCGGTCTGTCGGGCGCCGAAGGGGCGTGCACCGACCCGGTGACCGGTGCGTTGGTGTTCTCGACGTTCGGCGGCGGCAACCGCGTCGTGATGGTCGAGGGTTTTGGCGTCTGCGGCAGCTTCACCACCTACGGCAGCGGCGTCACCGGCACGAACGGTGTGCCGAACGTGCAGGGCGGTGGCTGCGCCGGCCGCGGCCAGATCGCCAGCATCGGCGTCACCAACGGCGTGCCCAACGGCATCGGCGTGCTGGCGGTCGGCTACAGCCAGCAGGCGCTGCAGCTGCCGGCCGGCACGTTGCTGGTCAACCCGGTCGGCACGTTCTTCCACTTCCTCGACGGGGCCGGCCAGTACACGCTGCAGGTGTTCCTGCCGACCGACCCGTTGTGGACGGCGCTGAGCCTGTACGCGCAGTCGTTCTACAGCGACCCGCTCGGCCCGGCCGGCTACTCGGCGACGCAGGGTCTGCACATCCTGGTGCGCTGAGCTACTGCTTCCGCGTTGCTTCGCGTCGCGCGTGGATTCGCCGAATGCGGAGCGGAAGTAGCAGATCAGAAGCAAGTCAGCGCCTGCGGCCTCTTCTGGTCGGCGCGGTAGCGACGACACAACCCTTGGTTGCGGCCGCAGGCAGCGCTGAGGCGGCTGCGCAGAGACCCAGCCGGGCAGGGCGCCGCTCAGCCGGTCTTGGCTTCGGCGAGCCCGAAGATCCACAGCCCGGTGCCGGTCGCGGCCAGCACGCTGAGCAGCCAGATCCAGATCGTGATCCGGTGCCACAGCCGCGCCCGCGGCTGCTTCCACAGCCACAGCCCGGTCAGGATCACCGGCAGCGCCAGCAGGCCGCCGGCCTTGGCGAAGATCAGGTGCGTGCGCAGCGCGTCCTCGGGGAACGTGTACTGCCGCATCAGCGCCTCGGTCTCGAGCACCGCGAACACCAGCGCCACCATCGTCAGCGGGCCGGTCACCAGGTGGACCCGGCGGCGGCCCAGGAAGCCACTGACCAGGGACACCACCAGCAGCACGACGGTGGCGACGAACGCCAGCCAGAACAGGAAGGTCGAGTACATCGGCAAGAGCCGCCGGCACGGCAGCGGCCGGCAGCATGGAGGCGACTCCGCCCGTTGGCAACGGCGGGCCACCCCGCTTTGGCGCGGGCCGCCAGCCGGGCCGCCAGTTCGGCCGAACTGCGGACAAGCCGGCCGCCCCGGGGAGCCGATACCCGGATGCCATGGAGAGAGATCTGAATCAGGCCGAATTCCAGCGCTACCACGACCTGATCTACAAGCTCGCCGGCATCCACTACCCGGCCGAGAAGGCCGCCCTGCTCAGCAACCGCATCCGCCGCCGCCTGCGCGCCACCAAGGTGACGACCTACGACGCCTACCTGCAGATCGTGCAGGGCAACCAGCAGCCGGCCGAGGTGCAGGCGTTCCTCGACTCGATCACCACCAACGAGACCTACTTCTTCCGGTGCCAGCGGCATTGGGAGTTCTTCCGCGAGTGGGCCACCAACCGCGCCAAGGACCCGGCGACGCGGCGCGACGGGTTCCGGATCTGGTCGGCGGCGGCGTCGAGCGGGGCCGAGGCGTACACGATCTGCATCGTGCTGCACCAGGTGCTCGGCCCGAACTTCGGCGGCGTGCCGGTCGAGATCCTCGGCACCGACCTGTCGCAGTCGATCCTCGAAGAGGCCCGCGAAGGCGTCTACCGGCCGTACGCGGTCTCGCAGACGCCGCCGGACGTGGTCAAGAAGTATCTCACCCGGCAGGGCCAGGAGGAACTGCTGTTCGACCGCCAACTGGCCCGTTGCGTGACGTTCGCGCGCCACAACCTGATGGAACCGCTGATGGGCGGCCGCACGTTCGACTTCGTGTTCCTGCGCAACGTGATGATCTACTTCGACGTGCCGAGCAAGGAGAAGGTGATGCGGCACGCCTACGCGGTGACCCGGCCGGGTGGCTACCTGCTGGTCGGCGAGTCGGAGAGCCTGATGAACCTCGACCAGCCGTTCACGTACGTCAAACCGTCCTTGTTCCAGCGCAAGGTCGACAGCAAGACCCCCGCCGCGGCGCGCTGACCTTGCCTGCCGCCGGCCGGCGGCTACGGTGACGGCATGGTCCTCACGATCAGCAGCCCTCTCGACCCCAGCGCCGGTACCGGCAGACGCTTCGGCATCGCGGTGGCCCGCTTCAACGAACTGGTCACCGAACGGCTGCTCGACGGGGCGATCGCCGCGTTGCGCGCGCACGACGTCGCCGACGACGCGATCGAGGTCGCCTGGGTCCCCGGCGCCTTCGAACTGCCGATCGCCTGCCAGTGGCTGGCCCGCACCCGCCGCTTCGATGGCCTGCTGGCGCTCGGCGCGATCGTGCGCGGCGGCACCGACCACTACGAGTACGTCTGCAGCGGCGTCACCCAGGGTGTGCTGCAGGCCACCCTCGGCAGCGGCCTGCCGATCGGCTTTGGCGTGCTGACCTGTGCCGAGATGGGCCAGGCGCTCGACCGGGCCGGTGGCGCCCATGGCAACAAGGGTGCCGACGCTGCGCTGGCGGCGCTGGAGATGGTGGCGCTTGAGCGAACCCCATCCTTCATCTTCGGACGACAACTACCTTGACGCCTACCGACTTCAGCATGAGGTAGCGCCTGCATCCTGTATCGGAGTAGAGTGCGGGCGCACGGGACCGCCAGCCTGCGGCCAGGGAGCAACGGCGAGCGGACGGCAAGCGAGGCGCGTGCCGCGCGATGTGAAGACCGGTAGATGGGCAGACACGCGGCGCGAGCCTTGCCAGCCGGACGCCGGCGGCGCGGAACCGGAGCGGATAGCCGCCCCCCCCCATCTCAACTGGCGCCGGCCAACGTGGACTGGTAGGGGCGCTCGAACCTGCGGGCTACCCTCACGAAACCCTGAAGGCCCGAAATGGTCTTGCTGCACGATGCGATCGGCGTGCGCTGAACCGATAGCCCCCACAGCCGACAGGGCGAGGTTGCAGCGCCGCCATTCTGGGCTATACTTGGCCCCGCACTGCGCCATCCCGGCCGGTGCCCCCCGCTCCTTGCCATGACCGCCCCCATCCGCCGTCGCACGCGCGCTCGCGAGATCGCCATGCAGTTGCTGTTCCAGCTGGACCTGCGCGGAGACACCTACCCGACCGAGCTCGGTCAGACCCTGGCGCAGATCTGCGACGAAGCCGGCGAGGGCGATCAGGAGGTGGCGACCTACGCGCTGCGGCTGGTCGAAGGGGCGTGGGCCAACCGCGAGGCGATCGACGCGCGGCTGAAGTTGGTGGCCCGCAACTGGGATCTGCGCCGCATGGCCAACGTCGACCGCAACGTGCTGCGGCTGGCGGTCTACGAGCTCGGCTGGTGCAACGACGTGCCGCCGAAGGTGGCGATCAACGAAGCGATCGAGATCGGCAAGAAGTTCTCGACCGCCAACACCGGCGGCTTCGTCAACGGCATCCTCGACCGCGTGCGCATCGACCTCGAGAAGGAGCGCCGTGCCGCGCCGGCCACCGCCAGCGACGGCGCGGCTGGCACCTCCGAGTAGCGTGGGCCGACGCCCGGCGCGGCCCCCCGCTGGGCCGGTTCCCGAGCCACCGGCGGCCCCGGTCGCCAATCGGCGCTGGCTCCCTGGGCAGCCCTGCCGTAAGAACGCCTCCACATGGTGTTCGGCAAGCTGTTCGGCGCGTTGAAGAAGACCCGCGAGGTGCTGACCTCGGGGCTGCAGCGGCTGTTCTCGATCGGCCGCAAGCTCGACGAGCAGCTGCTCGAGGAGATCGAGGAGGTGCTCTACAACAGCGACCTCGGCCCGGTCGGCACGCGCCTCGTCGAGGAGCTCAAGGTCGCCTACAAGAAGCGCGACATCCAGACCACCGAGCAGGTGATGCCGTTCCTGCGCCAGCGGCTGGTGGCGATGCTGGCCGGCAGCGAAGCGCCGCTGCAGCGCGCGCCCAAGGCCCCGACGGTGATCCTGGTGGTCGGCGTCAACGGCTCGGGCAAGACCACCTCGATCGCCAAGCTGGTCAAGCACCTGAAGAACCAGCAGCGCAGCGTGCTGGTCGGCGCCGGCGACACGTTCCGCGCCGCCGCCGTCGAGCAGCTGACGATGTGGGCCGAACGGCTCGGCGTGCCGATCGTCAAGCAGGCCACCGGCGCCGACCCGGCCGCCGTCGCGTTCGACGCGGTTGCCGCCGCGGTCGCCCGCAAGGTCGACTACCTGATCCTCGACACCGCCGGTCGCCTGCACACCCAGAAGAACCTGATGACCGAGCTCGAGAAGATCGTGCGGGTCGTCAAGAAGCAGCTGCCGGACGCGCCGCACGAGACGCTGCTGGTGCTCGACGGCACCACCGGCCAGAACGCGATCCGCCAGGCCGCCGAGTTCGCGAAGGCGGCACCGGTGACCGGCCTGATCCTGACCAAGATGGACGGCACCGCCAAGGGCGGCGCGGTGTTCGGCATCCGCGACGTGCTGCCGGTGCCGGTCAAGTTCCTCGGCGTCGGCGAAGGCATGGACGATCTCGAGCCGTTCACCGTCCAAGGCTACGTCGACGCGATCCTCAGCGAGGCGCGTTCCGCTTCCGCATGAACCCACCGCCCGCCGCCGCGCCGTCCCCAACCCCCGAGGGGCCGGCAGCAGCTCGGCAGGTGCCGGGCTGGCTGCCGTGGCTGTTCGTGCTGCTGCTGACGGTGCCGTTCCATCCCGACTGGGTCGACGCCGAACAGGCCCGCCGCGCGCTGTTGCTGCTGTTGTCGGGCGGGCTGCTGCTGCTGCGGCCGGGCCTGCCGGCGGTCGCCGGCGAACGGCTGTTCTGGTGGTTTCTGGCTGCGCTCGGCGCCGCCGGCCTGGTCAACGGCCTGTACCACACGCTCTGGCCGCGGCCGGGCGAGCTGGCGTCGTTCCAACCGCTCGAGGCGCTCTACCGCGTCGCCCACTGGCTGGCCCTCTTGGTCGTCGTCTGGCTCGGTGCCGGCCAACCGCAGCGCTTCGCGAAGCCGCTGGCGACCGCGCTGCTGGCCACCGCGCTGTTCGGGCTGCTGCAGCGACTCGGCGTCGCCAACATCGCCGGGTACGGCGTCGAACGCGAGCCGGTCAGCACGCTCGGCAACCTGAACGTCGCCGCCGAGTGGACGACGATCGCCGCCGCGGCGGTCGCGGTGCTGCTGCCGCGCGACCGGCTGGGCTTGCTCGCCGTCGGGGTCGGCAGTGCGTACCTGGTCGTCAACGGCTCGCGTTCGGGGTTGCTGGCCCTGCCGATCGCACTCGGTCTGCTGGCGATCCTGCGCCGCCGCGACCACGGCTGGGTGCCGCTGGCGACCGCCGCCCTGGGCGGGCTGCTCGGCCTCCTGCTGGCGCTGCTCGGCCCGACCCCGACCAGCACCACCCCCAGCGGCCCGGCCGTGGCCGACCGCAGCCCCAGCACGCTGGAAGTGCGTCTGGAGATCGCCCGCAGCGCGACGCGGCTGTTCGCCGAATCGCCGATCTACGGCCACGGCCCGGGCCAGTTCGCGGTGCAGTACCCGCGCGTGCGATCGGCCCGCGAGATCGAACTGTCCAGCCTCGACCGGCAGTTCGCGACCGAGGTGCGCACCGCCCACGACGACTGGCTCGAGATCCTGGTCGAGACCGGCCTGGCCGGCTTCGCGTTGTTCGCCGCGGCCCTGTTCGCGCTGCAGCGCGCGACGCGCGACAAGGCCCGCCTGGTGCCGCTGTTCGCGCTGCTGCTGGTGATGTTCGTGCGGGCGCCGATCCTGAACGCCCCGGCCGCGGTCGCCGCGCTGCTGCTGGTCGCCACGCCGGCTGTCGCGGCCCGCGCGCCGCGGCGTTGGCTGCGCCGCCTGCTCGGCGGACTGCTGGTGGTGCTGGCGATTCCGCCGCTGGTTGCGCAGTTCGCGTTCACGCCAGTGGTGCGCGCGGCGGCGACCGGCCGCCCGATGCCGCTGGCGGCCGTGCAGACAGCGGTCGCCTGGCAGCCGTGGGAACCGCGTTGGCGGCAGGTCGAAGCCCAGCTGCTGGTGGCCGCCAACCGGCTCCCCGACGCCCGCAAAGCGGCTGCGCTGGCCGTGGCCCTGCGCCCGTTCGATCCGCAGCTGTCGCTGCTGCTCGGCGAGGTGCTGGCCCGCGGCACGGCCTACCAGGAGGCCCGGCAGGTGGCCCAGCACGGCCTGCGGCAGGACCCGCAGCACCCCGAACTGCGCATGCTGCTGGCGACGACGCAGGCCCTCGGCGGCCAACCCGACGACGCGGTGGTGACCCTGGCCACCGACCCGCACCCGCGCCTGCGACCGCGGCTGCGCGTGGTCTTCCGCGACCTCGCCGACCAGGCGGCCACCGGCCCGACCGACGTCGGCCGCCTCGACGCCGCCGGCGGGCAGGTCCGGCAGGTCCTCGCGTCGGCGCGCGCCGCCGAGCGCACCCGCACCGACCTGCGGCCGTACGTGGTCGCGGCCCTGCACGCGCTGGACGTCGGCGACGACGCGCAGGCGACCGCGCTCGGCGACGCGGCCAGGAAGCTCGGCGTGCCGCTGCTGCCGTGGCAACGCGCGCTGCTCGGCCCCCACCTGCAGCGCCTGCAGGAACTGCCGGGCTGGGCGCCGCTGCTGCGCTGAACGGCACGCCGGCGGGCGGGCTTCCAAAGAACAGCCCCCGCTTACCCGGTCGACGGAACGAGCT
>DAIMFJ010000271.1:0-4464 GCA_036724695.1 Planctomycetota bacterium
GCCTTCTGCAGGGTTTCGAAGGCGTGGAAATGCTTGCTGCCCGCGTAGGCCTGGAAGGCCGTCGGATGGCAGCCCGCACAGCTCTGGCTGCCGATGTAGCTGCTGCCGTTGGGGGTCTTCTCCTGCCCGGCCATCGCCGCCAACAGCCCGCTCGCCTTGACCTGCTCGCGGTGCTGCAACAGCACCTGGGTCACGTCCGGGTCGCCGCCGCCGCCGGGCACCGTCAGGCTGCCTTGCAGCGGCACCAGGTCGACCTGCGCGCGCGGGCCTTGCGGCAGCCGGTAGAGCGTGATGTCCTGCAGGATGCGGCCGCGGATGCCGGGGAACACGACCGGCACGCCGCCGACCAGTTCGGCCCGGCCGGTCGGTTCGACGTAGCCGTCGTCGCAGCAGATCACCAGGTGCGGCGCCGGCGTCAGGGTCGGCACCAGCGCGCGGGTGGTCTGGTCGCTGCCGTGCACGAACAAGAGCCGCCAGGCGTCGTCGGGTGCGTCGGCCAACGCGCGCTGCCAGCCCTGCGCGGGCGGCAGCAAGCGCACCGGGGCGTCGTCGCCGCGCAGCGCTTCGGGCAGGGACAAGGTCAAGGACGCGATGCGCACCACGCGGCCGCGCACCTCGCGCTGCACGAACGGTTTGGCCGGCCAGGCCTCGTGTGTGCTGTCGAGGTCGCTGGCGACGTACGGCGCGCCGGTCGCGTAGGCGGCCCATTCGTCGAGCGGCAGGTGCAGCTCGTGCTGGCCGACGCCGAGCGCGTGGTAGGCGTGCTGCATGCTGGCCAGCACGGTGATCGCCGTGGCGTACTTCTCGAGGTCGAGCGGCGTCGTGCCGGCGACCAGGTTGCCGCCTTCGAGCAGGAGGTCGTGGCTGCGCCGTTCGCCGATGTACTGGACGCGCCGGGCCAGCCCGCCGAGCTGGCCGCTGGCGCAGCCGCACGGCTCGAGCCGGCCGACCATGTTCGCGGAGACCAGCAGGCTCAGCCGGTCCTGGTCGGGAACGTCCGCCAGCACGTTGGCAGGGATCGGGGCCTCGCCGGGTTGCGGTTTGGGGTCCTGGGCGGCGGTGGCGGGCGAGCTGCCGCCGGCGGCCGCCGCGGCGTCGCGGCACTGCGGCAGCGTGCACAGCAGGGTCGCCAGCGCGAACGCGGCGAGGCAGGAACGCGCAGCCGGGCTGAGCGCGGGCGGAGGGCGGTTCATGGGCGGTGGAAGGCGACGAGTTCGATCGGCAGGGTCGGCCCTTGGCCACCCGGCTTGCCGAGCACCAGTTGGCCGCGGAAGTCGCCGGTCAGGCCGCCGAGGCTGCGCACGTACAGGCGCTGCTGGCGGTGGCTGCCGGGGACCGGTTCGAGGCGGACGGCGAAGTGCTGGCGGTGGTCCTGGCCGCGGCCGTCGACGAGGCTCTGCACGACGAACTCCGGGGTCCGCTGCGGATCGTGGTCGATCACCAGCAGGAACTGGCCGGCGGCTTCGCTGGCGGTCTGTTCGCGGCGCAGGTCGGCCCGGAACGACAGCTTGGCGAGTGGGGACGCCTCGAGGTCGGGCACCACCTTCCACTTCGCCCCGAGGTTGACCTGGTAGCCGGGCAGGCTGGTGTCGACCTGCACGACGGCGGCGAAGTTGCCGAAGCCGTCGCCGCTGGCGTCGCTCGGCGTGCAGCGGACCCGCAGCACGGTGTCGTCGCCGTCGGCCTCCAGGCTGGCCTGCAGGTCGTCCGACGAGCTGCGCACCGGCCCGAACCGCACCCCGGGGTGGTTGGCGTCGCCGCGCAGCCGCGTCACCAGTTCGGGCCGGCCCGAACGCGGCACCCGGCCGAATTCGAGCGCCGCGAACGGCCGCAGTTCGACCGGCGCGTCGATGCCGAACAAGACCAGGAACGGCCACTGCACGCGGCCCGAACCGTCGCGGTCGCCGACCGGCTGAAGGATCAGGTGGCCGCGCGAGGTGGTGTGGGCCAGGTCGACGGCGTCCTTGGTGATCGTGTCGAGCCAGACCCGCACGACCAGCTGCTCGCCGGCGGCGACCGCGTTGTCGGGGTCGGGGCGGCCGTCGGGTTGCCGTTCGCTGCCGTCGGCGGCGCGCAGCAGCACCTGGGTGCGACCGCACGAGCAGTCGAGGTGGGCGCGCAACGGCACCCAGCGACGATCCGCAGGGCGCAGGTGGTCGAGCGGGAACACGTAGTCGAAGGTGCGCGACTGGCCGTGCGGCACGATGCCGAAGTCGTGGCTCAGGGCCGGTGGTGGGCCTGGTTGGCTGGCGGGCGCTGTGCTTGCGCCGACTCGCGGCGTGGTGGGGGCGTCGCTGCAGCCGGCCAGCGTCAGCAGCGGCGCGAGCAGGGTCAGCAGGGCACCAGGGCGGCAAGGCATCGCCGCTGCATAGTACGCGGTGCGGCCGACGTCACGAGGGCGGCTCGGCCGCGCGGCCCGGAAAAGACACCGCGGCCGCACCCGGGGCTGGGTGCGGCCGCGGCGGTCGTACGGGCGTCCACCCACAGGTAGCACCCGGCGTGCCAGGTGCCGGTAGGTCGCGCCGAGAACGGCAGCGGCGCTGCCAATGCGCCCTTGGCGCGCGGGTGGCAGCGGCGCGACGCCCCGCCAGGGCTGGCAGGGCTGCTGCATGGCGCCGCGACCATGGCAGGCCTGCCATGGTCGGGCCTGCCACGGTCGGCCCTTCAGCCGTCGAGCGCGTAGCGCTTGAGCTTCCGGTGCAGGGTCGTGTAGTCGATGCCCAGCGCCCGGGCGGCGGCGGCCTTGTTGCCGGCGTGGCTGGCCAGCGTGTCGCTCAGGATCTGTCGTTCGAGCGTCGCGGTGGCGCTGCGGATGCGTTCGGCGAGCGTGCCGTCGCCGGCCCCCGGCACACTGACGCCAGGTTCCGGTGGCGGGGTGGGCAAGGCCGGGGCCAGGTCGGCGGCCGACAACTGGGTCTCGGGGGCGACCAGCACCGCGCGACGGATCGTGTTGCGCAGCTCGCGCAGGTTGCCCGGCCAACTGCGCTGCACGAGCGCCTGGCTGGCCGACGCATCGAACCCGGTCACGTGGCGGCCCATCTCGCGGTTGGCTTCGGCGAGGAAGCGGGTCGCGAAGTGCAGCACGTCGTCCGGGCGGCTGCGCAGCGGCGGCAGCGGCAGCACGAACTCGGCGACGCGGTGGTAGAGGTCGAGGCGGAAGCGGCCGGCCTGCACGTCGGCGCCGAGATCGTTGTTGGTCGCCGCCAACAGCCGGGCGCGGAACGGCACCGGCTCGCGGCCGCCGACCGGTACGACGGCGCGTTCCTGCAGGGCGCGCAGCAGCTTGGCCTGCAGGGACAGCGGCAGATTGCCGAGTTCGTCGAGGAACAAGGTGCCGCCGTCGGCCATCGGGAACAGGCCGACGCGGGCGCGGTCGGCGCCGGTGAACGCACCGCGCACATGGCCGAACAGATGGCTCTCGAGCAGCGGTTCGGGCAACGCCCCGCAATCCACCGCGACGAACGGCCCGGCGGCGGCGGGCGAGCGGGCGTGGATCGCGCGGGCGGCGACCTCCTTGCCGGTGCCCGATTCGCCGCACAGCAGCACCGCCAGGCTCGGCTGGGCCGCCACCAGTTCGATCGTCGCCGCCAACTGCCGGCTCGCCGGGCTCGGCCCGAAGTCGACCTCGCCGCGGGCACTGCTGCGGCGCAGGTCGCTGACCTCCCTGCGCAGGCGGTGTTGCTCGGCGGCGCGGCGCACGGTCAGCAGCAGGCGTTCGGGTTCGAAGGGCTTGGCCTGGTAGTCGAACGCGCCGGCCCGCACTGCCGAGACCGCGGTGGCGACGTCTTCGACGGCGCTGAGCAGCACCACCGGCAGGTCGGGGTGCTGCCGCTGCACCTGCTGCAGCAGTTCGAGGCCGGCGACGCGCTGCATGCGCACGTCGCTGAGGATCACGTCGGGCACCGCGTCGCGCAGCGCCAGCAGGGCGGTGTCGCCGTCGTCGGCTTCGCGGACCGCGAAGCCTTCGTCCTCGAACAGCCCGCGCAGGACCCAGCGCAGGTCGGGTTCGTCGTCGACGACCAGGATCTGCAGGGGGTTCATCCGACCAGCTCCTCGGCGAGTGCTGCGGTTGGCCGCTCGGCGGGCACTTCGGCCGGGCCTGGGCCGGCAGCCGGCAGGAGCAGCACGGCCCGCGCGCCGCCGCGGTGGCGCGGGTAGACGCGCAGCGACGCGCCGAGTTCCTTGGCGATGCGGCGGCAGCTCGACAGCCCCAGGCCGGTGCCGTCCGGCTTGGTGGTGAAGAACGGCGTGAACAGCCGCGTGCGCCAATCGGGCGGCAGCCCGCTGCCGCGGTCGGTGACGAGGCAGGCGACCAGCGCGCCGCGCGCGTTCGCGAAGCGCCGCGTCTGCAGCGTCACGGTGCCGTGCGGCTGGCTGGCCTGGCAGGCGTTCAGCACCAGGTTGAGCAATGCCTGGGCGAGCAGCACCCGGTCGAACTCGGCGCGGTCGTCGCCGCGGGCCGCA
>DAIMFJ010000271.1:4474-7435 GCA_036724695.1 Planctomycetota bacterium
GGCGCCGCGCTTCGACGGTGACCAGTTCGTGCACCTCGTCGAGCAGTTCGTGGACCGACTGCCGTTCGCGGCTGGCCGCGCGCGGCCGGCCCAGATCGATCAACGCAGCGATCGTGCGGTCGGCCTTGTCGATGTTGCGGCGGATCACCTGCGTGTGTTCGGCGACCTCGGCGGCCGTGCGCGGCTTGCGGCACAGCGATTCGGCGGTGCCCTTGACGATCGTCAGCGGGTTGCGCAGGTCGTGGGCGATCGTCGCCGCGAGTTCGCCGAGCATGCCGCGGCGGTCGGCTTCGACCAGTCGCTGCTCGAGCAGCGAACGTTCGCTCTGCACGCTGGCCAACGCCGACCGTTGCACCGCGACGTCGCGGTCGAGGTTGCGGTGGCTGGCCAGCACCTGCGGGATCCACAGCATCATCCCGTAGGCGATCGACGTGATGCCGAGCAGGAACATCGCGCCGCTCTCGCCGGCTTCGCGCAGGTAGCGCAGCGTGGCCGGGCTGGGTTCGGGGGCGGCGAAGTGCAGCACGGCCACCACCGAGAACGACAGCCACAGCACCAGGAACCCGGTCTGCACCAGTCGCATCGCCTGCCCGGCGAGGCTCGGGTGCGCGCGGCTGGTCCGCCAGAAGAACCAGAACAACAACCCGAAGTAGAACGGCCGCACCAACAGCGTCCAACTCGCCTCGGCCCACGGCCACGCCAACAGCACCGTGCAGATCGTCAGCAGCGCGCAACTCGTGCGCGTGCCCGGCAGCGGCGCCGGCTTCGGCAGTGGGTTGGAACCAGGTCGGACCACCTTCCCGTATCGGCTGGTGGGGTGGCCGGGCTGGTGGGTGGGTACCGGCGGATTGGCCGGATGGTTGGGCCGCTTCGAGGGGATTGACCGTTTTCGCTGGGTTGCCGAGACTGGGGGGCATGCGAACGAACCTGTGGGCGGTGCTCTGCTGTCTTGGGCCAGGCGCCAGCCAAGCGCTCGCGCAACAGGCGATCTGGACCAACCTGACCACCTCGGCGACACCTCGATTCGCCATGAACTTCGCGAGCGCGTTCGATCCGCTGCGCAACAAGCTCGTCACCTTCGGTGGCCGCGAGGAGACGCCGAATGGGGCGGCATCGGTGCAGACGCAATGGGAACTCAGCAACGGCACCTGGAGCGAGATCACCACCGGCGTGCGGCCGTCGTTCCGCGACAAGCACGACATGGTGTTCGACGCGGGCCGCGGCGTGATCGTGCTCGCTGGCGGCTTGAGCAGCACCGGCCGTCGCTCGGACACCTGGGAGTACAACGGGACCTTCTGGGTGATGCGCCACAATGCGGCCTGGCAGGAAGACCTCGACCACTACGACCTGCGCCTGGCGTACGACCACGCGCGCGGCGAGGTGGTGCGCTTCGGCGGGGCGGGCGGCGGAGGACTCAAGGGCTCGACGTACGCCTGGACCGGCAGTTCGTGGGTACTGCGCGCCAGCGGCGGGCCGGCGCCTCGCGAGCAGCACGCCATGGCCTATGACGAACAGCGGCAGCGGGTCGTCCTGTTCGGGGGCACCAGCGGCAGCGGCGTGCTCGCCGACACCTGGGAGTGGAATGGCTCGGTATGGCAGCAGCGCTTTCCTGCGACGTCGCCGCCCGGGCGGCGCGAAGCGGGCCTCGCTTGGACCGGTGGCAGTCGCAAGCTGCTGCTGTTCGGCGGTTATGGCCAGACGCTGCGCCTGAACGATCTGTGGCACTGGACCGGCACCACGTGGGTGCCGCTCGCGTCGACCGGCACGCCGCCGGGGATGAGCTACTTCGAACTCGAGCTGGATTCGAGCCGGGATCGCCTCGTGCTGCTTCGCGGTCAGGAGTTCAGTACCTACTACCAAGGCCACTGGGAGCTCGACGCCCCGGTGACTGCCCCGGCGCGTTGCACCCCGTTCGGTGCTGGCTGCTCGTGGGGTAGCGGCACCCCGCAGCTACAGGCGGCACCTGGGTCGTTGCCGTTCGTGGGGCAGTCCTTCACCGTGCAACTGAGCCAACTGCCCGGGTCGATCTACAGTCCGGCGCTGCTCCTGGGCGGACTGTCCAACACCCACTGGAATGGTCAGCCGCTGCCGCGTGAGCTCACCGCCTTTGGGATGCCCGGCTGCCAGGCGTGGATCGCCCCGGAAGTCACGGAGTTGCTCGCCAGCGCTGGCGGCATGGCGAGCAAGACCTGGACGATCCCGACCGCCATCGCATTCGTCGGCTTGCAGTTCCACATCCAAGGTGCGGTGCTCGCCCTCGGCACCAATCCAGCAGGCTTCGTGCTCTCGAATGCCGCGACGGTCGAGGTCGGCCAGCTCTAGCTCTCCCCTGCGCATACCTCACCCGGTCCCGAATGCGCACCCGCGCGCGCAAGGGGCCCTGCGCGAGCCGCTTGCGACGTCGAGCTTTGCGGCTCCAAGCAGCCGCGGCGGTCGCCCTGTTGTGGCGCTTGGGTAACGTTCGCACCCGGATCGTCGCGGCCAGGTGACGTTGCCGCACCGCAGCTCCAGGTTGGCATCGTGCTTGCAATGCATTGCACCGCCAGGCGCGCCAACGCCCCTGGCGTCCGCCCGCATGGCTGGCGGGCCCGAGCGAACCACCGTGCGTTGCACGGCGACTGCAGGAGCTTCGACAATGCGAACGAGCGTTCTTCCCATGGTGTGCAGCGCGGTCCTGCTGGCCTTGCTGCCCGAAACCGGCCTCGCCCACGGGGGCCAATACCGCGGCCCGGCCGACGTGGTGCCGCCCGGGGCAGGCGGCCGTGGCGGCAGTGGGCCGGCGGGCCCGGTCACGGGTGGCCCGGGCACGCCGGGCGCACCGACCCCTGGTGGGCCGGTCACGCCTGGGGCGGCGGGACCGGGAACCGGCGGTCCAGGCGGCCCCGGCGGCGGCCGGCCGGGCCAGACCGGTCGGGGCGGGGTCGAGCTCACCGAAGACATGACCGATTGGCGCTTCTGGTG
>DAIMFJ010000272.1:0-7434 GCA_036724695.1 Planctomycetota bacterium
CGCTGAAGAACATCAACGCGACGATCGCCACCAACGCGCTGCGGCCGTTCTTCGCGGCGACCGGCGCGCCGACCGGCGGCGGCGGCCTGACGCTCGGCAACGTCGGCAACAACACCGCGATGCTGCTGCAGGGCTACGGCCCGCAGGTCTATGCGGCGAGCGAACTG
Source organism: Planctomycetota bacterium (assembly GCA_036724695.1). Taxonomy (GTDB): domain Bacteria; phylum Planctomycetota; class UBA1135; order UBA1135; family UBA2386; genus JACKIC01. The sequence goes on from DAIMFJ010000272.1 coordinate 168, forward strand.
CTGAAGCTGGTCGACGTGCCGGTCGAACAGCCGAACCTGGTCGTGCAGGTCGTCGTGCTCGAGCACGCCGCGCCCGAAGAACTCGAACCGATCCTGACCGAGGTGCTCGAGAGCCGCAGCCGGATCCGCCAGCAGGTGCTGCAGGAACAGGGTGCCGCACAGGGTGCCGCCGGCGCCGCCAGCGGCCAGCCACAGCTCAAGGTGGTCGTCAACTCGACGCAGAAGTCGGTGGTGCTGAGCGGCACCCGCGAGCAGGTCGACGAGGCGCGCGGCCTGATCGCCCGGCTCGACGTGCCCGGCCAGCCGGTCGACGGCGCCGCCAGCGTGATCCGGCTCAAGAACGTGCTCGCCGACGACCTGCGCACGACGCTGAACCAGTTCATGCAGGAGGACAACCAGGCCGAGCAGCAGGCCCAGCAGGGTGCGGCCGCCGGTGCCTCGGCAGCGCGGCGCACGCGCCGCACCGTCATCCAGGCCCACAAGGAGAGCAACAGCCTGCTCGTGTCGGCCGCGCAGACCAAGTACAAGCAGATCCTGGCGCTGATCGACAACCTCGACACCCGCCAGCCGCAGGTGCTGATCGAGGCCGCACTGGTCGAACTGACCACCGGGGCGCTCGATCGCATCGGCGTCGAGCTCGGCCTGATCGACCTCAAGGAGGACGGCGACTTCACGCGCGGCTTCGGCTTCACGAACTACGGCCAGTCGGTGTTCGAGGACACCGACGACGACGGGCTGCCGGACACCCGCCTGCCCGACTTCGACAACCCGCTGCAAGGCATCACCGGCGGCATCATCAGCGGCGGCGACTTCGCGATGCCGGTGCTGATCAACGCGCTGTCGACCGACGACCAGGCCAACATCCTGTCGCTGCCGAGCGTGCTCGTGAACAACAACGAGACCGCGATCGTCAAGACCGAGGAGGAGCGCCCGACCCTGCAGAACACGCAGAACACCACCGGTACGCAGACCGGTGCCGGCGCGCCGCGCAACGCCGGTATCACGCTGGAGATCTCGCCGACGATCTCGCCGAACAACTACCTGCGCCTGAACGTCAGCCTCGAGGTGTCGCGCTTCATCGGCGCGTTCGACCCGAACTCGGCGACCGGCGGTGGCGTGACCGTGCGCCGCACGGTCAAGACGCAGGTGACCATGCCGTCGGACGCGACGATGGTGCTCGGCGGCGTCATCGAGGACAGCGAGTCCTACAGCGACGGCGGCGTCCCGTTCCTGAAGGACATCCCGGTCCTGGGCTTCCTGTTCCGCAAGAGCGAGTCGACCAGCAACAAGACCAACCTGTACTTCTTCGTCACGCCGACGATCCTCGACGAGGACGACTTCCAGGACCTCTGGCACGCCAGCTTGAACAAGAAGCTCGAGGCCGAGAAGTACATCGGCAACCGCCGCCTGCAGCTGATCGACCGCAAGTGGACCGGCACCGCCGGGGCGCAGGCCCGCAACCTGGAGGACCCCGGCACGACGTCCGAGGACCTCGACCTGCAGGGCGAGTACGAACTGCCGACCTACCGGCGCACCACGCCGAGTGACTTCGCGGTCCGGCCGGGCACCTCGACCGCCCCGCCGATGCCGAGCCCGCAGGCGCCGAACGGCGACGAGGGCCGGCGATGACCGAGGTGTCCCCAACCCCCACCAGCACGGTGTTCGCCGACCGCATCCGGCAGGGCCTGCTGCGCAAGGCCGGCCTGGCGCAGTCGCAGATCGACGAAGTGCTGGTCGCCGAACGCGAGACCGGCCAGCAGCTCGACCAGCTGCTGATCGGCAAGAACCTGCTGACCGAGCCGAAGTGCCTGCAGTTCTTCGCCGACTTCCTCGGCCTCGAGTTCCGCCCGAGCCTCGACGGCACCGCCGTGCCGGGCAACTTCATCCACCACGTGCCGGTGCAGTTCGCCCGCACGCACGGCCTGATCGCCATCGAGGACACCGGCGCGGTGCTGCGGGTCGCCACCCACCGGCCGCTCGACGTGCAGCCGATGGACGACCTGGCGACGCTGCTGTCGCGCGAGATCGAGGCCGTGCTGGCGCCGCGCAGCGAGATCGCGACGCTGATCAACCGCGCCTACCGGCACAAGGCCGACGGCGTCGACGAGGCGCTGCAGGACGTCAAGGACACCGACATCGTCAGCATCGCCGAGAACATCCAGGAGTCGGAAGACCTCCTCGATGCCAACAAGGCGCCGGTCATCAAGCTGGTCAACATGCTGCTGTTCCAGGCGCTCAAGCTGCGCGCCTCGGACATCCACCTGCAGCCCTACGGCGACCGCCTGCAGGTGCGCATGCGCATCGACGGCGTGCTGTACGACATGGAGTCGATCCCCAAGCGCGCGCAGGAGGCGATCGTCAGCCGCGTCAAGGTGATGGGCAAGATGGACATCGCCGAGCGGCGCCTGCCGCAGGACGGCCGCGCCTCGATCCGCGTCGGCGACGGCGACGTCGACGTGCGCATCAGCACGGTGCCGGTGGCGGGCGGCGAACGCGTCGTGTTCCGCATCCTCGACAAGACGACCAAGGTCTACTCGCTGGACCAGATCGGCCTGTCGGACGACCAGCACCGCACGATCAGCCGCTACATCAACTACAGCCACGGCGTGATCTTCGTGACCGGGCCGACCGGCTCGGGCAAGACCACGACGCTGTACGCGTGCCTGGACGCGATCAACGCGCCGGACCTCAACATCCTGACCATCGAGGACCCGGTCGAGTACAACCTCGACGGCATCAGCCAGGTGCAGGTCAACACCAAGAAGGGGTTGACGTTCGCGGCCGGGCTGCGTTCGTTCCTGCGCCAGGACCCCGACGTGATGATGGTCGGCGAGGTGCGCGACAACGAGACCGCCGACATCGCGATCCGGGCGGCGCTGACCGGCCACCTGGTGTTCTCGACGGTGCACACCAACGACTCGGCGTCGACGATCAGCCGCCTGATCGACATCGGCGTCGAACCGTACCTGGTGTCGTCGTCGCTGCTGCTGGTGATCGCCCAGCGCCTGTTGCGCACGATCTGCCCGAACTGCCGCGAACCGGTCGAACCCGACCAGAAGCAGCGCTACTTCCTCGAGGACCTCAAGCTGACCCAGGACCAGTTCCCGGGCGGCAAGATCTTCGTCGGCAAGGGCTGCGACGAGTGCTTCCGCTCCGGCTTCTCGGGCCGTACCGCGATCTACGAGGTGATGCCGATCGACCCGGTCGTGCAGGAACAGATCATCGAGAAGGCCACCGCCAGCCAGATCAAGCGCGGGGCCCTCGAACGCGGTCTGCGCACGCTGCGCATGAACGGCGTCGACAAGCTGCTCGCCGGGCTGACCACGCCCGACGAGGTCTTGCGCGTCACCCAGCTCGACGTGTTGTGAGCCCAGAAGACCCCCCGTGCCCATCTTCGAATACAAGGCAGTCGACGGCGCCAACAAGGTCAAGAAGGGCATCATCGATGCCGACACGACCCGCGACGCGCGCCAGAAGCTGAAGAAGGACAAGCTCTTCGTCACCGACATCAAGGAGGCGAAGAGCAAACAGAAGCGCGGCATCAAGATCCGCGGCGTCACCGGCGTCGAGACCCCCAACAAGCAGCGCACCGAGCAGATCGCCGCGGTGACCCGCCAGATGGCCTCGCTGCTGCAGGCCGGCATCCCGCTGGCCGAAGCGCTGCGCATGGTCATCGAGCAGGCGCCCGACAAGAAGATCGAGAGCACCTTCCGCGACATCCGCGAGAAGGTCACCCAGGGCATGCCGTTCGGCGACGCAGTGCTCAACCACCCCGGCTACTTCAGCGACCTGTACTCGAACATGGTCAAGGCCGGCGAGTCGTCCGGCGCGCTCGACAAGGTGCTGATCCGGCTGGCGGGCTTCCTGCAGGCCCAGACGCGCCTCAAGAACAAGGTCGGCGCGGCCCTGATCTACCCGCTGATCATGGTCGTGGTCGGCGTGATCGTCGTCGCGGTGTTGATGGTGTTCGTGGTGCCGCGCGTCACCCAGCTGATCAAGGGCCGCGGCCAGGACCTGCCGCTGCCGACCCACATCCTGATCACCGCCAGCGACTTCCTGGTCGACTACTGGCTGCTGGTGCTGGTCGGCATCCTGCTGCTGACGATCGCGTTCCAGATGTTCGTCAACAGCCCGCGCGGCGGCCTGCTGTGGGACAGCTTCAAACTGAAGTTGCCGGTGTTCGGCGACCTGATGAAGAAGCAGTCGATGGCCCGCTTCACGGTCACGTTGGCGACGCTGCTGCGCTCGGGCGTACCGGCCCTGCAGGCGCTGCAGGTCACCAAGAACGTGCTCGACAACAAGGTGCTGCAGAACGCCCTGCAGCAGGTGCACGACCGCGTCATCGAGGGCACCGACCTGTCGACGCCGATGAAGATGAGCGGCGCGTTCCCGCCGACGGTGTCGTACATGGTCGGGGTCGGCGAACAGGCCGGCAACCTCGAGGAGATGCTCGAACGCGTCGGCGCGACCTACGACGAAGAGGTCGACCTCGCGACCCAGAAGCTGACGTCGGTGATCGAACCGTTGATCATCGTCGCGCTGGCGGTGGTCGTCGCCGGCATCGTCATCGCGATCGTGATGCCGCTGCTGCAACTGCAGCGCGGCTGAACGGGCGCGCCTGGCCGCGGCAGACGGCGGATCGACTCTCCACACTCCAGTGGAGAGTTCTCCCCAGCAAGTACCCTTGGCGCGCTCTGCCGAGCGGCCTACGCTGGTTGGCCGTTTCCCGCCATGCTGCCGATGCGATTCCTGCTGCCAGTCCTGCTGACCGCTGCCTGCGCCAGCCCGCCACCGCCGTGGCAGGCACCGCAAGCGGCCCTGCAGGTCGCGGAGATCGCCGATCTCGACGCGGTACGTGCAACGACGGGCCGCACCGTCACCGTGGCGCTCCACGGTGTCCCGACGCCACCGGACGGCACTGCGATGGCCGACGAGGTGCTGCTGGTCGCCGCCGAACGCAACCAACCGTTCCGCGGCGCCGCGCCGACCGCCGGCTGGCTGCGCTTGCCTGCCGGCCCCTTGCCGGCGGCCAGCGTGCCGGTGGCCAGTGCGGAGCACGCCGTCCGCAGCGGTGCGACGAGCCGCTGGAGCAGCGACCTCGCCGGCCTGCCGGCCGTCGAACTGCGGCGGCGCGACGACGGCCACCTGAGCGTGGCGTTCCGCGTGCAGCAGGCCGACGGCGCAGCGCTGCACGTGCACCTGCGCACCCCGCTGGCCGAGCGCACGGTCTACTTCGTGCCGGGCACGCCGCCGGCCACCGGCGGCCTGCTGTTCGAGATCGTGCCCGGTGCCGAGCTGCCGCCACCGACCGCAGCGACCGAACCGGCACCGACCGAACCGGCCGCTGCCGCCCCCAAAGCGCCACCGACGTTGCGCGAGGCACAACTCGACCTGGTGGCGCGCAGCATCGGCGCGCAGCACCGCCGCGGCGCCTTGGTGGCGATGGTGTTGCGCGGCGGCGACACGGCGTTGGTCGACGCCCTGGTGACGGCCGAGGAATCGGTGCTGATCGACGCCAGTCGCCGCGTGGCCGCGTTGCGCACGCACCCAGACGCAGCCGCCGACTGGCCGCTCGCCGTCGCGATCTGGAGCAGCTTCGCCGACGCCGCGCAGCGGGACGCGCTGTCCCCGGGCACGCGCGCCTGCCTGCTGCGGCACTTCGGCAGTCTGGCGCTCGACCCGTACGGACTGGGCGAGGCCCTGGCGAGCAGTTCCGACGCCACTGCGTTCTGGGCCGCGGTACGCGCCGACAACCAGGACTCGCTCGGCGACCTGACCGTGCACGGGCGCGTGCACGGCCACGACTGGCTCGCCGCACGCGATCTCGCCGTGCCTGGCTACGACCCGCTGGCGGACGAAGCCGCGCGCCGGGCCGCGCTGCGGGCCGCCAGCCCCGCCGAGGTGCGCCGATGAGCGCACCGGTGGCGAAACCGCGGCGTTGGCGTCGCCGCCTGCTGTGGTTGTTGGCGATCGCGCTGGCCCTGCGGGTCGGGCTGTCGCTGTGCCTGCCCTGGCTCGTCGAACGCGCGGCCGCGGCGGCCGGCTGGTCGGTGCAGTGCCGCGCCGCGTCGCTGTCGCTGCTCGGCCTCGACGTCCAGCTCGACGACCTCGTCGTGCGGGGCCCGACCGGGCCCGACCAGCCGGGGCTGCCCGATCTGCTGCACTGCGACAGCATCCAGGCCTCGATGTCGACCTGGGACCTGCTGCACGGCGACCTGGTCGTCGACGAGGTCCGGCTGACGCGGGCTCGCGTGGCCTTGGCCCGCCGTCCGGACGGCACCTTGATGCTGCCGCTGCCACCGGCCAGCCCCGCGGCTGCACCGGCCCCGGCCGCCACGCCGGCGACCGCCCCGGACTTCTCGTTGCCGCTGCGGCTCGGCAAGCTGCGGGCGCTCGACCTGCGCCTCGAGTTGCGCGACCTCGGCACGCCGGCCGACGCGCCCCCGCTCGAAGCCTGGGTCGCCGACCTGATCGCCGACGACCTCGGCGACCCGCTGCGGCCCGGGAGCTTGACGCTGCGCGTGCACGGCGAAGACCGCCTCGACCACCTCGAGCTGACCGCGTCGCTGCAGAACACGCCGACCAGCCTCGCCGTCGCGTTCGCGCTGGACGGTCGCGGCTTGCGCCTGCAGCACCACCTGTTCGAACCGCTGCGCAGCCCGTTCGCCGACCCGGCCCGCCTCGCCGACGCCGAGCTGCGCGGCACCGTGACGGTGGCGATCGAGACGAACGGGGCGCTGCGCGTCGAGACCCGCACCGATGCGCGGCTGGCCCTGGACGGCGCGGCGGCTCTCGAGTTCACCGCCGCCGCCGGCCCGGCCGAGTGGCGCGACGGGGCTCTCGAGACGCCCTTCGCCGTGCGCTGCTCGGCGCCGGCCCTCTGGCAGGAACTGGCCCTCGCCGACGGGGCGCTGCGCAGCGCCGCCGGGGCGCTGGCGTTGCGCACGACCTTGCGGGCCAGCGGCGTCACCGCCGCGCCGTTGCGCGATTGGCTGGCGGTTCGCGGCGTGAGCCTGCCGGCCAGCTGCGACGCGATCGTCGCCGTCGACGTGGCCCGGGCCGCCGACGGTCGGATCGACGCGACCGTGCACGATGCGACGTTCGGCAGTCCGGAGGACCAGGTTCGCATCGGCAGACTCGAGGTGGCCGGGCGGCGGCACGACGCCGGCCGCCTTGCGATCGAACGACTCGGCCTGCAGGGCGTCGTCGCCGGCGCGCGGCGCGACGCCGACGGCGCGATCACCGTCGAGGGGCGGGCCAAGGACCA
>DAIMFJ010000273.1:0-1506 GCA_036724695.1 Planctomycetota bacterium
TCGTCGCGCTGTTGGTCGCCACCGTCGAGTGGGGGGCGTGGCTCTTGCTGTTGCCGGTCAAGCTGATCGCCGCGGTGATCGGTCGCGGCGGCGGCTGGCTGGTCGGCCTGCCGCTGACCCTGCTCGGCATGCTGGCCCGCCTGATCGGTCTCGCGGCGCTGATCGGGCTGCTGGTCCTGGTGGTCGTCGCCGTGCTGACGATCGTCCGCGCGGCCTGACCCAGCAGCTGGCCAGGGTGGCGTTCTCCGCGACACCTATCCCAGCTACACTGTCGTCCGCCGCGCGGCGCCCGCGCCGCCAACCGCCATGCCGAGAAGTCCCCACGACATCGCCCGCCTGCAACGCATGGACGACGCCGCCTGGGCCGAGCTGCAGGACGACTACTTCCGCCGCATCTACTTCTACTGCAAGCGGTACGTCGGCGACCACCAGACCGCCGAGGACCTGACCCAGGACGTGTTCCTGGGGGCGGTGCGCGGCATCGCGACGTTCGACGCGACCTACTCGCTCGACCAGTACCTGTTCGGCATCGCCAAGAACCGCGTCATCGACCACTACCGCAAGCATCGTCTGACGCTGGTGCCGGGCGTCGCCGACGACGCGGCCGACGGCAGCCAGCTGTGGCTCGACAACCTGGCCCACGACGCCGCCCCGGCCCCGAAGGATCAGGTCGTGAACAAGGAGGACGGTGGGCGGCAGCGCCGCGTGCTCGCCGACATCCTGCGCCAGCACGTCGGGGAACTGTGGCAGGCGGGGGAGTTCCAGAAGCTGATGATCCTCGAGTACCTGTTCGTGCTCGGCCGGCGCAACAAGGAGGCGGCGACGCGTTTTGGGGTCGCCGACGAGAAGACCATCGCCGGCATCAAGTTCCGGGCCCTGGAACGCCTGCGTGGCCTGGCCCGGCAGTTCGATCCGAACCACTCGTTGTTCCTGGGCCTGTGGCAGCCGGGGGCGCGATGAACGAACCCGACGTCGATCCGCACCTCGTGTTCACCGTCGCCAGCGTCTGGCGCGACGAACGCATCTCGTGTCCGCACCCGCACTTGCTGCAGGGCTTCGCCCAGGGGGCCCTGGCGGGTGGCGCGGCCGAGTTCGTGCGGTTCCACCTGACCGAAAGCCAGTGCCCGTACTGCAACGCGGTGCTGGACGACCTGCGGGCCCAGGACGACCTTGCCAAGGCGCCGGCCCTCGCCGACCTGCGCGACCGGTTGCTGCGTTCGACGGTGGCCGAACTGCGGCGCGGGCGCGCCTAGCAGCCTGTGGAAGAACGCATCCTGCCTGCGGCCGCGGTATCTGGCTCGATCTCTGCGTCGCTCGAACTGCGTGGCGTCCGCGGCTGCAACTCCGTTCTCGCTCCTTGATCTCGAGCCAGATCCCGGGCCCTCGGCAACGGAGCCGTTCTTCGACAGGTTGCCAGCCCGCGGATTTCTCGGCGCGGCGCGAATATCCAGCGCGTTGCCGCGCAGAGGGGGGCATCGGAGCCGGACTGGCTCCCGTCTCCCTACC
>DAIMFJ010000273.1:1516-7432 GCA_036724695.1 Planctomycetota bacterium
GAAATGATCGGCAAGACCATCAAGTTGGTGATCCTCTCCGGAGCGGTGCTCGGTGGGGCTGGCTTCCTGTTGCTCGGCACCGCGTTCCCGAGCTACGTGGCGACCGCGGCCACCACGGTGCGCGAGGGCGTCGTCGGGCAGATCCCGGTCGATCTAGAGATCAAGCGTGCCGAGCACCTGATCCAGCAGATCGACCCGCAGATCGACACCTGCAAGCGCGACCTGGCCCGTGCCGAGGTCGAACTCGAAGAGCTGCAACGTTCCGTGCAGCGCCTCGAGCAGGCCGTCGACCAGGAGGAGAAGAAGCTCAAGGTCGGCGCCCGCATGCTCAGCAGCGACGGCGAAGGCCAGGTCCAGCTCGCCGCCGAGTTCGGCTCGCGCCGGCGCGTCGAGGCCGAGCTGCGCCGCACCAAGGACAGCTACGTCAACAACAGCGCGATCCTCAAGGCCAAGAAGGCCCTGATCGAGCGCCAGAGCAAGGCCGTCGACGCCGCCCAGCAGCGTCTGTACGCGGTGCGCAGCGAGCGTGAAGCCCTGGCCGACCAGGTCCGCGCGCTGAAGACCCAGCAGCAGCAGGTCGAGGCACTGGCCGCCAACAGCAGCCGGTTCGACCTGGACAGCACCGCGCTGAGCCAGGCCAAGGAAGTGATCACCGCCGTGCGCAAGCGCCTCGACGTCGCCCAGCGCATGCTCGAGAACGACATGGTGTTCGAGGGCGGCGACGCGATCGAGGTCGGCGCCGAGCACCGCGACGTGGTGCAGGAGATCCACGAGCTGTTCGGTGGTGGGCAGGCCGCCGGCCCCGGTGCGCCCGCCGCCCCGGCGGCGATGGTCGAACTGCCGACCAAGCCCTGCCGCTGAGCCGGGCGTCCCGGTGAACCTGCGACGACGCGGTCGGCCCCCGGGCCGGCCGCGTCGTCGTCGTTCCGGGGCGGGTTGGGCGGCCGCTCGGTCCGGCGCCGACGGCGAGAAAGGCGGCGGCGCCGTCGACGCGGGCGGGGGCGCTCGCTACCGTGTTCGCCCTCTACCGCCCATGAACATCCACGAATACCAGGCCAAGCAGCTGCTGGCCAAGTTCGGCGTGCCCGTCAGCAAGGGCATCGTCTGCAAGACCGCCGAGGAAGTCGGCAAGGCGTTCACGGACCTCGGCCTGCCGATGGCCGTCGTCAAGGTGCAGATCCACGCCGGTGGCCGCGGCAAGGCCGGCGGCGTCAAGCTGGTGCGCAGCGCCGCCGACGCGCAGCAGATCGCCGCGGGCCTGTTCGGCAAGGCGCTGGTCACGCACCAGACCGGACCCGAAGGGCGCGTCGTGCAGACGATCTACGTCGAGGCCGGCAGCGACATCGCCCGCGAGATGTACCTGGCGGTGGTGATGGACCGCGGCGCGCAGGCGCCGGTGGTGATCGCCGCGGCCGAGGGTGGCATGGACATCGAGGAACTCGCCGAGCACAAGCCGTCGGCGATCGCCCGCCACCGCATCCACCCGGTCAAGGGCCTGCTGCCGTTCCAGGCCCGCGCGATCACCAAGCACCTCGGCCTCAGCGGCGACCAGGCCAAGGCCGGTGCCAAGCTGCTCGGGGCGCTGGTCAAGGCGTTCATGGACCTCGACGCCTCGCTGTGCGAGATCAACCCGCTGATCGTCACCACGCAGGGCGAGGTCAAGGCGCTCGACGCGAAGATGAGCTTCGACGACAACGCGCTGTTCCGGCACAAGGACGTCCAGGAGCTGCGCGACCTCAACGAAGAGGATCCCAAGGAGATCGAGGCGAAGAAGTTCGACCTCAACTACATCGCCCTGAACGGCAACATCGGCTGCATGGTCAACGGGGCCGGCCTGGCGATGGCGACGATGGACGTCGTGCAGCAGAAGGGCGGCATGCCGGCGAACTTCCTCGACGTCGGCGGTGGCGCCAACAAGCAGCAGGTCACCAACGCGTTCAAGATCCTGCTCTCGGACAAGAACGTGAAGGGCATCCTGGTCAACATCTTCGGCGGCATCATGAAGTGCGACACGATCGCCGAGGGCGTGATCGCCGCGGCCAGGGAGGTCAACCTCTCGGTGCCGCTGGTGGTGCGCCTGGAAGGCACCAACGTCGAGCTGGGCAGGAAGCTGCTCGCCGAGTCCGGCATGAACCTGCAGTCGGCCACCTCGCTCGACGAAGCGGCCGAGAAGATCGTCGCGGCCATCCGCTGAGCCAGCAGCACCAGGAGTACACCATGAGCGTTCTGATCGACGGCAACACCAAGATCCTGTGCCAGGGCTTCACCGGCGAAGCGGGCATGTTCCACAGCAAGAATTCGCTGGCCTACGGCACCAAGGTCGTGGCCGGCGTGACGCCGGGCAAGGGCGGGCAGACCATCGAGGGCGTGCCGGTGTTCGACACCGTGCGCGAGGCCAAGCAGGCCACCGGCGCCACCGTGTCGATGATCTACGTGCCGGCGGCCTTCACCGCCGACGCGATCTGCGAGGCGGTCGACGCCGAGCTCGACCTCGCCGTGACGATCACCGAGGGCATCCCGGTGGCCGACATGGCGATGGTCAAGGACTTCATGAAGGGCGGCAAGACGCGCCTGATCGGCCCGAACTGCCCCGGCATCATCACGCCGGTCACCGACAAGACCGGCTGCAAGATCGGCATCATGCCGGCCTACATCCACCGGCCCGGCAAGGTCGGCATCGTGTCGCGCAGCGGCACGCTGACCTACGAAGCGGTCTGGCAGGTCACCAGCGTCGGCATGGGCCAGTCGACCTGCATCGGCATCGGCGGCGACCCGATCAAGGGCCTCGACTTCATCGACTGCCTGAAGCTGTTCCAGGACGATCCCGCCACCGACGGCATCATCATGATCGGTGAGATCGGCGGCACCGCCGAAGAGGAAGCCTGCGAGTTCCTGAAGCAGTACGTGAAGAAGCCCGTGGTCGGCTTCATCGCCGGCGCCACCGCGCCCCCCGGCAAGCGCATGGGCCACGCCGGTGCGATCATCAGCGGCGGCAAGGGCACGGCGAAGGAGAAGAAGGCGGCGATGGCGCGCGCTGGCGTGCACGTCTGCGACACGCCGTCGATCCTCGGCGCGACGATGAAGAAGGTCCTGACGCGCTGACCGGCGAGGCGCGCGCCTGGCTGCTCGGCAGCCAGGTCCCGACGCGCCGCCGACCGGCCTGCATCCCACCCGAGTCCCCGTGCGCATCCGCCTGCTGACGCCGCTGCTGCTGCTGGTCGTGCTCGGCGTCGCCGTGTTCGAACCCTGGCTGCCCGGTCGGGCCTGGCTCGACGGCCTGTTGGGCCCGAACGCAGTGCTGCGGGCAGTGCTCGCCGCTACACTCGGTTGCCTGCTGCTGCTGTGGGGCGAGGCGTTCCGGCTGCACACGATGATGAGCGGCGTGCTGGCGGCGCTGCGGCAGTTCCGCGACGGCGCGGCCGGCCAGTCGACCGCGGCGCAGAACCCGCAAGCCAAGCGCGAGGCCGTCCGGCTGCTGGTCGCCGCGCTGGCCTCGACCGATGTCGGGGTGCGGCAGAGCTGCCGCCAGAACCTGACCCGGTTGGTCGGGCAGGACCTCGGTGAGGACCCGGCTGCCTGGCAAGCCTGGTTGGACCGGCAGCCGCCGGCCTGAGAACTTCGGCGCCGCCCGAAAGTCGGGGCTCCGGCGCGCTTTCCCCAGTTTGTGGTGGTCCCGCGCTGGCGTCCCCGGCCCGGTGGCCCAATAATCACCGCCCGAGGAACCCCCCGATGCTCGCCATCATCACGATGAACCACTGGGAGTGGATAGCCATCCTGGTGGTCACCCTGCTCCTGTTCGGCCATCGCCTGCCCGGCATGGCCCGGTCGCTGGGCTCGGGGATCACCGAGTTCAAGCGTGGCCTCAAGGAGGGGGCCGACAAGTCGGCCGGCGGCAAGCCGGGCGACGACGGCGCCGCCGACGGTTCGGGCGGCAAGTCCGGGGGAACGGGTCAGTGACGGAGACGCTGGCGCTCCACGACATCCTCAACCTGGTGCGGCCGCAGCTCGACCGGCTGAACCGCGAGTTGACGACCGACCTCGCCCCGGGGCAGCGCGAGATGCTGCCGTTGATCGAGCACGTCGGTGGGTTCCGGGGCAAGCAGCTGCGGCCGGTGCTGACGTTCCTGGCCGGCATGGCGGTCCGCGGCGCGACCCACGGCGGCGTGCTCGGCGACGATGTGCTGACGGTCGCCAAGGTCGTCGAGCTGCTGCACACCGCGACCCTGGTGCACGACGACGTGCTCGACAGCGCCAACGTGCGGCGCCGGCTGCCGACCGTCAACCAGATGTCGGGCGTCGAGGTGGCGGTGCTGCTCGGCGACTACATCTTGAGCAAGGCCTTCCACATGGCCGTGCAGCTGCCGGATCCAACCGCGGCGCGGTTGCTCGCCGAGACGGTGCGGGTGATCTGCCAGGGTGAGATCACCCAGGTCCTGCACCGTTTCGACTTCGCGTGGACCGAAGCGCAGTACTTCACGGTGATCGCCGAGAAGACGGCCAGTCTGTACGCCGCTGCGTGCCGGCTCGGCGCCCACTACAGCAGCCCGCCGCCGTCGGCCGGCACCGAGGCGCGGCTGCGTGCGCTCGAGGAGTACGGCCTCGAACTCGGCATCGCCTTCCAGATCGTCGACGACTGCCTGGACCTCGACGGCGACGAACGCATCGTCGGCAAGTCGTTGGGCACCGCCCTCAGCAAGGGCAAGATCACCCTGCCGTTGCTGTACCTGATGCAGCGCGACCCGCAGGGGCTCGAAGCCCTGCGCACCCTGCTCGGCAAGAGCGAGCAGGAAGCCCTGCGGCGGCTGCGCGCCGAGTTCCCGCTCGAGCACGCCGTCGCCTATGCGATGCAGGAGGCCGAACGGCGTATTGCGAAGGCGCGCGCCAGCCTGTCCGTTCTCCCGCCTGGGCCGGCGCGCGACGCGCTGGACCAGATCGCCGGGTTCGTGCTCAAGCGCAAGCTCTAGCCCCGACCAGGCCGCGATGCGGCCGGTGAGGTGGTTCCGGCCGCAGCGGCAGAATCGGCAATTCCCTGGAGTTCCGCCGGTTCGAAACGTGTCGGGCGTTGCGCCTGGGCGTCCTATACTGGCGCTTCGGCCGACGCCTCGCCGCCATCGCCCCATGACCATGACGTGCTCGCCCCTGGCCGCTCGCCGCGGCCTTCCCTGGCTGCTGTTGACCGCCCTGGTGGCCACCAGCTGTTCGCCGCCCAAGGAGGCCGAATTCGGCGCCCCGAAGGTGCTCCCGAAGGACAGCCGCCCGACCGACTGGGCGCTCGGGGCCCGCGACCGGTTCGGTTTGACCGGCCCGGGTGGCCAGTCCCAAGGGCCGTCGGCCGCCGTGACCTGGGTCGGCGTCACCCCGGCCGGCTGGCAGGAACTGCCGCCGCAGCCCGAACGCTTCCGCAACCTGCTGTACCGCGTCGCCGGCAACCCGGAGGCCGAGTGCTACCTGACGGTCGGCGTCGGCGGCGGCATCGCGATGAACCTGCGCCGTTGGTACGTCGACCAGGCCGGCAAGACCGCGGCGCCGGCCCCGGAGAGCCTGCCGGAGGTCGAGTTCGCGGGCCGCAAGGGCCGCCTCGTCGAATTGACCGGCCGGATCTCCGGCAAGGACGATGCGGCGATGCTGATCGTGTTCGCGGTCGACGGCGACCGCGTCACGACGCTGCGCATGAGTGGTCCGGCAGCCGTGCTGATGCCCGAGAAGGACCACTTCCTGCAGTTGGCGAAGTCGCTGCGTCCGGCCGGTGGGCCCGGCAGCGCCGCCAGCGATCCCGCTGCCAGCAGCGCCTGGAGTGCGACCGTGCCGGCCGGTTGGGAACAGCTGCCGCCGCAGCCGAACCGGTTCCGCGAACTGCTGTTCCGCGTCGCCGGCAACCCGGAGGCCGAGTGCTACCTGACGGTCGGCGTCGGCGGC
>DAIMFJ010000274.1:0-5550 GCA_036724695.1 Planctomycetota bacterium
GGCCGGCGCCTTGGCCGTCAACAACGAGACGTGGCTGTTCCTGGGTGGGCAGTGGATCCAGTTCACGCCGAGCATCGCACCGCCGGCGCGCCGCATGGCGAGCCTGATGACGCGCCCCGACTTCCACGACGTGATCCTGGTCGGCGGCGACGATTCGACGCTGCTGAACGGCTTCACCGAGCCCTACCGGCACCTCGACGTCTGGACCTGGAACGGCGGCAACTGGAACCTGCTGAGCACCTACGACTGGGCGACCGGGCAGGGCACGTTCCCGGCCAGCGCGTTCGCGAACCAGGCGGTCTACGACCCGCTGCGCAAGCGGGTCGTCATGCAAGGCGGCCAGGGCATCGCCGCCAACACGGCAACGAACACCACGTACGTGTTCGGCACGACGCTCTACAACGGCTCGCCGACCAACTACACCAGCGAGTTCGACTGCCTGACCAACTCCTGGCAGATCTACGCCAACCCGACCACCGGCACCGCCCCCTACAACAACAACGACCCGTCGATCGGCCGCATCAGCCGCTTCTTCGCGGGCTTCGTGTCGGCGACCGGCACGGTCTACAAGGCCGGCGGGCAGAACCCCGCCGCGTCGGGCTCGCGGCCGCCTTACAACGTCTACGCCTACCAGGCGGCGACGACCGCGACGGTCGACGGCATCGGCGCAGGCTGCAACGGCCTGGCCCTCGGCTACGACGAGCTGCCGTGGACGGGCCGCACGACGACGGTGACGGCGACCGGCTTCGCGCCGGGGGCGTTCGGCTTCAGCCTGATCGGCTTTGGCACGCAGAACACGCCGCTGGCGGCGCTGCACCCGGCCGGCCAGCCGGGTTGCGACCTGCTGGTGACGCCGGATGCCACCAACCTGCTGCTGCCAGCCGGCGGCAGCGCGACGATCCCGTTCGGCGTGCCGAACGCGCCGGCGTTCGCCGGGCTGACGCTCTACCTGCAGGCCCTGCAGCTCGAGCTGAACGCGTCGCTGCAACTGGCCGCGCTCAGCAGCACCGAAGCGCTGCTGCTGCGCATCGGCGCGCTGTAGGCGCCGCGGCCGGATTCCGGCGTTCGCTCGGCGGCGCGCTGCCGCTGCAGGGGGTGACTACCATCTCCTGCCATGCGCACCCTCCTCGCCGCCCTGTTCGCCGCCGCCGCTGTCCCTGCCCAGACGGTCTTCGCGACCAACTTCGAAGGCGCCATGCCACCGGAACTTGCGGTGGGCAGCGCCGCCGTCGAGGGCGTGCAGGGCTTCTCGGGGCTCGGCACCCGGAGCACGTTCGGGGGGTCGTTCCTGCGCAGCCCGACCGGCAACACGGTCACGCTGACGCTGACCAACCTGCCGCCGCACCAGGTGTTGCAGCTCGACGTCCTGTTCGCGGCGATCGACTCGCTCGACGGTGCTGGCACCTACCCGCAGGGCGACTACTTCCGGATCACCGTCGACGGGCTGACGGTGTTCCGCGAGGCGTTCGCGAACGCGTTGCCCTCGCAGATCCAGACCTACGTGCCGCCGGCCGGCGTCACGTTGGCGCGCCATGCCGACCTCGGCTTCTCGGGCCCGGGCAGCTACTACACCGACAGCGCCTACGATTTCGGCGCCGACCCGTTCTTCGCGTCGATCCCGCACAGCGGCAGCACGCTGACGATCGCGATGACGATGGAAGGTCCCGGCATCCAACCCCTGAACGACGAGTCGTGGGCGATCGACAACCTGCGCGTGCACCTCGGCACCGGTGTGGTCGGTTCGGTCGCGGCCTACGGCACCGGCTGCGGCCCGGTGCTCGGCGCCACGTCGGTGCCGAGCCTCGGCCAGACCCTCGGCCTCACGATCGGCAACCTGCCCGCCAACACGGTGCTGGCGTTCGGCGCGGTCGGGCTGTCGCTGCAACAGTTCGGCACGCTGGTCCTGCCACTGCCGCTCGCCAACTACGGCATGCCGGGCTGCTGGCTGCTGCAGGATGCCAGCGAAGCGAGTGCGTTGCCGTTCGTCCTGTCGCCGAGCGGCGCGAATGCGGTGATCGCGGTGCCGGGCGCGCCGGCGTTCGTCGGTTTGCAGTTCTACGCGCAAGGCTGGGCGATCGTGCCGGGCAGCAACGCGCTCGGGGTGGTGTTCAGCAATGGCCTGCGGCTGCGCATCGGGCAGTGAGGCGGGGATGCCCCGGCCACGGCTGATTGCGGCCACGGCACGACGCCGGTAGGCTGGCCATGCGACGTTGCGTCGCGTGGCCTCGCCAACGAGCTACCCGACGGCTGCGGCGCGACGACGCCTTCCACTGCTTGCCTTCGCCAGCCGTCGACACCGCCCTCGGGCGCAGCCTCTGCGATGCGCAAAGCAACCCAGTTCGGCGTCGCCGCAGTCCTGGTCGCCATGGTGACCTGGTTGGCACTGCAGAACCGTGCGATCCTCGCGCCGCACGACTCCCGACGCGCGACGACGGCGAACGATGCCGAACGACAGGAATCGGCGCAGGCGGCCGCGCCCGCGTCGGATTCCGCACAGCGCCACCCAGCCCAGCGGACGGCAAACGGCGTGACGTTCGTCGATGAACGCACGCTGGCGCCAATCGCGATCCCCGTCCTGGTCACACCGCTGCGCCTCCCCACCGAGCCTGAACCTCGGAGATACTCGGCAGCCGCCCTCGTAGCGGCCGGATGCGCGCCGGGGATCCACACGATTGCCGGCCAAATCGAGCGCTCCTCACTACCGGCTGAGACGACCGCTCTGTTAATCGCGGCGGAGGGATACTCCACGGTCTTGCTGCCGACCTCCGCGCTGACCGAGCAGATCGCGCTCTCGCCGCTTGCCCAACTCGACGTCCGCGTTTCGATGCCAGCAGGGCTCACCCTGCCGGACCCTGTCACCCTCCACGCCGATCCGGTCGATCCCGCCACCGGAGCGGAGCTGCCAACGGGCTTCTGGTGGCGTGGCCAGCGCTGCTCCCCACGACAAGCCGTGCATCGGGAAGTCTGCCCAACCGAGCAGATCACCTTGCAGCTCGAGCCGGGTGCCTACCGACTGTTCCTCTCCGACCAACAGGACCATCCTCTATGGCGATGCGATGCCGTCACGGGGATGGCGCCAGGCAGCCTGGTCCTCGAGTGTCGAACACTCGCCTGCCTGCGGGTTACGGTCTCGGCACCGACCGAGAATGCCATGGTCTGGTTCGCCTGCCCGGATGGATCCCAGCACGAATTGCCATTCGCAGCAGACGGCGTAACCTCGATAGCCACCACCGACCTTGCGGACGGAACCTACCGGCTGGGTGCCGTTGGCAACGGCTGGGTGGCGGATCCTGGGCAATTCTCGGTTGCGAACGGCATCGGCGAACCCAAGCAGATCACCCTCCAGGCCCGCAGCGCCCAGATCGCGATCGTGGATTGCCTGGGCTTGCCTGACGGCACCCGCTTCGAGGTTGCTCGTGTACAGGACGGCACCATGGGCCGGGGCCTCACGGCGAACCCGAACCATGAGGGTCTGGCCCTGTTTCGTCACACGCGCGGCATCGGGGTCGTCGGCGTTCCGGATACCCCGCTCGACCTGGTCGTCGTTGCCGTGACTCGCCAGGGTTCCCAGGCGCAGGGCATCACCGTGATGGGCCCGGCCACGTACCAGCTCGCATTCACCGGCCACCAGACTCGAACCGCGACGAACATCGTCGACTTCGTTCGCTCCATCGTGGAACGCCATGGCAGAGGAGCGATCACCTTCACGCTGCAAGCTGGGGTGCGCCTGGGTGGCGGCCGCGTGGTCTGGGTCACCGTGACCACCCGGGATTTCCTCGGTGGCCCGGACCCGTTGGCCGCCGATGCCTGGACCTGCACGGTCGACATCGAGGGTCAAGACCATCGCGTCGTTACGCACTCGCACTTCGACAACCCACCGCAGCTCTTGGCAAGCACTGCGGTGACGTGGAGCGGCAGGTGATCTCGAGCAGATCGAGACCACTGCGAATAGCACTCCGCGCACTCAGCGCTTCGCCCTGATCGGCGCCGCCCGCAAGGCCGCGAGCCGGGCCGCCATCGCCGCGGCGCGTTCGGGCTCGCGCGCGGCGAGGTTGTCGGTCTCGCCCGGTGACTGCGCCAGGTCGTAGAGCTGCGGTTCCTTGGCGTTGCCGAGCTCGGTCTGGGTGAGCTTCGCGAACGCCGGACGTTCGCTGGGTTCGATGAACTTGTAGCGACCTTCGCGCAGTGCCAGCGAACCGGCCTGCAACACCAGGTGGTCGCGGCCGAGCCGGTCGCGGCCGAGCCAGGCGTCGAGCTGCGGCTGGCTGTCGGGCGCGGTGTCGTCGTCGACCGGCTGACCCACCAGCGCTGCGAACGTCGCCAACGCGTCGACCTGGCCGAGCAGGGCCGGGGACGTGCCCGGCCGCACGACACCAGGCCAGCGCACGACGAACGGCACGCGCGTGCCGGCTTCGAACGCGCTGTACTTGCCGCCGCGCCACGGTCCAGCCGGCCGGTGCGCACCGAGCTTCTCGACGGCGTCGTCCATGTAGCCATCGTTGACGACCGGGCCGTTGTCGCTGGTCAGGATCACCAGGGTGTCGTCGGCCAGCTCGAGACGGTCGAGTTCGGCCAGCAGCTCACCGACGCACCAGTCGAACTGCAGGATCGCATCGCCGCGCGGACCCATTCCCGACTTGCCGGCGAAGCGGGCGTGCGGGACCCGCGGCACGTGGATGTCGTGCGTCGAGAAGCAGAGGAAGAAGCGGCGGTCGTGGTGCTCGGCGAGGAAGCGTTTGGCGCGCGCGACGAACACGTCGGCCATGTCGGCGTCGCGCCACAGGGCGGCCGCGCCGCCGGTCATGTAGCCGATCCGGCTGATGCCGTCGACGATCGTCATGTCGTGGCCGTGATCCCAACGCTGGCGGAGCTCCTCAGGGACTTCGCGACCGATCGGACGCGGATCGATGCGCTGGCGGTAGTCGACGCGGATCGGGTCGCTGGGATCGAGGCCGACGACGTGGTGGCCTTCGACGTAGACACACGGCACGCGATCGCCGGTGGCCGGTAGCAGGAAGCACTCGTCGAAGCCGACTTCGAGCGGGCCGGGCGCGATCTTGCCGTTCCAGTCGAGCTGGCCTTCGCCGAGCCCCAGATGCCATTTCCCGACGATGCCGGTGCGGTAGCCGGCGCGCTGCAGCACCGTGGCCAGCGTGGTGCGACCCGGGGCGAGGATGGCACTGGCGTCGCCGGGCAACACCCCCGTACCCGGCCTCCGGAACGCGTATTCGCCGGTCAGCAGCGCGTAGCGCGACGGCGTGCAGGTCGCCGCTGCCGAATGCGCGTCGGTGAAGTTGACGCCGGCGGCGGCGAGCCGGTCGATGTTCGGTGTGGCGATCGCGGCGGCGCCATTGCAGGAGACGTCGCCGAAGCCGAGGTCGTCGGCGTAGATCAGCAGGATGTTCGGCGCAGCGGTCGGCTCTGGTGCCGGTGCAGGTTGCTGCGGGAATGGAGCGGGTGCGGCGGCAGCCAGCAGCAGCGCGAACGTGGCGAACGTTGGCATGCGGGGATTGTGCGAGGTTGGTGGCCATCGGCAAAGCGCGAGCCTCC
>DAIMFJ010000274.1:5560-7378 GCA_036724695.1 Planctomycetota bacterium
GTGCGGTCACTCCGGCGGACCGGCGGCAAGGCGACGCCGTGCGGCCTCCGCCACACCACCTTCGTCCGAACCCCGTGCCAGCTCCGTCAGGCGATCACGCACCCCAGGCCAGCTGGGATCGCACCGTTCGATGCAACGCATTCGATAACACCAACTGCCATCCCAGAGTCCATCCACCAGCAGCGGCCGGGCGGCCACCGGGTCGCGCTGCAGCAAGGACGCCAGGACCCGCCAACGCCGTTGCGACAAGGCCGCATTGGCGTAGTTCGCCTCGCTCCACGCCAGTTCGGCCTCCTGACGCCGGCGCCGTTGCCGTACGTCGTCGAGCACCCGACGAACCCGCGCGTCGGCGGCGGCAAGTCGGGTCCAGACGGGACGATCGAGTCCATGCCAGACATGGCTGGCCAAGGTCTCGTCGTCGAGGCGCGGCAACAGCTGCAGCCAGACCGTCTGGTCGAGTTCCAGTTCGTGAAGGTACTGGCTCAGCGCGTCGGCCCAACGCGGGCCCCTGACCACATAGGTGCCGAGGAACTCTCGGGTGTCCGCGTGATCGAGCCTCGCCAGTCCGCCGAGAACGTGGAAGGCGCACAGCGCTTCGTCTTCGGGCAGATCGGGGCTCAAGCCGTCGAACCATCGGTACCACGGCGAGAGATCCGGCACACACGCAAGCACCAGTTCGAGGTATGCAACCGCGTGCTGCGAGTCGATCCCCAGAGTGCAGAGGCACTGCAGCACGGTCGGCGCGGCGGCCTCACGAGGCATCTGCAGCAGTTCCCGCACGGCGTCGCCACGGCCGCGCTGGAGGCGGCCGAGCAGGGTGTGCGGAGCGGCGAGCATCGAGGCAAGGTACCGAATCGCCGCGGAGGCCTGCAACGACCAGCCAGTTCGCCGCGGCCGCGCGCCTGGGTCGAGCCGGCGGGACTTGCCACCGGCAAAACCCCCGCCTTGGACGCGGGGGCCACCCGCCAGGGGGAGTTCCCCTGACCGATTGCCTCACCTGCGGTACAGTTCCCAAGCTCCGTCCCGCGTGATGCCCGAACCCACCCCCGACAACCCGGAAGTCGATGCGCTGGTCACGCAGCACCTGGCGGCGCTGCGTGCCTTCGTACGCCTGCGCATGGGCAAGGAGCTGCGGTCGCGGGAGGAGAGCTGCGACATCGTGCAGTCGGTGGCGCGCGAGGTCCTGCAGCACGCGGACCGCTTCGCACACGGTGGCGAGGAGGGGTTCCGCGAGTGGCTGTTCACGACCGCGCATCGCAAGATCGTCAACCGCCTGGAGCACTGGCGCGCCGACAAACGCAATCCGGCGCACGAGGTGCCCGAGTGCGTGCCGGAGGAGTTGCGTTCGCTGATCGCGACGCCGAGCCAGCACGCGGTGCTGCGCGAGGACCTGCGCCAGCTGGAGGCCGCCTTCGACGCCTTGACGCCCGAACAGCGCGAGGTTCTGACGATGTCGCGGCTGCTCGGGCTCGGCCACGCGGCAATCGCCCTCAAGCTGGGCAAGAGCGAGGTGGCGGTGCGCAAAGTGCTGTCGCGGGCGCTGGCCCGGCTGGCGACGACGCTGGCCGCGGGCGACCCACCACCGTCGACCTCGGCCTGACGCCCCCGGCGCGCCGCGCGGGTGGCGTTCGCCGCGCGGCGACGGGTCGGCGAAGGCTCAGAACGAGATGCGCATGCCCAACAACGGGCCGCTGAACGCCACGTCCATCGCCAGGTCGGGCTCGTCGAAGTCGATGCCGAGCTGCCGCCAGCCGAGGCCGAAGCCGACGCTCTCCGACATCTGCCAGCCGACGGTCGCCAGCAGCTGGTAGCTGAGGT
>DAIMFJ010000275.1:0-7327 GCA_036724695.1 Planctomycetota bacterium
CGCGCGCCTCACGCGGGTCGGCGCCCGCCGCCTGCAGCAGCGCGTCGGCGCCCGGCCGATCGCCGGCCAGCAGCCGGAGCGCGGCCAGGGCCAGCCGCGCCTGCCGGTGGCAGCCATCACGATCCGGGGCCAGCAGAGCGGCTTCGAACTGGACCTGGGCCTCGCCGCTGCGCCCGAGGATGTCGAGCGCCGAGCCGTAGTTGACCCGGGCCGGCGCGAAATCGCCCTTCGCCGCCACCGAGGCCGCGTACTGCTCGAGAGCGCGCTCCGGCTGTTGCTGCTTGCCCAGTGCGAAGCCGAGTTCGTTGGGGCTCAGGCAGTCGCCGGGCGCCACGGCGCCCATCGCCTCGGCGCGCGCCAGTTCGGGCAACGGCCCCTGGCCGATGGCGGCGACGACGGCGATCGGCACGAAGAAGCCGGCCAGTCGGACCGCGTGGCGGCCCGCACCGACCTGCGCCTCGTCGCGCCCCTGGCGGATGCCGAGATCGGCGCCGACGCTGCGTTCGCGCGCTTTCCAGACGAAGCCGTCGAAGTAGTAGTGCATCAGCGCGAACGTCAGGATCGTCGCCAGCCACAGCGCGTGCGCCCGGCTGTCGGGAGCCAGGCTGGTCCGCGACAGGGCGTCGACGCCGCCGAACGTCAGCATCGCGCCGACGAACAACACGGCCGCGCCCAGGCCCGGTCGGAACAGCCGCGCGAACCACGGTGCGACCCCGGGCCGCCGCGCGCGTTGCCCGCACATCAGCCAGGTGATCGCGAAGTACTGCACGTCGTGGAACAGCTCGTACAGCACATAGGCGACCAGCACGTTCGGGGCGTGGCTGAACGCAAACCAGTAGAAGCCGATCGTCATCACGTGCATGACCTGCTTCTGCCAGCTCCACGCCTGGCGGTTGCCGATCGTCCAGCCGAGGTTGCCGACATAGGCGATGGCGATCGCCGCAAGGGCGACGACCGTCGCCGCCTGGACGTTGGCCCACGCCGCCGCACCTGGCATCGGCAAGCCGGCGTCGAGCCAGACCTTGGCGAAGATCGCCGTCGACGGTGCGTTCAGAACGATCGTGCCGACGAAGCCGCCGACCACCAGCAGCTTGTCGAGCAGGGCCGTCAGTGGGCGATACGAGCCGACCTTGATGTCGTAGATGCGTGCGAAGCCGAACGCCTGGGCCAGCCAGTGCCACAGCGCCCACGCCGTCGTCACGACGAGCAGGGCGGCTTGCGTGCCGGTCGCGAACATCCCGAGGCAGGTGGCTGCGAACAGGGCCGGCACCAGGACCAGCCGCCAGCGGAACCGCGCGAACAGTTCGCGGTCGCCATACGTCCGCACGAACGTCGCGAAGTAGTGCCCGGTCGCGGTCAGCCAGATCAGTTGCGTCAGCAGCGCGGCGCCGACCGCTGCTTCGGCTCCTTTCACCAGCGGCCAGACCAGCAGTGGGGTCAGCAGGATCAGCGGCAGATCGAAGCCCGCCGAGCGGAACCAGGGCGAACGGGCTCCGACGGCACCGGCCGTCGGGGCGGACGAGAGGGCGGTGGAGGTCATGGCTGCCGGGCCGCAGCATATCGGGGCGGGTTCGGTGGTTGTTCGTCCTTCCTTGAGCACGATCCCTGGAAGCCGATATTCGGTCGGATTCACTTTAACTCGCGGCGGCACCGGGCTAGCCCACTACCGCTGGCAAGCACATTGCGCGCTGGCGCAGACGCCTGGCCTCCTGTGTGTCATGACTGACCCCCTGACCTACAGCCTGCCAGCGGGCCGCGATGTTCTGGGGCCCGCGCAGCCACCCGTCGACCTGGCGCGGTGGCGGGACGTCGTCCTGGCGTTGCCGGGCGGCCGCACGCTGCGGCCGGCGCGTACGCGCTGGCTTGGGGTGCTCGACGCCGAAGAACTGCAGGTCTGTCGCACCCGTGGCGTGCCGGTGGCGTACGACTGTGCGCAGGGTGGTTGGGTCCCCGCAGCGTGCAGCGACGAGCATTTCGACGTCGCCGAGCTGCCGGCTGCCGCGCCGAGTCCAGCGCCTGCGGCCGACGCAAGCGCCGGAACGGTCCGCGCGCGTGACGCCGCCTGGTGGGTTGCGCAACGGCGCCACCGCTCCACGGCCGTCGCAAGTGGCCTTCCGCCGGCCGCCAGGCCCGCCGCCCCGCTCGCGTTCCGTCCGTGGACGCTGGCCGACGTCGACACCTACCGCACGCTGCTCGACGACCCGGAAGTGTGGCGACACCTGCCTGAACCGTTCCCCGGGCCGATCACGACCGACACGGCCAGGACCCTGCTCGAGGTGTCCGCGGCCGATCCCCGCCAGGAAATCGTCGCCGTGCTGCTCGACGGCCAGCCGATCGGCCAGTGCCTGCTGCGCCACGGCGAACCCGCCCCGGGCGTGCACCTCGCCGAGGTCGCCTACTGGCTCGGTCGGCCGTGGTGGGGGCGCGGCCTGATGTCGACGGTGCTCGCGCAGTTCGTCGCGCGCGCGTTCGCGACCGGTCGGCTCGACGCCATCTTCGCGTGGATCCACGCCGAGCACCGCGCGTCGCAGAAGGTCGCCGAACGTTGCGGCTTCCAGCGCGATCACGCCGCGCACGTACCGGAGTTGGCCGCCAGCATGCGGCGGCCGAGCTTCTGGCGCTACGTCGCGTGGGCGCCCCGCGGCACGCGGCATGGTGTGTGACCCCTGCGCCGCGGGTATGACTGCGGCATGGCTGGCAACACTCCGTACGTGCTCGGCACCGGCGACGACGAACTGCAGCGCCTGGCGTTGCAGCACCGGCTGTGGTCCGACGCGCTGCATGCCGCGTGCCGCCGCGTCGGTCTGCGCATCGGCCATCGCGTGCTCGACGTCGGGTGCGGGCCGGGTTTCGCGTCGTTCGATCTCGCCCAGTTGGTGACCAGCCAGGGCCGGGTGGTCGGTGTCGACGAGTCGCAGCCGTTCCTCGACCATCTGGCCGAGCAGGCCGAACGGCGCCAGCTGCCGCAGCTGCGGGGCCGCTGCGGCGACGTGCAGGCCTTGGCCGAACTGGTCGGCGACGTCGCGCCGTTCGACTTCGCCTACGCGCGTTGGGTGCTTTGTTTCGTGTCCGATCCCGCAGCCGTGCTCGCCGGCCTGGCGCAGGTGGTGCGGCCCGGTGGCCATCTGGTCGTGCACGACTACTTCAACTACCGCGCGATGACGTTGGCGCCGCGCAGCGAGTTCCACGACCGCGCCGTCGCCGCGACCGCGGCGGCGTGGGCGGCGCGCGGCGGCGATTCGGACGTGGTCGGCCGCCTGCCGCGCCTGCTCGACGCCGCGGGATTCGACGTCGACAGCATCGACGTGCACCAGCGCGTCGCGCGCGGCACCGACACGATGTTCGGTTGGCTGGACACCTGGTGGCACACGTTCGTGCCCAAGCTGGTCGCGATGGGGCGGTTGTCGGCGGCCGACGGCGACGGCCTGCTCGCCGAACTGGCGGCGATGCGTGGCGACGGGTTGCGGTTCGCGATGTGCCCGCCGGTCTGGGAAGTGGTGGCGCGGCGGCGGTAGGTCGTGGTCACGACCCCCAGGCCCGCACGAGGGCCTCGGGTTCCGCCTCGACGCCGAGCGCTTCGGCAACGCGGTTGATGTAGTTGAAGTAGCCGACGATCTGCGTCGCGTCGTGGATCGCGACGTCGTCGAAACCCGCCGCGCGCAATGCGTCGACGTGCTCGCGCCGCATCGCCGCCGGCGAGCTCGTCAACTGCGCCGCGAACCCGGCCAGCGCGCGATCCGGCGCCGACAGATCCGCGGTGCGCCAATCGCGCGCGATGCCGTCGACGAGGTCGTCGGCGAGTTCGGAGCTCATCTCGGGATCGACCTCGGCACGGAGGTCGTGGGCGTGCGCTCGCGTTCAATAGACGCAGTGGTTGGTCTGGCTGGTCACCACGGCCAGCAGTTCGCGCTGGAATCGGCTCAGCGGCGAAGCGCCGTGCATCAGCGTCGCGTAGAACTGCATCGACGCGCGCAATGCCGCCGGATTGGGCGTCATGATGCGCACGATGTTCCAGACGCGGCCGGCGCGCTGCCGCGCGGCGTCGAGTTCGCGTTTGGCGGCGCCGTTGGCTTCGGCGTCGGAGGTCTGATGGATGTGCGGCATCGACGGAGTGTACGTCGGCAGGCGCGGGCGTTCCTTGCCCGACCAGCAGCTCAGCGCGCGTCCCCACCTGCGGGCGGTTGTCGGCACGTGCAGTCGAGGCACCCGTGCTCGGCGCAGGTGCCGCAGGCCAGGGTCACCCGGTCGCGCAGGGCCTTGCGGGCCCGGTGCACCCGCACGCCGGCGTTGCTCTCGCCGATCCCGGCCTCGGCGGCGAAGGCCTTGACCGCGATCCCGTCGAGCTCGATGCGGCGCAACGCGCGCGCCTGGTCCTGGGGCAGCGTGTCGACCAGCGCGGCGATGCACCGGCACACCTCGCGGTCGGTGTCGCTGCCGCGATTCGCGGCGGCCGCCTGCAGTTCGTCGGCGAGCGTCGCGAGTCGGGCGGTCGCGCTGCTGCTGCGGCGATGCCGGGCGACGATCGCGTTGCGCAGTACCCGGTAGAACCACGCCCGCGCCGACTCGTCGTCGCGCAGGTCGCCGCCGCGCTCGAGCGACTTCACGAACGCTTCCTGCACCAGGTCCTCAGCCAGCGTCGGGTCGGCCACGCGGCGCGCCACGAATGCCACGAATTCGCGACGGCTGGCGACCAGCTGCTGCAACACCTGTGGCGCCAGCGCACCCGGAGTAGGCGGCGCGCCGTCGTCCCGTTCGCCGCAGCTCACGACCGCACCTCCGCCAGCGGCGCCCGGTAGCGGCGCAGCCACAGCGAACTGGCCAGCACCGAGACGCTCGACAGCGACATCGCCGCACTGGCGAACACCGGGGTCAGCACGATGCCGAACCCGGCCAGCGCGCCAGCGGCCACCGGCAGGCCCAGCAGGTTGTAGATCGAGGCCCACCACAGGTTGCGCCGGATCGTGCGCATGGTCGCGCGCGCCAGCCCGAACGCCGCGGCGAGCCCACCGATACCGCCGCGCAGCAGCACGACGTCGGCCGCGGCGGCCGCGGCATCGGTGCCGGTGCCGATCGCAATGCCGAGGTCGGCGGTCGCCAGGGCGTGCGCATCGTTGACGCCGTCGCCGACCATTGCCACGCGCCGGCCGGCGCTCTGTGCTGCAGCGATGCGCGCCGCCTTCTGGGCGGGCATCAGCTCGGTCGCGACGTCGGTGATGCCGACCTCGGCGGCGATCCGCGTGCCGACGCCGTGCCGATCGCCGGTCGACAGGCCGATCTGCAGGCCCAAACGCTGCAGTTCGGCGACGACCGCCTTGGCTTCCGGCCGCAGCGCGTCGGCGAGGCCGAACACCGCCAGCGGCGTCGCGTCGCGCGCGAGCAGCAGAGGAGTCTGGCCGGCGTCGGCGAGTTCGGCGATCGCCGCCTGCGCCGCCGCGACGGCGACGCCGCGGCTCGCCAGCCATTCGGGCTTGCCGACCGCGACGGTGGCCCCGGCCAGTTCGGCGGCGACGCCCATCGCCGGCACCGCCTCGAACCGGCGCACGACCGCCAGCGGCAGTTCGCGCGCCTTGGCGGCCGCGACGAACGCCCGCGCGAACGGATGCTCGCTGGCGCGTTCGACCGCCGCGGCCATCGCCAGGGCCTGTTCGGCATCGACGTCGCCGAGCGTGCGCAGCGCGACGAGGGCCGGCTGGCCGCGGGTCAGCGTGCCGGTCTTGTCGAGGTGCACCGTGTCGATGCGGCTGGCCTGCTCGAGGGCGGCGCCGTTCTTGAACAGCACGCCGAGCTCGGCACCGCGGCCAGCACCGACCGAGACCGCCGCGGGTGTCGCGAGTCCGAGTGCGCACGGGCACGCGATCACCAGCACGGCGATCGCATGTTCGATGGCGCGGGCCAGGCCGTCGCCGTCCGGCGCGGCCAGCCACCAACCGACGAACGTCAAGAGTGCCAGACCGAGCACGATCGGCACGAACACCGCGCTGACGCGGTCGGCGAAGCGGGCCACCGGTGCGCGGGTGCCCTGCGCTTCGGCGACCGCGGCGGCGATGCGGCCGATCGCGCTGGCCTCGCCGGTGTGTTCGACGCGCACCAGGAGCGTGCCCGTGGTGTTCAAGCTCCCGCCGACCAGCCGGTCGCCGGGCCGCTTGTCGATCGGCAGGCTCTCGCCGGTCAGCAGGCCTTCGTCGACGGCCGATTCGCCGTCGACGACTTCGCCGTCGACCGGTACGCGTTCGCCTGGCCGCACGCGCACGGTGTCGCCGACCTGCAGTCGTGCGACCGGCAGATCGCTCTCGTGGCCGGCCGCGTCGACCCGATGCGCCAATGCAGGCACCAGGGCGTGCAGCGCGCGCACGGCGTCGCCGAGCTGCCAGCGCGCCCGCGCCTCGAGCAGCTTGCCGAGCAGCACGAACGTCACGATCGCGCCGGTCGCTTCGAAGTACAGGTGCGGTTGTTGGTGTTCGCCGTGCAGGAACCACTGCGGCGCGAACGTCGCCGCACCCGACCACAGCCACGCCGCCGTCGCACCGAGGGCGACCAGGGTGTTCATGTCCGGGCTGCGGTTCTTCAGCGTGTTCGCCGCGGCGCGCAGGAAGCGGCGACCGGGCAGCAACAGGACGAACGTCGCGAGGAGGAACTGCACCAGGCGACCGGCCGGCTGGTCGGCGAACGCGATCGCGCCGTGCGACATGCCGAGGACCAACAGGGGGAGGGTGGCGAGGGCGGCGAGCGTCAGGTCGCGGCGCAGCGTGCGTTGTTCGCGTTGCTCGTGTTGCTCGCGGGCGGTGGACGGTGCTGGGGCGGTGTTGGCTTCGGCAGGTCCGGTCGGTGGGGCCGGCGGGCTCGGTGGGGTCGGCGCCAGGACGCCATAGCCCGCCGCGATCACGGCGGCTTCGAGATCGGCCGGCGTGGCCTGCCCCGGCACGAACTCGACCCGCGCGCGCTGGGTGGCGAGGTTGACGGTGGCCGTGGTGACGCCGGGGGTGTTGCGCAGCGCGGTTTCGATCCGGCGCACGCAGCCGGCGCAGGTCAGACCGGTGAGTTCGAGGGTGGTCTGGTGGGTCGGGGGTTGGGCGGAAGTGGTCGGCATGACCTGCTGACGCGGGAGCAGGGTGGATCTTACGCGGCTGCTGGCCGAATCCCGTGGTCGCTTCGGCCGTTGCGCTCCGGTGAGCGATCCAACGGCATCACCCGACCTCATGTCTGCAGGCTGTCGATCTGCGGGGCTGCCCGTGTGGTGGCGAACTCCTGGTCGGCAGGTGACCCAAGTGCGCCCGGGGGTAGATTTTACTACTGGCAAGAAAATGGAAAGTGGCTGCGGAGCTGCTCG
>DAIMFJ010000276.1:0-7304 GCA_036724695.1 Planctomycetota bacterium
GGCCGCGGCAGCCGCGGCGAGTCCGCTGTCGCGCAGGCGTTCTGCAGCGCGCGGCGGCACCTGCGGCGCCGCCGGCGGATCGCGCAGCGTGGTGAAGGGGTCCAGGCCCGGATCGAGCAGGGCCGGCAGCGGGTGCGGGGACCGGCCTTCGGCCAGGGCGAGCATCAGGTAGGCATCCATCTGCCCCCTGGAAGCGGACCGGGGGGCATCGCTGCCCCCCGGGACGAGACCAATCACCGCCGCGGGAGTGCCGCAGCGTGCGGACGGATCAGTGCACCTTGCCCTGGTCGTCGCCCTTCGGTCCGGCCTCGACCTTCGGCTTCGGCGGGATCTTCTCGATCTCGAACGACACTTCGCCGTCCTTGATCGACGCCTTGATGTGGTACGGCGTCTCGAGTTCGCCGCGCAGGATCTGTTCGCTGAGCGGGTCCTCGAGGTGCTTCTCGATGCCGCGCTTCAACGGCCGGGCACCGAAGTCCGCGTGGAACGACTTCTCGATCAGCCAGTCGATCACCGACTGGTCGACCACGAAGTCGTGGCCCTTCTGCTTCATGCGCTTGTTCACCTTCGCCAACTCGTTCTCGACGATGCGTTGCATGTCGTCGCGGGTCAGCTGGTTGAACACGACGATCTCGTCGAGGCGGTTGATGAACTCGGGGCGGAAGTGTCGCTCGATCTCGCCCTGGATCATCTCGCGCATCTTGTCGGCGCCCTGCTCCTTGCCGGACTTGCCGAAGCCGAGCCCGGTGCTGTTCTTGATCAGGTTGGCGCCGATGTTCGACGTCATGATCAGGACCACGTTGCGGAAGTCGATGTGGCGACCGAACGAGTCGGTCAACCGGCCTTCCTCCATGATCTGCAGCAGCATGTTGAAGATGTCCGGGTGGGCCTTCTCGATCTCGTCGAGCAGCACCACCGAGTACGGACGCCGGCGGACCTTCTCGGTCAGCTGGCCGCCTTCCTCGTAGCCGACGAAGCCGGGCGGCGCGCCGACCAGTCGCGACGCGTTGTGCTTCTCCATGTACTCGGACATGTCGATCTGGATGATCGCGTCCTCGCTGCCGAACATGAACTTGGCCAGGCACTTGCTGAGCCAGGTCTTGCCGACACCGGACGGGCCGAGGAACACGAAGCTGCCCATCGGGCGGTTCGGGTCCTTGAGGCCGGCGCGCGTGCGACGGACCGCCTTGGCGATCGCGTGGATCGCCTTCTCCTGGTTGATGACGTCCTTGCCGAGCTCCTGCTCCATCGCCAGCAGGCGCTGGGCCTCGGCCTGGTCGAGGCGGTTCAGCGGGATGCCGGTCATCTTCGACACGGTCTCGGCGATCACCTCCTCGTCGACGAGTCCGCCGGACTCGCGCGACGATTCGCGCTCACGCCATTCGCGCTGGATCTCCTCCTTCTTCTTGCCGAGCTTGAAGGCCTGGTCGCGCAGGTCGGCGGCGCGCTCGAAGTCCTGCCCGGCGACCGCCTCCTCCTTCTCCTTGTTGAGGCGGGCGATCTCCTGGTCCATCTCGCGCAGGTCGGGCGGCGCGGTCATCGACTTGATGCGCACGCGGGCGCCGGCTTCGTCGATGACGTCGATCGCCTTGTCCGGCAGGAAGCGGCCGGTGATGTAGCGGGTGCTGAGGTCGACGGCGCTCTGCAGCGCACCGTCGGTGTACTGCACGCGGTGGTGGGCCTCGTACTTGTCGCGCAGGCCCTTCAGGATCTGCACGGCCTGCTCGGGCGACGGCGGTTCGACGTTGACGGTCTGGAAGCGGCGCTCGAGCGCGCCGTCCTTCTCGATGTACTTGCGGTACTCGTCGAGCGTGGTGGCGCCGATGCACTGCACCTCGCCGCGCGACAGGGCCGGCTTGAGCACGTTGCTGGCGTCGATCGCACCCTCGGCGCCGCCGGCGCCGACCAGCGTGTGCAGTTCGTCGATGAACAGCATCACGTCCTTGGCGCGGCGCACTTCGGTCATCACCGCCTTGATGCGTTCCTCGAACTGGCCGCGGTACTTGGTGCCGGCGACCATCATCGCCAGGTCGAGCACGACCAGGCGCTTCCTGCGCAGGATCTCGGGCACGGTGCCCTTGACGACGCGCTGGGCGAGGCCTTCGACGATCGCCGTCTTGCCGACGCCGGCTTCGCCGAGCAGCACCGGGTTGTTCTTGGTGCGGCGCGACAGGATCTGGATCACGCGCTCGATCTCGAGGTCGCGGCCGATCACCGGGTCGAGCTTGCCCTCGCGGGCGAACTCGGTCAGGTCGCGGCCGAACGAATCCAGCGCGGGCGTCTTGCTCTTGCTGTTGCCGCCGGCCGAGCCGGAGCTGGAGCTGCCGCCGCTGCTCGATTCGCGCGAGCTGCCGCCCATCGATTCGCCGGACGAGCCCTCGTCCTCGCTCTCGTTGTTGTTCTCGGAAGCGCCGAGGAACTCGAGCACCTCTTCGCGGACCTCGTCGAGCTTGACGCCGAGGTTCATCAGCACCTGCGCGGCGATGCCTTCGTTCTCGCGGATCAGGCCGAGCAGCAAGTGCTCGGTGCCGATGTAGTTGTGGCTGAGCTGGCTCGCCTCCTCCATCGACAGCTCGAGCACCTTCTTGGCGCGCGGCGTGAACGGCAGCTGGCCCATGGTGACCATCGAAGGGCCCGTCTTGACGATCTTCTCGACCTCGTGACGGATCTTCTCCAGGTCGATGCTCATGTTCTTGAGCACGTTGGCCGCGACGCCGCTGCCCTCCTGGACGAGCCCGAGCAGGATGTGCTCGGTGCCGATGTATTCGTGGTTGAACTTCATCGCCTCCTGGCGGGCGAAGCTCATGACCTTCTTGGCGCGGTCGGTGAAGCGGTCGAACATGGTGCGGTGTGACTCCGGTTGCCGTTGCTGGCTCGATCCTTAGATCGGTTGCCACGGGTATAGGATTAACTCCAGATGTAGGCCCAGCGCAGAAGGGCGCTACTGCGGCCCGATTTTTCCTGGGCACTCGCTGGGCGTCGGCATCGCCGGGCCAGACCATGCCGAGGTCGGCAATCGCAAGTGGCCGTCCGCCCCAGGGTTGCGGTCGTGCCACGGGGCATGCGGCGAATTCGGTCCGACCGGACTGCTTGAGCCGATCCGGCGCGGTCGGAATTCAGGGATTGCAGCCGAGGACTTCGCGCAGCAGCTGCGCGCGGCGTTGGTCGCGTTCCTCGGGCTGCAGCCGCTCGCGGGTGTGGCGCTGCAGGTGGCCGGGCTGCGACAACAGCAGGGCCTTGTTCAATTGTGCGACGGTGAACTGGGTCAGCAGCTTCGTCTCCAGCCCGAAACGCAGCGCCGACAGGCAGCCCATCGCCTCCTCGCTGCTGAGGATCTGCGCACGCTCGAGGGTGCCCAACGCCCGGTGCACCCGGTCGAGGGTGCGCATGCGCGCCGCCCCGCGCAAGAGGGCGCTGCGCACCTCGCGCTCCCACTGCACGATCCGGCCGACCGCGAGCTGCACGTCGGCGAGGATCTGCCGTTCGTCCCGGCCGAGGGTGATCTGGTTGCTGACCTGGTAGAAGTCGCCCAGCGCCCGGCTGCCCTCGCCGTACAGCCCACGCACCGCCAGGTGGATCTTCTGCGCGGTGTTGGTGGCCTTGTCGATCTCGTCCGACCAGACCAGGCCCGGCAGGTGCAGCATCACCGACAGCCGCAGGCCGGTGCCGGTGTTGGTCGGGCAGGAGGTCAGGAACCCGAACTCCTCCGACCAGGCGATCGGCACGCGTTGGATCACCGCGTCGTCGAGCCGTTCGGCGCGCTGCCAGACGTTCTGGAGATCGAGTCCGGGGGCGAACACCTGCACGCGCAGGTGGTCCTCCTCGTTGATCATCACCGCGACGCTCTCGTCGGCGTCGATCGCCACGCCGCGGCGGCGCTTGCTGGCGGCCAGGTCGCGGCTGATCAGATGGCGTTCGACGAGCACCGAACGCTCGAGTTCGTCGAGGGTGTCGAGGTCGACGTGCACGAGCCGCTCCGGCAGGCCCGGCAACAGCAGTCGGTCGACGGTGAAGCGGTACAGTTCGTCCGCGACCTCGGCGTCCAGGCTGGTCGAGAACGGGTAGCCGCGCAGGTTGCGCGCCAGTCGGGCCCGGGTGCAGATCGCGATGTCGCGGTCCGGGCCGGTGCCGAGCAACCACGCACCCGGCAGGAACTCGGGCTGGTTGCCGCCGTTGCGGCGCGGCTTGCTCACGGCGAAGCCTCCTCGCCGCGCTCGGTGCGCCGCAGCGCGTCGCGCAGCCGGGCGGCGTCCTCGTACCGTTCGTTGCGCACCGCGTCCTCGAGCTGCTTGCGCAGCTCGGCGAGCTGGCGGTCGTCGCGAGGCGGCAGTTCGGTCGCGCCGAGGTCGGCGGGCAGGCGACCGCGATGGGCCTGCGCCTCGTGGATGCGCTGCAGCAACGGCAGCAATTCGTCGCGGTAGGTGTCGTAGCAGCGGGGACAGCCGAGCCGGCCCTTGCTGCGGAAGTCGGCTTGGGTCAAGCCGCAGCCGGGGCACGCCTCGACGCGGCCACGCTTGCCGCCGCTCTTCGCCTTCTCGAGCCCGGTCAGCAGATCCTCGAGCATCTCGACGGACAACTTGGGGGTCTTGGGCTGGACGACGCCCATCTGCTCGGCACAGCTGGCGCAGAGGTGCTGGGAGCCGGTGACCGAGCCGTCGCTGACGTCCATGATGACGATCGTCGCGAGGGCCTTCTGGCAAGCGGTGCAGTACTGCATCGGCGGGGCTGGGAAGTTAGCCGTTGTGGCTGCGGTCCGCACGTGGTGTCGCCAGCCAGGCGTGGAACTCCTGGGCGCGGGCCCGGAAGTTCGGGTAGCGATCGAACGAAGCGAACGCCGGGCTGAACAGCACGGCGTCGCCCGGGGCAGCCGCGGCGAACGCCTGCGGCAAGGCCTCGGCGAGGGTCGCCGAGACGGTGGTCGGCAGGCGGCCGGTCAGCAGGGCGCCGAGCGGGGTGGCGGCGTCGCCGAACAGGTGGGCCGAAGTCAGCCACGGGGCGACCGCTTCGGCGACCGCGGCGTAGTCGCCGTCCTTGCTCTTGCCGCCACCGAGCCAGTGGATGCGCGCGCCCTTCTCGACCCGCCCGGCCAGGGTCTGCAAGGCCGACAGCGTCGACTGCACCTCGGTCGACACGCCGTTGTCGTACACGCGCACGCCGCCGCGCACGGCCACCAGCTGCAGCCGGAACGGCAGCGGGGCGACGTTGGCGAGCGCCAGGCCGACCGGGTGTGCCGCCGCGCCCAGCGCGCGGGCCGCCAAGGCCGCGGCGAGGGCGTTCTCGACCTGGAAGTCACCGAGCAGGCGCAGGGCATCGCGGTGCACGACCCGCTCGGCCGGGCCGTCGTCGAGGCGCACGGCCAGGAAGTCGTCGATCAGTCCACCGCTGCGCGGTGCGGGCCCGGTGTCGGCGTACCGCAGGCGCAGTTCGGCCGGGCTGGCGAAGGCGCTGGCGACCGGGTCGGCAGCGCCGTGGATCACGAAGCGTTCGGCACAGGCCGCGAGGCGGGCCTTCGCCGCATGGTAGGCCGCCAACGTGCCGTGGCGGTCGAGATGGTCCTTCGTCACCCGTGCGTACACGGCACCGTGCACGCGGCGGCGCGCGTCGAGGCGCTCGAGCTGGAAGCTGGAGATCTCCAGCACGGCGACCTGCCCGGCCCGCCACAGCCCCTCGTCGGCCAACAGGCTGCGGCCGATGTTGCCGCCGAGCAGGGCATCCACGCCGCTGCGCACCA
Source organism: Planctomycetota bacterium (assembly GCA_036724695.1). Lineage (GTDB taxonomy): Bacteria > Planctomycetota > UBA1135 > UBA1135 > UBA2386 > JACKIC01. Next base: position 5,732 of record DAIMFJ010000276.1, read on the forward strand.
ACGCGGCATGCAGCAGGGTCGACGTCGACGATTTGCCGTTGGTACCGGTGACGGCAACGACCCGGCCGGGGTAGTTGGCCAGGAACAGGTCGGCTTCCTGGGTCGTGGCGATGCCGCGGGCGCGGGCGGCGACCAGCAGCGGGTGGTGGTCCGGCACGGCTGGATTGACGACCATCGCGTCGACGCCGTCGAGCAACTCGGCATCCTCGCGACCGAGTTGCCAGGTCACCCCTGGCAGGTCGCGCATCGCCTGCACGGTGGCCTGATGGTCGGGGCCGTCGCTGCGGTCGGCGACGACGACCCGGCAACCGCGGCGGGCGAGGAAGCGGATCGCCTCCTGGCCGCCACCGAAGCGGCCGAGCCCGTGCACGAGCACGGTGGTACCAGGGGCCGGTCGCGCGGGGTCTCTCGTCGGGGTGGTCATCGTCGGCGCCAGGGGGGGCACGGGTCAGGGAACGCGCGCCGCACGCGCCGCGCGGGCGCGTGCCGCCACCCGATCCAACTCGGTCGGCTGCACGCTCTGGACGACACGCTCGTCTTCAGGCACGGCCGGCAACGCGACGGTGGCGGTGAAGTCGTCGCGGCCATGCAGCGCGAGGTCGAGCAGTTCGAGGGGCAGGTCGAACGGGAACAGCCACGGGCTGACCGGGGCGGGCTGCGCGATCGGCGCGCTGGCCGGCAGGTTCTGCCAATCCGGGCGCTCGCTGCGGGTCGGCGTGCCGGGCAGGTCGCGCGGCTGCGCATCCCAGCGGCTGGTGCCGTAGTAGCGGAACGGCAGGCGGTGGGTCGCCGTGTCTGCACCCGGCTGGCGCGGATCGAGGGCCGGCTGGCGCAGTTCGAGGGCCGGCTGGCGCAGCTCGAGGGCCGGCTGGCGCAGCTCGAGGGCCGGCTGGCGCAGCTCGCGGCCGTCGACGAACACGCGGTGGCCGGCCGGGTTGTGCAGTTCGGTCGCCGGAGCGGTGCACGCGGGCGCCAGCAGCGCGGTGGCCGCCCACCCCAGGGCCTTGCGCCGGTCGGTGCGGATCTGCGCGCGGCCTCGCCGCGAGGAGGGAGCCAGCCGGTTCATGGTCGTCGGCAAGCGGGCGCAAGGAAGCCGCGCGGCAGGTGCCGCGCGGCTGGAAACTGGCGGAGAGGGGGGGATTCGAACCCCCGGTACCGTTACCGGTACATCACCTTAGCAAGGTGACGCAATCGGCCACTCTGCCACCTCTCCGGTGGAAGGGCAGGCAGTTAACCGCGCGGGCGCCTGCCGCGCAACAGGTTCGTCGGGAAACGTGGCGCTGTGGGGGGATCTGCCGAAGGCTGGCTCAGTCACCCGCGAAGACGTCGTCGATCGTGGGTGCATCGAGGCAGCGGCGGGCCCAGGTGCGGAGCTGGATGGGTTCGGCGGCGCGGATACGGGTGCTGAGGGGGCCGGGATCGTGCCGAAGCGACTGGTCAGCAGGTCGGACAGGATGGCGGCAAGACCTTCGGCAAGACCTTCGGACCTGCCTCTGGCCTCACCTTCGGCGAAGCCTTGTTCGTGCAACTGGGCCGCCGTGCTCTTGAACTTCATCTGGACCTCCTTGTCGAC
>DAIMFJ010000277.1:0-5938 GCA_036724695.1 Planctomycetota bacterium
GGGCGCGGCGTTGCCGGGGCGGGAGGTCGACCGGCGCGTCGCCAGCGGGGACGTCGCTGCGGCCCTGGCTGCAGCGCCGCGCTGGTTGGTGGTGGTCCCACCGTCCCCGTCGCCGCAGCACGGCGCAAAGGCGGCGTTCGCGGCCGTGCTGGCCGCCGCCCGGGCCGCTGGCGTGCCGGTGCTCGCCGACGAGACCAGAGCCTTCGGACGCCTGGCGCCCCGCAGTGTGGTCGCGGCTCTGGGGGCCGACGTCGCGGCCGTGCTGGTCGGCGACGACCTTGCCGCGGGGCAGCCCTTCGCGGCGTTGGTCGGCGACGTGCCGGCGGCGTTGCACGCCGGTGTGCAGCCGTTCGCCAAGGCGTTGCGGCAGGCGCTGGCGCGCATCCGCACGCTGCTGATCGAATACAACTCGTATCTGTCGGGGGGACTGCCCTATGTCTGGCCGGGCGGCGACGCGACGCTGCGCGCACGCGGGGCGGCGATCTACCGTTACCCGCGGCTCGGCGAGGTGGACGTCGGTGTCGCCGACGCAGGCGGCGCGGACGGCGCGGACGGGGCGGCGGTGGGGGCGATCGGCGCGGCGATCCGCATCGCCTTCCTGCCGCATGCGCTCGGCCCGGTCACTTCGTCGGGCTACTACCTGCCGACGCGTCTCGTCGGCGACGTCGACGTCGTCGTGCGCTTCGTGCTGCGACGGTTCGATTCGGGGCCCGATGCGACGTGTCTGGGACTGTTCCTGCAGAACGAAGCGTCGTCGGCGCGCTACTACGCGCAGGTGATGTGCACCGCGGATGCGCCGACTGCGCGCAGCGCAGCACTCGGCCATGCGGGCGCCGTGATCGGTCGCCTGCCGTTCGCCGGCGACACCGGTTGGCTGCGCCTGCGCCGTGCCGGCGGCGAGGTGGTGGCTTGGTTCCGCAGCGCCGCCAGCGCACCCTGGCAGCGCCTCGGCAGCGTGCCGGCGGTCGCCGACCCGCTGATCGTCGGCGCCAAGATCTGGTCGAAGGTGCGCACCGACGGCCTGGTCGCCGACCTGTTCGACCTGACGGTCGAAGCCGGACTCGCGGCGGATCAGCCGCCGCTGCTGCCGATCCGCCCCGATCCACGGCGCGCCTGAAACCACGCGCGCAGCTGCAGCAGCGCGCGGTAGGCGACCGGCGTCACCAAGAGACTCAGCAGCAGGCTCAGCAGCTGCCCGCCGATCACCACGACCGAGATCGCCTTGCGTTCTTCGGCGCCGGGGCCGGCGCCGACCGCCAGCGGGATCATGCCGGCGACGAACGCCAGCGTCGTCATCAGGATCGGCCGCAGGCGGTCGCGGCTGCCTTGCACGACCGCGTCGTCGATCGACAGGCCCTTGGCGAGCAGCTGGTTGCTGTGGTCGACCTGCAGGATCGAGTTCTTCTTGACCATCCCGAACAGCACCAGGATGCCGAGCGCGGAGTACAGGTTGATCGTCTCGCCGGCGAGGATCAGCGACAGGAACGCGAACGGCGCGGCCAGCGGCAGCGACAGCAGGATCACCAGCGGCTGCGTCGAGCTCTCGAACTGCGCGGCCAGGATCATGTACATGAACAGCACGCTGATCGCGAACGCGACCAGGAACTCGGCGAACGTCTTCTCGAGTTCGCGGGCGCGCCCGGCCACCGCCGTCGAGTACTCGGGCGGCATCTGCAGCTCGTCGGCGGCCTGCCGCAGCGCGGCGATGCGTTCGCCGAGCGCGTAGCCCGGCGCGATGCCGCCGCGCAGGCTGTTCTGCCGCTGGCGGTCGAGGCGGTCGATGCGCGAAGCGCTCTGCGCCGACTCGATCGTCACCAGGTTGTCGAGGCGGATCGGCGGGCCGGTGCGCCGCGGCACCATCAACCGCCCGAACTCGCCGATCTCGGCGCGGTCCGTCGGTTCGAGTCGCAGCCGCACGTCGTACTCCTCGTCGAGCAGCGGATCGCGGAACCGGCTGACCTCGCGGTCGCCGCCGACCATCAGCCGCAGCGCGAACGCGACGTCCTCGACGTCGACGCCGAGTTCGGCGGCGCGGGCGCGGTCGACCTGCACGCGGTACTCGGGCTGCGTCAGCCGCAGCGTGGTGTCGAGGTCGACCATGCCGCCGAGGTTGCGGGCGCGTTCCTTGAGCTGCTGGCCGTAGCGGTCGAGGCCGACCAGGTCGGGGCCGCGGATCGCGAAGTCGATGTCGAAGTTGCCGCCGCCGATGTTGAAGCTGCGCTGGTTGCGCACCGAGCAGCGCAGGTCGGGGAACTTGCGCAAGCGGCGGCGGATCTCGCCCATCACGTCGCGCTGGCTGTAGTTCCCCGTGAAGGCCGCCAGCGGCTCGCCGTCGAGGGTGTTGCGCCACAACCGCGCCAGCGAGAAGACCCGCTTCTCGTGGGGTTCGATGCGCACGTACAACGAACCGCGGCTGACGCCGCCGAGGAACCCGCCGCCGGTGCTGGCCAGCACGGTGACGACGCCGGGCACCTTGCGGACCTCGTCCTCGACCGCGCGCACCGCCTGGTCCATCGCCTCGAAGGCAGCCTGGTCCGGACCGCTGATCTGCACGTCGAACTCCGCCTCGTCGGAGTCCGACGGGATGTAGTCCTGCTGCACGCGGCCGTACAGCGGCACGGCACTGGCGGCCACGCCGAAGGCCAGCAGCAGCGTGATCGCCGGGTGGCGCATGCAGACCCGCAGCAGGCGCACGTAGAGCCGTTCGGACCAGCCCGACGCGTGGCCGGCCGGTGGGTGGCCGGCCGATCGACCACCAGCCGCCGCGTCGGTGCGCAACAGCCGCGCGCTCAGCATCGGCGTCAGCGAGAACGACACCACCAGACTGACCAGGATCGCCGCCGCCGAGGTGATGCCGAACTGGTACAGGAAGCGGCCGCTGATGCTCGACATGAACGACACCGGCACGAAGATCACGACCAGGCTGAAGGTCGTCGCCAGCACCGCCAGGCCGATCTCCCTGGTCGCCCCGCGGGCCGCCTCGGACGGCGTCAGGTTCTTCTCGGTCGCCCAGCGGTGGATGTTCTCGAGCACGACGATCGCGTCGTCGATCACCACGCCGACCATCAGCACCAGCGCCAGCATGGTCACGCTGTTGAGCGTGAAGCCGAGCGCCCACATCACCGCGAACGTCGTGATCACCGACGCCGGGATCGCCAGCGCGGCGATCACCGTCGCCCGCCAGCTGCGCAGGAACAGCAGCACCACCAGCGACGCCAGGATCGAGCCGACCACCAGGTGGAACTCGATCTCGTGCAGCGCCGCGTGGATGTACGCCGACTGGTCGCGGATGATCTCCAGGCGCAGGTCGGCTGGCAGGCCGGTCTGCAGCTCGGCGATCGCGCGTTTGCAGTTGTCGATCACCGCGACGGTGTTCTCGCCGGCCTGGCGGCGCACCTCGAGCTGCACGCACGGCACGCCGTCGAGACGCGCGGCGGTGCGCGGTTCCTCGGTGCCGTCCTCGGCGCGCCCGATGTCGGCGATCCGCACGCCGACCCCGTCGCGGGTCTCGATCACCAGGTCGCCGAAGCGGGCCGGATCGTAGATGCGGCCCATCGTGCGCAGCGTGACCTCGCGGTCGGCGGTGGTGACGCTGCCGCCCGGTGTGTCGCTGTTCTGGCGCACGATCGCCTCGCGCACGCGGGTGATCGGCAGGTCGTACGCGGCCAGCCGGTCGGCGTCGACCCAGACGTTGATGCTGCGTTCGCGGCCGCCGTCGACGCGGACCTCGCCGACGCCGATCTCGCGCTCGATGCGGCGTTTGACGCGTTTGTCGGCGAACTCGGTCAGTTCGCGCAGCGAACGTTCGCCGGACAGCGCCAGCGTCAGGATCGGCGAGCTGTCGTTGTCGAACTTGCTGACCACCGGCGGCTCGATGTCGCGCGGCAGGCGGCGGGCCGCGGTGGCGACCTTGTCGCGCACGTCCTGGGCGGCGGTGTCGATGTCGACCGACAGGTCGAACGTGACGATCACGAACGCCGACCCGGTGCTGCTGATCGAACGCAGCTCCTGGATGCCGGCGACCGTGTTCAGCGCCTCCTCGAGCGGCTGGCAGACGGTGACCTCGACCTCCTCGGGCGACGCGCCGGGCAGGCTGGCGCGCACCGACACGGTCGGCAGGTCGACGGACGGGTAGCGGTCGACCGGCAGCTTGACGAAGCCGACCACGCCGGCGACGACCATCGCCAGCACGAACATCCACGCGAACACCGGGCGGACGATGCAGATCTCGGCGAGCCGCTGCATGTCAGCGCTCCTCGACGACGACCGGTGCGCCGCGGGCCAGGTCGGCCGGGGCGGCGACGATGCGTTCGCCGGCGCGCAGCCCGCCGCGGATCTCGACGTGGTCGCCGAGCCGGCGGCCGAGCTCGACGAGGCGTTCCTGGGCCTTGCCGTCGTCGACCAGGAACACCCGGTCGACGCCGGCGAACGAGACCACCGCCGCGGACGGCACGACCACCGCCGCGGCGGCTTCCTCGACGACGATCCGGGCCCGACAGAAGCTGCCGGGCAACAGGCTGCCGTCCTGGTTGTCGACGCTGGCCTCGACCAGCAGCGTGCGGTTGCTGCGCTCGATCGCCGAACCGAGCCGGGCGACCGTGCCGGTGCGTTCGGTGGCACTGCCTTCGATCGTGAACACGACCCGCTGGCCGATGCGCACCGCGGTGGCCTGCCGTTCGGGCACGTCGCAGCGCAGTCGCAGCGGGTCGATCCGCAGCAGGGTCAGCACCGACGCGCCGCTGGCCAGGTATTGGCCGACCGCGGCGTGGCGGGCGGCGACGCGGCCGGGCCACGGGGCGCGGATCGTCGCGTCGGCCAGCCGTTTCTCGGCGATCTCCAGCTGTTGGCGGCGCACCCCCAGTTCGGCGATCCAGGTGCGAACCTGGTCGCGCGCCCGCTGCACGCGGCTGGTGGCGACCGCGACGGCGACCGTGGCGGTCTCGAGGTCGGCCGTCGAGCGCAGCGACTGCTGCACCAGTTCGACGACGCGGTTCTTGTTCTGGGTCGCCTCGGCGAGCACGGCCTCGGCCTCGCGGACGGCGGCGGTGGCGGCGATGTCGACCGTGCCGGCGGGGTCGTCGAGCCCGAGTTGGGCGGCGGTCTGCCGCAGTTCGGCGAGCGCCCGGTCGCGTTCGAGCGTGAAGTCGCGCTGGTCGAGGCGGGCCAGTTCGGCGCCTTCGGCGACCTTGTCGCCGAGGTCGACGCGCAGTTGGTCGAGGCGGCCAGGGACCTGGAAGCCGAGGTCGTGTTCGTCGCGGGCCGACTGCGTGCCGTGCACGGCCACTTCCTGCGGCTGCGGGCGCGCGGCGGCCTCGACCAGGGTCACCACCCTGGGTTTGGGCGCCGGTCGGGCCGCCGCCGAGTTCGCATCGCTGCCGCACGCAGGCAGCACCAGCACCAGCCACCAACTACCGAATCGCATGGGCCGAATGTAGACCACGGGCGCTGCAGCGCAGAGACCGGAATCCCGGCCGGTTCGGTCCCAAGGCTGCAACAGCCGCGCCGTGGGCCCAACGGGGAAAGGGGCGCTGGCCGTCGCGCAGGTCGATCCCGCGCGGCGCGCGCCGTGGTATCGTGGCGCGATGCACCCGCGTCTCGTCCCGGCTCTGGTCCTGTCCGTCGCTGCCAGTGCGTTCGCGCAGGCGCCGCCCGGTTTCAAGACCTACGAGAACACGCAGGCGCCGCTGACGTTCCACTACCCGACCGGGTACCAGGAGGTGCCGCTGCCGCCGACCGAGCAGACGTTGGTGGCGCGGTTCGTGCAGAAGGACAAGCCGAGCGAACTGAAGAAGCTCGACGACCGCATCTACCGGGCCGTGCAGCCCGAGGTGGTCGTGTTCAAGTTCGAGCGGCCGCAGGCGGTCACCGGGGCCAGTGGGGGCGACGCCGAGGCCGGCAAGCCCGAAACCGTGCGCGAGGCGAAGGAGGCGGGCAGCCG
>DAIMFJ010000277.1:6029-7289 GCA_036724695.1 Planctomycetota bacterium
ATCGTACCGCAGCTGCATTTCGTCCGTGACGAAGCGATGGAGGCGGGCAGCCGCGTCACCTCGTGGGCGGAGTTCGTCAAACGCTTCGAGCGCTGGGACCTGCGCGAGGAGCAGAAGCGGCCCGGCTACCACAAGATGACCTTCAACGGCGACTGGAACGTCGCCGAGGCGTGGCCGATCGGTCGGCTGGCGGTGTTCGAGGTCGGCGGCACGTCGTACGGCGTGTACGGCTTCGCGCCGAGTCCCTACGAGAAGACCTTCGAGCGGCAGTTCGACCGCATGGCCAAGAGCCTGGCCCTGGCCGACGACGACGCCGGCGAACGCGCCGGCGAGCTGCTCGACCGGCTGTATGCGAGCGGCAAGTTCGCCGCGGTCGAACAGCGCAAGAAGGCACGCGCGGCGATGGCGCGCGGCTGGAAGGCGTTCGACACCGAGAACTACCTGATCGTGCACCACAGCAAGAACGATGCGCTGATCAAGCGCATCGGCCGCGACATCGAGGCGATGCGGCTGTTGTACATGGAGCTGTTCCCGCCGACCGGCGCGCTCGACCAGCTCAGCATCGTGCGGGTGTGTCGGACCCAGGAGGAGTACTTCCAGTACGGCGGCCCGCGCGGCAGCGGCGGCTATTGGCACCCGGGCAACGAGGAACTCGTCTTCTACGACTACTCGTACACCATGAAGACCCTCGACAGCGACGAGAAGAAGGCGATGGGCGGTCGCAAGCTGTCCGACGACGACTCGCTGCTGGTGCTCTACCACGAGGCGTTCCACCAGTACATCTACTACGCGGTCGGCGAGTTCGCGCCGCACGACTGGTTCAACGAAGGCTACGGCGACTACTTCTCGGGGACCGAGATCTCCAAGGGCACGGGGCGCGTGCTCGGCGTCGAGCCGAGTCCGTGGCGCATCCACCTGGCCAAGGACATGTGCGAGTTCGGCGAAGGCTTCGTGCCGCTCAAGCAGATCCTCGAGGCCGAGCGGGCGGTGTTCTACAACCCCGCGCGGATCGGCTTCTTCTACGCCGGCGCGTGGTCGTTCGTGTACTTCCTGCGCACGGCGCCCGAAGCGTTGCAGCACCCGCAGTGGTCGAAGATCCTGGCGAACTACTTCGAGACCGCCAAGGCGGCGTATCCCGAGGAACTGGCCAAGCTCAGCGACACGCCGGATCTGAGCCAGAAGCAGGTGGCGCAGTTCAACACGCGCAAGCGCGCGCTGCGGGCGGCGCTCGACGGCATCGATCTGGCCGAACTCGAGACG
>DAIMFJ010000278.1:0-7271 GCA_036724695.1 Planctomycetota bacterium
CAGCAGCAACGCGCCTTCGGCAAAGGCACCCAACGCCGCCGCGCCGGCCGCCGCTGCCGCCGGCAGTGGCGCACCGCGCTTCACGCCGGTCGCGATCGCCCCGCCGCCCGCCGGTCGCACCGAGGAGCGCATCCCGTTCCGCGGCCTGCGCCGCAAGATCGCCGAGGCGATGACGCGCTCGAAGTTCACCGCGACGCACTTCACGTACGTCGACGACATCGACGTCACCGCCCTCGCGAAGATCCGTGGCGACGCCAAGAAGGCGTTCGCGGACTCCGGCGTCAACGTGACGTACCTGCCGTTCATCATGAAGGCGATCGTCGTCGCGATGAAGCAGTTCCCGATGATGAACGCCTCGCTCGACGAGGTCACCAACGAGCTGGTGGTGAAGAAGTACTTCAACTTCGGCATCGCCACCGACACCGACAGCGGCCTGATCGTGCCGGTCGTCAAGGACGTCGACCGCAAGTCGGTCGGCGACCTCGCCAAGGACATCCAGGACCTCGCCGCGCGCACGCGCGACGGCAAGGTCACGGTCGACGACCTGACCGGCGGCACCTTCACGATCACCAACGCCGGCAACATCGGCGGCCTGTTCGCGACGCCCGTGATCAACTTCCCCGAAGTGGCGATCCTCGGCGTGCACGCGATCAAGGACACGCCGGTGGTCAAGAACGGCCAGATCGTCGTCGGCAAGAAGATGTACCTGTCGGTCTCGATCGACCACCGCATCGTCGACGGCGCCACCGGCGCCCGCTGGATGAACGTGATCAAGGACTGCCTCGAGCAGCCGTACCGACTGCTGCTGGCCTGAGCCGGCAGCCCGACCCGACGCACCGATGGCGACGAAGAAGCAGAAGCAGCGCTCGAACGGCGCCAAGTCCACCGCGACCAGGACCAAGCCGGCCGCGAAGCCGGCGAAACCGGTCAAGGTCGCCGCGCGTCCGCCGAAGGCAGGCAAGCCAACGGTCGGCAACCCCTCGGTGAAGCCTGCCGCGCTCGGGTCGACCCGCCGGCCGGTGGCGAAGGCGAAACGACCGGCCACCAGCCGGCCGGCACCTCACCCTCGACCGGCGCGCCCGCAGGGCCTCGTGCGCCTGCTCGAGGACGACGGCACGGTGCAGAAGGGCAAGGATCCCAACCTGTCGCACGACACGCTGCTGTTCCTGTACGAGCAGATGGTGCAGGTGCGCGAGTTCGACCGCCGCATGCTGATGTTGCAGCGACAGGGCCGCATCGGCTTCTACGGGCCGATCCTCGGCCAGGAAGCCGCGACGATCGGTTCGATCGCCGCCCTCGAACCGCGCGACTGGATCTTTCCGGCCTTGCGCGAAGGTGCTGCCGCGATGATGCGCGGCCTGTCGCTGACCGAGGCGATCAGCCAGTTGATCGGCAACGGCAACGACCGCTGCAAGGGCCGCCAGATGCCGTGCCACTACACCTTCAAGGAAGGCAACTACTACGGCATGTCGTCGGTGATCGGCACGCAGATCAGCCACGCCGTCGGCGCGGCGATGGCGGCCCGGCTGCGCGGCGACGACGTCGTCGTGCTCGGCTACATGGGCGACGGCGCCACCAGCGCCAACGACTTCCACTGCGGCATGAACTTCGCCGCCGTCTACCAGAGCCCGTGCGTGCTGTTCTGCCAGAACAACCAGTGGGCGATCTCGGTGCCGATCAGCAAGCAGAGTGCCAGCGAGACGATCGCCCAGAAGGGCGCTGCGTACGGCATGCCGTTCGTGCGCGTCGACGGCAACGACGTGCTGGCCGTCTACTCGGTGACCAAGGCCGCCGTCGAACGCGCGCGCGCCGGCCACGGCCCGTCGTTCGTCGAAGCCGTCACCTACCGCCGCCTCGGCCACAGCAGCAGCGACGACCCCAGCCGCTACCGCGACGAAGCCGAGGTCAAGGTCTGGGAACAGAAGGACCCGGTCGATCGCTTCCGCAAGTACCTGACCCAGCGCGGCCTGTGGGACGACGCCAGGGAAGCCGCTTTCAAGGAGCAGATCGCCCAGCGGGTCAACGAAGCGATCGCCGCCGCCGAGTCGTTCGGCCCACCCGCCGACGATACGCTGATCACCGACGTGTACGCGCAGGTGACCCCGCAGCTCAAGGAGCAGTTGGGCGAGGTGCTCGCCCTCGAAGGCCGCGGCGTCAACGAGGGCGCCTTCCCGCTGTAGGCGGTCGGCGCGGGCGAGGTTCGATGGACCGGCCCGCAGCCAGGTGCGAGACTGGGCCGTCCGTCATGCCCAGGCCCCACCGCATCACCGTCGTCTTCGGCACGCGCCCCGAGGCGATCAAGCTGGCGCCGGTGATCCACCGCCTGCGCGAAGCCGCGTGGGCCGCCGTGCGCGTGCTCTCCACCGCGCAACACCGCACGCTGACCGATCGCATGGTGGCGTGGTTCGGCATCGCTCCGGACCACGACCTCGACCTGATGCGCGCCGGGCAGACGGTGCCCGATCTGCTGGCGCGCACGATCGCCGCGGTGCACGACCACCTGCGCGCCGAACGGCCGGCATGCGTCGTCGCCCAGGGTGACACGACAACGGTGCTCGCCACCGCCTTGGCGAGCCACTACCTGCGCATCCCGTTCGCGCACGTCGAAGCCGGCCTGCGCACCGGCGATGTGCGCGAACCGTATCCGGAGGAGCTCAACCGCTTCCACACCGCGCGCCTCGCACGCCTGCACTTCGCACCGACCGAACGGGCGCGCGCGAACCTGCGCGACGAAGGCGTTCCCGACGCGCGGATCTTCGTGACCGGCAACACCGCGGTGGACGCGCTGCAGTGGACCCTGGCGCGCACGTCCGCCCAGCCATGGCCGGTGCCGGAGGGTCGGCGCCTGTTGCTGGTCACCGCCCACCGCCGCGAGAGCTTCGGTGCTCCCTTGCGCCAGCTGTGCTCCGCTCTGCGGCGCCTCGCCGCCCGCGGCGACGTCGCGATCCTGTTCCCGGTCCACCCGAACCCGAACGTGCAGGACCTCGTGCACGCCGAGCTGGGCGACCAGCCGGCGATCGCGTTGCTCGAGCCCCTCGACTACCCCGACATGGTCCGCGCGATGCGCGCCTGCACGCTGGTGTTGACCGATTCGGGCGGCATCCAGGAGGAGGCCCCGACTCTCGGCAAGCCGGTGCTGGTGCTGCGCCCGGCCACCGAACGCCCCGAGGCCGTCGAGGCCGGCGTTGCCCGTATCGTCGGCCGCGACCCCGAGCACCTCGTCGCCGCAGCCAACGAACTGCTCGACGACCCCGTCGCCTACGCGGCGATGGCGCGGCCGGCGGCGCCGTTCGGCGACGGGTACGCCGCCGAGCGCATCACCGCGCACCTCGAGCGCTTCGTGCACGGCCACGCGGCGGACTGAGCAGCGCGGCCGCCAGCAGATCGACCATGCGCACGCGCAGGTCGTCGCGCGACAGGCTCGCCGAGCCGGCCGTGCGCAACAGCACGTGCCCGAAACCGACCTGCAGCAGGAACGTCGCGGCCAGACCGACGTCGACGCCGTCGCGCCAACCGGCCTCGCCAGCCTCGGCCGAACCCGCCAGCCGCGCCGCGACCGCCTGCTCGAGGTGTGCGAACGCCTTCTGCAGAGCCGTCGCCTGCTGCCGATTGGCCGGCGCCGCCGCGGCGGCGCCGAGCACCCGGAACTCGGCGGCGTGCCGATCGAGAAGTTCCGGGAGGGCACCGGCAAGACCTTCGAGCTGGGCCTGCAGACCACCGCGGGAGGTCGGCAGGGCCGCCAGCGAGGTGGCGATCCGCACCGCGGCCAGACCCAGCACGGCGGCGAACAGGGCCTCCTTGCCGCGGAAGTGCCGGTACAGGATCGGCTCCGTAACCTGTGCTGCAGCAGCCAGTTGGCGCGTACTGGTCGCGGCGTAGCCAGCGCGTGCGAAGACCGGCAGGGCCTGCGCGAGCAGTTGCCCGCGCCGGGCCTCCGCGGACAACCGAGACGATCCGGGCTTGACCATTGGAGTTAGTGTACGCTAACATCCGAAAAGTTAGCAAACGCTAGCTTGTTCGCCATGAGCCAAATCCCGCTGCTCGTTCGCCTCGTCGATCTGGAGTCCCGCGTCGCCCGCCTCGAGACGGCGCTGCGCCTGACCACGGCACCCGCCGCCGGCACTCCGCCGGCACCATGCCACACCACCGCGGCGAACACGGTGCTACCGCCCAGCCCGCCAGCACCTTGGCCCACGGCAGCTGCGCAACCCGCCGCCACCGTTCCACCACCGACGCCCCGACCAGCCCCCGCCCGCCGCGATCTCGAGCGGTACTTCGGCATCGCCGTGCTCGGTCGCGTCGGTATCGCCGCGATGCTGCTGGCGGCCGCCTACTTCGGCCAGCTCGGCTGGACCGAGCTGTCGCCCCTCGGTCGCGTGCTGGCGATCTATGCGCTCGGGGTGGCGCTGCTCGGCGTCGGCGCCTTCCTGCGCCCGCGCGTCGCGCCCCACTACACGGCCCTGCTGTGGGGCGGCGCGGTCGCCGTCACCTACCTCGCCGGCGCGTACGCCCACCTCGGCTACGGATTGCTGGCCCCGCTGCCAGCTTCGTTCGCGCTGCTCGCCAGCGCCGCGCTCGGCCAGTTCCTCGCCCACCGCCTGCGCCGCGAGGTACTGGCGACGGTCGCACTGGCCGGCGCATTCGCCGCACCGGTCCTCGTGCAGAGCCCGGCAGCGACTCCGACGGCCCTGTTCGCACTGGCGATCGTGCTGCACGGCTGGAGTGCCTGGACCGAACGGCAGTGGGGCTGGCACCGCTCCCGCATCGTCGGCGTGCTCGGCGCCGTGACCCTCGCCACCCTGTGGTACGGCACCCGCGGCGCCGGTCTCGACTGGAGCGACGTGTTGCACCTCGACACGCTGCTGCTCGCCATCGCGTTCCCCGAGCTGCTGGCGGCATGGCGCAGCGGCCGCATCGCCACCCGGCGCTGGCTGGCCGTCGCGGCGCTGACCACGACCACGCAACTGTTCCTGCTGCTGGGCACCGGTCAGAGCCACGCCTGCCGCCACTTCGCGGTCGCCACCGGCGCGGCGCTGCTCGCCGTCGCCGCGGCCTACCAGCAGCGCAGTGTCCGCACCGGGGCCAACCTCGGCACCGCCTTCGCCCGCCTCGGCAGCGTGCTGCTGCCGGTCGGCGCCCTGGTACTGGTCAGCCACGAAGCCGATCCCGGCACCGCCGCCGAACAGGTGCGCTGGGGCTATGCCGCGAGCCTGCTCGGCGTCGCCGTCGTGCTGCAGTTGCTGCGTCGCGCCGTGCTCGCCGTCGATCTCGGCAGCACGTGCACGGCAGCCCTCGCCGCGTCGTTCGCCGTCACCAACCTCGCCGGCACGCCGGCCCAGGTGGCACTGTTCGCCGCCCCCTCCCTGGTCGCCTTGGCTGGCGGCCGCCACTTCCTGACCGCTACGCTGGCGATGTTGCTCGGTGCCGCCGCGCTCGGCTTCGGCTGGTGGCCGATCCACGGCTTCCACGGTGCTGCACCTGGGTGGGCCACCCTGGCCATGGTCGGCAGCGGCGGCTTCGCGATCGTCGGCACCCTCGTCGCGGCTCGCCGCGCCGACCGCGCTCTCGCCTGGTCCGCGGCCCTGTTGCTGACCGGCCTCGCGATCACCTGGTTCGTCGCCGCCCTGGCCAGCGACCCAACCGGCGCCAGCGGCCTCACCCCGTTCTGGAACCACCGCGCCCTCGCCATCCTCGCGTTGCTCGTCGCCACCGCGACGGCCCGCCTGCGCACCCCGCTCGCCGACTCCGCCGTGCGCACCACCCTCGGCGCCACCGCCCTGGCCCTCGCCTACACCGGCGGCCTCGTCGAGACCCTCGACGCCACGGCCAGCTGGCCGACCGGCTGGCACGCCGTCACCATCGACCTCTACACCCTGCTCTTCGCCGGCACCTTGCTCGCCGCCGGCTTCCGCACCCGCCAACCCGCGCTGCGCTGGACCGGCCTCACCGCGTTCGCCCTGATCGCCGCCAAGGTCGCCCTCTTCGACCTTGCCACCCTCGACACACCCTTCCGCGTCCTCGCCACCGCCGCCCTCGGCCTCGTCCTGTTGCTCGCCGCCTTCACCTACTCCCGCCTCCCCCTGCGCATACCTCACCCGGTCCCAGATGCGCACGACGACGCGTAAATCACAACTTCACAGCCACTTGCACATGCGGCCCCGCCAGCTACGTGCAGCGCGACCACGAACGGCCGCGCCGCGTCACGCCGGTGCCAGCCCGTCTTCGTCGGCCCAGCCGCCCGCGCCGCCTCGGCAGCTTCCGCAACCACCGACTCCAGCACCTGCACGTACTCGACGAAGCGCCGCCGGCCATTGCCGGTCAGCTTGCACAGCGTCTGCGGCCGCCGCCCCTTGCCGACCTTGCGCAGCTCGACGATGCCGGCTTCCTGCAACACCGCGAGATGCCGACTCAGGTTGCCGTCGGTCAGCTGGCAGAGTTCCTTCAGGTCGGTGAACACCAACCCGTCCGGCCGCGCCGCCAGGGACGTCAGGATGCCCAGCCGCGCCTTCTCGTGCATGACCCGCTCGAGCCCCGCGAACGCGTAGCGGCCCGGCTCCGGCAGTTCGTCCCCGTCGCGACTCATCGCCCACCTCCGCGCCCGAACGCGCCGGCGACCAGTCCCTGCCCGACCACGAACGGCACCAGCATCGCCCACGGCGACAGGGCCGCTTCGCCGAGCGCCAGGTTGGTGAGCCCCGCCACCGCGAAGAACCCCGCGATCGCGTACGCCGGTCCCGGCAGCAGCCGATGCGCGGCACACAATCCGACCGCGTACAGCAGCTGCCAAAGCCCAGGCAACAATGCCAACTCGGCCGGCGCGCGCCAGACCAACGCGATCGACAGGCAGCCACCCGCGGCCAGTGCCGGCGCCAACGCGCGCAGCGCCTGCCACGCCGTCGCCACTTCGTGCCGCGACGCCATGCGCCGCACCCGCACGGCCACCGCCAGCGCCGCCGCCCCGGCCCCGCACAGTGCCGCAACCGACCACAGCGCCAGATATGCGACCGGCGCTGCAAGCGGTTCGGGAACGTACAAGATCTGTACAACCGCTGCTGCCAGTGCCGCCGCGACCGACACCAGCACTGGAAAGGCGCTCAGCGAACGCAATTCCTCGGTGGCAGCCAACTGCGTGCGGATGCGGGTGATCTGATCGACGGCGTCGCGGAGTTCCATGGCGTGGCGACGGCGACAGGCGCCGTCACATTGCAGTAGAAAACGAGGGGGGGGGGGGGGGGGGGGGGGGGGGGGGGGGGGGGGGGGGGGGGGGGGGG
>DAIMFJ010000279.1:0-7247 GCA_036724695.1 Planctomycetota bacterium
CGCCGTCGAACCGGTGCTGCGCCGCGCCATCGACCAGCTGAGCGGCGAACTCGGGGTCCCGATCGTGGTGCGGCAGCGCATCGCCGGCGGGCTGCCGAAGGTCGCCTGCTCGCCGGGCCAGTTGGCGTTCGCTCTGCAGCGCGCCCTGATGCTGGCGGTGACCGCGATGCAGGCCGGTGCCGAAGTGAGCATCGAAGCGCGCGTCGACGCCGACCAGGTCCTGGTCGAGATCGAGTCGCAATGCCCAGGTGGCATCCGCGACCTCGCCGACCGCTCGCGGACGCTGCGCGAATTCGCCACCGAGCTGCGTGGCAACTGCCTGTGCGACACGGACGGGCACGGCAACATCCTGATCGCCCTCGAACTGCCGGTCGCGCTGGTCACCGAAGGCTGACGGCCGACCCGCCGGCGGACGCCGACACGTTTCCCGGGGTCCGCGGCGCTACGATGCACCCCGCATGCGCATCGGCATCGTCTGTTATCCGACCGTCGGCGGCAGTGGCGTCGTCGCGACCGAGGTCGCCTACGCCCTCGCCAACCGCGGCCACGAGGTCCACCTGCTCAGCTACGACCGGCCGAGCCGACTGCGGCGCGGGGTGCCGGGGCTGCAGTTCCACCCGGTCACGGTGACGGCGTACCCGCTGTTCCGCTACCCGCCGTACGACCTGGCCCTGGCGACGCGCATGCTCGAGGTGCGCGAGGAGGCCGGCGTCGACCTGTTCCACGTCCACTACGCGATCCCGCACGCGGTCAGCGCGTTCCTGGCCCGCAGCATGTGCTCGGGTGGCTGCCTGAAGTTCGTGACCACGCTGCACGGCACCGACATCACCGTCGTCGGCAGCGACCGGGCCTACCTGCGGCCGACCCGCTTCGCGATCGAACAGTCCGACGCCGTCACCGCGGTCAGCCAGTACCTCGCCGACGAGACGCGGCTGGTGTTCGGGGTGCGCAAGGAGGTTGCGGTGATCCCCAACTTCGTCGACACCGAACGGTTCCGGCCGAGCGGCGGCCCGCGCTGGCACCAGCGCCCCGAGGCCGAACGCATCCTCATCCACGCCAGCAACTTCCGTCCGGTCAAGCGCCTCGCCGACGTGGTTCGCGCGTTCGCCGCGATCCAGCGTCAGGTGCCGGCACGCCTGGTGCTCTGCGGCGACGGTCCGGACCGCGAACACGCCCTCGCGGTCGCCGCCGACCTCGGCTGCCAGGACCGGGGCGAGCACCTCGGGGTCGTCGACCAGCTCGAGAACGTGCTGCCGCAGGCCGACCTGTTCTTGTCGGCCTCGGAGACCGAGAGCTTCGGCCTGTCGATGCTCGAAGCGATGAGTTGTGGGGTGCCATGCGTCAGCACCGCGGTCGGCGGTGTGTCCGAGGTGCTTGGCGACACCGGCCGACTGACCCCGTTCGGCCAACCCGAGGCGATGGCGCGCGCCGCCCTGCAGATCCTGCAGGATCCCGACCTGCATCAGCAGCTCGCCACGGCGGCGCGGGCGCGCACCGTCGCGCACTTTGCAGTCGAACAGGTTGTGCAGCAGTACGTCGACCTCTACGAGCGCGTGGTGGCGTCATGACTCCGGCGCCGGGTTGCTTCTGCGACTACAACGCCGGCGCACCCCCGCTCGACGACGTGCTCGAGCGGTTCCTCGCGATCGAGCGCAGCCACCCTGCCAACCCGGCCAGCGCCCATGGTCCAGGTCGCGCCGCGCGGGCAGTCCTCGAAGATGCGCGCGCGACGATCGCCAAGGCACTCGGCCTGGCGGCGGAGGATGTGCTGTTCACCAGCGGCGGGACCGAAGCCGCCAACCTGGCAGTGCTCGGCCTCGGTGCGCCGGACCGGCCGGTGTTGCTCGCCGATCTCGAGCACCCCGCCGTCGCCGAGGCAGCCGCTCTGCGGGGCACGATCGCGATGCCGGTCGATGCGCGGGGCTTCGCCGTGCCGACCGACCCGGGCCGACCGGTCGGACTGGTCGCCATGGTGCACGCGCAGAGCGAGCTCGGCACGCTGCAACCGGTCGCTGCTGCCGCGGCGCTGGCCCAACACCTTGGCGTGCCGTGCTTCGTCGACGCTGCACAGACGCTCGGTCGCGTGTCGCTGGCGCCGCTGGTGGCCACCGCAACCGTGTTCGCGCTGTCGCCGCACAAATGCGGTGGCTTGCGCGGCTTCGGCGTGCTGGCCGGTGCCGACCTGGCGACCCGCCTGCGCCCGTTGCTGCGCGGTGGTGGTCAGGAACTCGGCCTGCGACCCGGCACGCAGAGCCCGGCGCTCGCCGCAGCCAACGCGCTGGCGATCGTTCGCGCGGTGCGCGAGCAAGCGGCGCGGGCTGCCGCGATGGCAGCCAACCGCGGCGCGTTCCTGCAGGGTCTGCGCGCGAGCGAAGTCGTGCACGACGTGCTGACGCCACTCGACACCAGCGTGCCGAACACCGTGATGGTCCACTTCGCCGGCATCGAAGGTCGCTCGCTGCTGCCGACCCTCGACCTCGAGGGGATCCACGCGTCACACGGTTCGGCGTGCTCCTCGGGTGCGCCGACACCGCCGCGGGTGCTGCTCGCGATGGGTCGCGACGAGCGCGCCGCACGCGCCTGCGTGCGCTTCAGTTTCGGTTGGCGTGACCAACAGCAAGAACTCGTCGCAACAGCCTTGCGGGCCGGTGCCAGGATCCGCGCCCGGCAGCAAAAAATCTGACCGCCCGCCGGTCGGTTTCGCAAAAGGGACGACCCGCTCCAAGTTGTTGTCAGACGGAGGAGAAGCGTTCAGATCCCACGAAGCAGAGGTGAAGTTCGTTGGGGAGCGAACGTGCAAAGTTGGCGATGCGCGCTTGCATGGGCGCTTGCCGCCGCTAAGACAAACCCCATCGAGAGCCCGCTCGACCGGATGCCTAACCGGTTGGACGGACCCCTCAGCCTCCTCCGTCGTCTCGTCCAGCCGTTGCTCGTCCCGACCGCTCGCTCCGTTCGTAACGTCCGTTTCCAACTGCTACAAGCCTAGTAGCAGTAACCACCTACGAACTTCTCCCCAAGAGCTGCCAGCCTTGTGGAGAAAACCCGCGCCAGTTGTCCCGGGCTACCGGTCTGTCCGCAGTGACCCAACCCCGAGCCTTCCCCTAGATGCCCATGGTGGATGCCTACGTTCCAGAACCCGCTCCCCGCACCGATGCTTCGCTGCTGCTGCCGATCCTGCGCCAGCTTGCGAACCGGGTGCGGCGCGAGCAGCTGGAGACCTGGTTCCGCTCGCTGAACGTCGCCCGCGTCGACGATCAGGAAGTCGAGCTGTCGGTGACCAGCCAGTTCGTCAGGGACTGGCTCCAGCGCAGCTACCTGAGCGTGATCCAGGATGCCGTCGCCGCCCTCGGCGGCCCGGCGCGCCGGGTCGTGCTGAGCCAACGCGAAGAGGACGACTTCGACAGCTTGCGGGTCCTGGATCCGGTCGGCAGCGGTCTGGTCGCTGGCGAATCGGCCGCTCGGCGCGACAGCACCCAGGCGATCGGCGACCTGGTCGCCGGTGCCATGCAGAGTGGGGTCATGCAGAGTGGGGCTCTGCTGGGTGGGGCTCTGCTGGGTGGGGCCCTGCTGGGTGGGACGCTCGGCGAACGCAGTCGCCTGGACGGCGGCGCGACGAGCAGCCCGTCGGTGCGCCCGGTGCCGGCGATCCCAGCCAACGTGCCTTCGTTCCGTCGGCGCGCGCCCAACCAGCTGAACCCGAACTACACGTTCGACAAGTTCGTGGTCGGCTCGTGCAACCAGATCGCGCACGCGTCGGACCTGGCGAACGCCGAGAACCAGGGCAGCGCGTTCAATCCGTTGTTCGTGCACGGCAGCGTCGGCCTCGGCAAGACCCACCTGCTGCAGGCGATCTGCCACACGGTCCAGAAGCGCAACCCCGGGGCGAGGATCTTCTACCTGAGCTGCGAGGACTTCACGAACGCCTACATCCAGGCGATCCAGAACCACGAGATCGACGCCTTCCGCGAGTTCTACCGCTCGGCGGACATGCTGGTGATCGACGACGTGCAGTTCCTCGCCAACAAGGACAAGACGCAGGACGAGTTCTTCCACACCTTCAACGCGCTGTACGACGCCCAGAAGCAGATCGTGCTCTCGTCGGACCGTCCGGCGACCGAGATCCCGACCATCGAGGAACGGCTCGTGTCGCGCTTCAAGTGGGGCATGGTCGCCGAAGTGCAGGCGCCGGCCCTCGAGACCCGCGCGGCGATCGTGCGCCGCAAGGCGATGGGGCGCGGCATCGAATTGCCGGACGACGTCGCGATGTTCCTGGCCGAGCGGGTCACCTCGAACATCCGCGAGCTCGAAGGCGCGGTGATCAAGGTGGTCGGCGTGTCGGCGATCACCAACCAGCCGATCACGATCGGGTTGGCCGAGAACTGCATGCGCGGCATGGTGGTGCGCCATGCCCAGGTGTCGGTCGACGACATCATGAGCCTGATCACCACCGAGTTCGCGATCTCGGCGCGCGAGCTGACCGGCAAGGGCCGCACGCAGACCGTCAGCCTGCCGCGGCAGATCGCGATGTTCCTGCTGCGCGAGCACACCGAGAGCTCGCTGGACGACGTCGGTCGCATCTTCGGCAACCGCGACCACACGACGGTGCTGTACGCGGTCAACAAGATCCGCGACCGCGCCCAGAAGGACCGCATGTTCAAGGAACTCGTCGACGGCCTCAGCAACCGGCTGTTGACCCGTTCGTTCCGGAACTGACGGCCGCCGACCGATCTCCCAACACACCCGGTCCGATCCAACCCACGTCCTGCCCATCCCGGCCCGCCGGCGCCCTGCGCTGGCGGGCCGGCGTCGTTTGAGCAAGTCCGCCGCCCGGCTGTGGCTCGCCCTGCCCGCCGTTTCTCCACGCTACTTTTGACGCGATCTTTTGACGCCTGTGGCGCCGCGATGCCGAGCGATCGAAGCAGCTGGGGGGGGCTGCGTCGCAAGATCTGTGCAGTGCGTTGGGAGCCGCGCTGGAGGTTCTCTTGAGTCGCCGGGACGGTTGTGCCCGTGACCTGACGCACCGCGCCGGACCGGCTGCCGGAACGCGGAGAACTGGAGGATCGGTGGGGCGTTCTCCAAGCAGTTCTCCAGACTCCACGGCAGGCTCGGAAACCGCGATCTTGGGGGGGAAAACGTGGTTTGCCGGGCGATCTCTGTCTAATCTTCCAACACTCGTGACGGCACGGAGGTCTGATGAAGAGGATCTTTTCTCTTCTGATCAGACTCTTCCTTCCGGCCCGACCTTCGCATCCTCTCGCAACTCGTCCACCGACCAGCCCAGCAGCGCGTCGTCCGTCGCCTCGCCATCGGCGCAGCGGTCCGACGCACCTGGCTCGGTGCGGTTCCCGCCGCGCCGGTCTCGACCCAGTTCCCACCGTACCCGATGAAGATCCTCTGCGACCGGACCGCCCTCCAGGAAGCCGTCACCGTGGTGTCGGCCGTGGTGCCCGCGAAGACGTCCAAGCAGGTCTTGCAGAACGTGCTGCTGAAGGCCGACGAAGACGGCATCACGCTGTTCGCGACCGACCTGGAGATGGCCGCCAAGGTGCGCATCGAATCGGTGAAGGTCGGCAAGACCGGCGCCGTGTTGCTGCCGGCCAAGGAGACCGCCGCCCTGCTGCGGGAACTGGTCGATCCGACGGTCACGCTGGAGAGCAAGGACCAACGCTGCACGATCGAATCCGGCGGCGGCAAGTTCGTGCTGCTCGGCGAGGATCCCGAGCAGTTCCCGAGCGAGGCGCAGATCGAGACCGGCAAGAGCCTGGAGATGCCGGTCGACGCCGTGCTGCGGATGGTGCGCGAGACGGTGTTCGCGGCGGCCCGCGAGGAGACCAGGTACGCGATCAACGGCGTGTTGGTCGACGCCGGCAGCTCCTGTGTGCGCATGGTGGCGACCGACGGCCGGCGGCTGGCGATCAGCTACGCGAACGTCGACAGCACGATCGAGTTCAAGGTGGTGGTGCCGTTGCGCGCCCTGCACACGCTGGCCAGGGCGCTGCCCGAAGGCGGCAAGGAGCCGGTTCGCATCGAGGTCAGCGGCAAGCAGGTGCGCTTCACCTGCGGCCGGACCCAGCTGGTCAGCCAGTTGCTCGAGACCCGCTTCCCCGACTACCACGGCGTGGTGCCGAAGTCGGCCGAGACCACGGTCGAACTGCAGAAGGCCGTGCTGGAAGGGGCGCTGCGCCGCACCGCGATCCTGTCGTCGACCGACCTGCGCATGGTCCGGTTCGAGGTCCGTGAGCAGGAGCTGCGCATGACCGCCGACAGTTCGGCGCGGGGCCGCGCCGACGTGACCATCGACTGCAGCGTCAAGGGTGCCGGCGGCAGCATCAACCTGAACCCGGACTTCATCCTCGAGGCGCTGCGCGTCTGCGAGCTCGACGTCGTGCGGCTGGACATGACCGACGAGTCGATGCCGGCCAAGTTCACGCTCGGCGAGTCGTTCACCTACATCGTGATGCCGATCAGTGGCGCCTGAACGCCACCGGACGACGCACCATCCATCCTGCGCACTCGTGGCGGAACCCCAACCGATCGGCGACTTCCTGAAGGGCATCCTGCGCCAGACCGGCCGCAGCTCCTCCCGCCGCGCCTACGACGAAGCCCTCGACAAACTCCTTCCCCAACAGCATCGCGACCACTGCCAGATCGTCGGTTGGCGCAACAACCGGTTGGTCGTCGAGGTCGACTCGGCGCCCCTGTTCGCCGAACTGTCCGGCTTCCGCCGCGAAACGCTGCGTCTCGCCATCAACGAACTCACCCCCGATCAACCCATCGCCCAGCTGACATTCCGGCTGGGAGGCACGGGACATGTCTGAGCAACCAGCCAACCAGCAACGTTACGACGCCAGTTCGATCAAGGTCCTCGAAGGCCTCGACGCGGTCCGCAAGCGGCCCGCGATGTACATCGGCGACACCGGCATGAAGGGCCTGCACCACCTCGTCTGGGAGGTGGTCGACAACTCCGTCGACGAGGCGTTGGCCGGCCGCGCCAGCCGGATCGACGTGCGGGTGCACAAGGACGGCTCGTTGTCGGTGCGCGACGACGGCCGCGGCATCCCGGTCGACATGCACGAGAGCGGCATGCCGGCCCTCGAGGTGATCCTGACCAAGCTGCACTCGGGCGGCAAGTTCGACAAGGGCAGCTACAAGGTGTCGGGCGGTCTGCACGGCGTCGGCATCAGCTGCGTGAACGCGCTCGCCGACGTGTTCGAGGTCGAGGTCAGCCGCGACGGCAAGGTGCACCG
>DAIMFJ010000280.1:0-7217 GCA_036724695.1 Planctomycetota bacterium
GCCCAAGCCAGCGCACCGACCGGCAGCCGCGAACTGCGCAGCGCGCTCGCGGCGTTGCTGGCGGCGGACGCCAACGGCAGCGATCCAGCCGCCGCGTTCGCCGCCGCGCGCCGCCCGCCGGCCGACTGAGGCAGATCAGCCGGCCGCAGGCGCGTCGAATTCGGCCATCGCCTGCCGCCAAGGCTCGGGGATCGCGCACGGCTGGTGTTGCGCATCGACGAACACCAGCGCGGCCGTCGCGGTGACCAGCACCTGCTCGTCGCCGCGCACTTCGTACTGCATCGCGAAACTGCGGTTGCCGAGCCGCGTCGTCGCCTCGACCTTCATGCCCAGTTTGCCGGGCCGCACGAACTTGACGTTGGTCTCGGCCAGCAAGAACGGGAGCATCGGCCCGGACAGCAGGCCCAGGTGCTCGAAGTACAGGTACCGGGCCTGCTCGAGCAGACTCAGGTAGACCGCGTTGTTGACCACCCCCACCGCGTCGACGTCGACCCACCGCAGGGGCACTTCCGCGCAGAACCGGTAGAACATGCCGCTATCCTGCCGGCTGCACACCGCGGAATCACCTGCCGCCAGGAGCCTTCGCGCCGGTCGTGCGTCGTGACCCCCGTACCCCATGGCCCAACACGCACCTTCGTCCCACGGTTCCCGCCAGCTGCTCCTGCCCGCCGGGACCGGCCCCGGGCTGGCCCTGCTGTTCGCCGCGCTGTGCTGCGCGCCTCCGGCCTATGCCCAGGGTGGCCGGCTGATCGGGCGCGGCTCGCCGCTGCAGGTCGTCGAACCCGACGAATCCGAACGCAACCTGCGCATGACGCCGATCGTCAAGGCGGTGCAGAAGGCCGCCGACAGCGTCGTCAGCATCTACCTGCAGCAAGGCGCGCCGAACGGCGACCCGCGCCGCGGCGAAGTCACCCAGGGGCAGGGTTCGGGGGTCATCCTCGACGCGTCGGGCCTGGTGATCACCAACTGGCACGTCGTCGCGCCGGTCGCCCTCGGCGGCCCGCGCCCGCCCGACCTCGTGGTGCGCTTGCGCGACGGCCGGTCGTTCCCGGCCAAGCTGCTGTCGTCGTCGGCGCGCCGCGACCTGGCGCTGTTGCAGCTCGAGCTGCCGGCCGGCCAGAGCGTGCAGCCGGCCGAGATCGGCCGTTCGGGCGACCTGATGATCGGCGAGACGCTGATCGCGATCGGCAACCCGCAGGGCCATGCCAACACGGTGACCAGCGGGGTCTTGTCGGCGACCGGACGCAGCATCCGCGTGCGCGCACCCGACGGGGCGGTGCGCGAATACGACGAGCTGCTGCAGACCGACGCGGCGATCAACCAGGGCAACAGCGGCGGCGCCCTGCTCGACATCACCGGCAAGCTGGTCGGCATCAACAACGCGATGGCGGTCGGCGCCGAGAACATCGGCTTTGCGATCCCGATGGACGTGGTGCGCCAGGAATTCGACCGCGAACTGATCCGCAGCAGCAACTTCGCGGCGGCGGCCGACGCGCCGTGGCTCGGCTTCGAGGTGCAGGACCAGGACGGTGCCGTGCTGCTCGGCGACGTCGTCGCCGGCAGCCCGGCGGCGGCGGTCGGGCTGCGCCGCGGCGACCAGCTGCTGCGCATCGGCGACCAGCCGGTGCGCCACACGATCGACTACCTGCGCAGCGTGTTCACCGCCAAGGCCGAGCAGCCGTTCGCGCTGGTCGTGCGCCGCGACGGCAAGGAACTGCAGGTCGCCCCGGTGCCGACCTCGCGCGACGTCGGAGTGCTGCTCGACGCGATCGGGGCGGCGGTCGACGAGGTCTCGGCGGAGCAGGACCCGGCGCTGGTGCGCCAGGCGACCCTGACCTTCTACCAGGGCAGCGGCCTGCGCCGCGTGCCGTTGCTGCGCAACGTGCTCAAGCTGCGCACCGTGGTCGCCGACTCGCCGGCTGCCGCCGTCGGCCTCGAGCCCGGCGACGTGCTGCTCGGCGTGTTCCGCCGCGGGCGTTTCGGCGAACAAGAGCAACCGGTGCAGAGCCGGCGCGAACTGGTCGACCTGCTGGCCGAGAGCCGCGGCCGCAGCCTGCGCGTCGTCGTGCTGCGCGGCGACGAGTCGCTGGTCGGCACGCTCGACGTGCGTTGAGCCGGCCAGCGCAGCGGCCACACACCGCCGCTCACTCGTCCTGCCAGACGCTGGTCCACAGCGGCGCTGGCGCGTCGAGCCACTGCAGGAAGCTGTCGTGGTACGGGGCGGTGCATTCGGCGCGCAGTTCGCGGCGGTCCATCCAGCGCACCGCGCGCACTTCGTGCCCAGGGGCCGGTTCGCCGGGTTGCACGTCGACCGCGAAGAAGAACGAGCGCCAGGCGTGCTGGCGCACGCCGCCGGCGAGCCGTTGCCCCTCCTGCACGAACAGGTAGCGCGGCGCGCCGCGCAGCAGGAGGCCGGTCTCCTCGCGCAGTTCGCGGGCGACTGCTTCGAAGAGCAGTTCGCCGGGTTCGACGCGACCGCCGGGCAGGTCCCAGGTGCGCACCAACCGCCCGCCGATCGTGCGGTCGTTGCCGACCATCAGGCACCGCTCGCCGCGCCAGAGCACCGCGAACGCGCCGAGGAAGTCGCCGTGGCCCATCGCGCCAGACTACGGCAGTTCGGGCTGCAGCGCGAAGGTCGTCTGGCCCTGCGTGAACGGCAGCGGCGCACCCGACGTGACGACCAGGCCGGTGGTCACCGCCATCGCCGTCGGGTCCCCGAAGCCACCGATGACGATCTGCGGCGTGGTGCCCGCCGGCGTCACCAGCGAGATCTCGAACTCGTTCTGGCGCAGGCGGATCACGCCGTCGATCGGCAACTGCCCGTCGAGTGCCAACGGCAAGCGCAGCCAACCGTCGAGTGCGATCACGCCACCGCTGACCGATTGCACGAATTCGAGTTCGAGCGGTGTGGTGCCGGCCATCGACAGGATCTCGCCCTGCCAGATGCCGCTGAAGTCGGGCACCGGCGGCAGTTCGCGCTGCCACTGCACGGTCCAGCTGCCGCTGTCCTCGAGGCACGAGTAGGTGCCGACGAAGCGGCGGTCGGTCTGCAGCTCGCCGATCATCACCGGCGCGCCCGCCAGCCGCAGTTCGAGCTGTTCGCCGTCGAACACCAACTGGTAGCGCGTGTTGGTAAGGCACGGATGCGCCATGTCGACGTTGAAGACCAGCTGCTCGCCGAAGCGCTGGGCGCGGAACGACATCGTGCCGGTCCCCGCCGTGCCGTCCGAGGTCCAGGTGCCGACCCATTCGCCGAACAGTTCTTCGGCGCCGACCCCAGGAGTGCCTGGCGTGCTCTCGAACTGGACCTTGCCGCAGGCGGTGACGAGGGGCAGAACCAGCACGAGGAGGAGCGTAGGGAGGCGCACGAGGACAGGATAACCCACGCTGCAGCGCAAGGCGCGGAATGCGCTCAACCGCGGCGCGTTCGCAGCACCGCGTCGTAGGCCAGCAGCAGCTGTTCGGCGAGACGGGCGGGCGTAAAGCCCTTGGCACCGGCGCTGGCGCGCGCGCCGAGGCCGCGGCGCAGTTCGGGATCGCCAGCCAACTGCCGCAACAACCTCGCCAGCCCCGCCGGTCCGTCGGCCAGCACAGCCAGCAGCCCGCCCCCGACCTCCACCGCATCGCGCACCCCCGGCACGTCGTAACCGAGCACCGGCACGCCGGCCGCGAAGGCTTCGACCGCCACCAGCGGCAAGCCTTCGCGTTTGCTGGGCAGCACCAGCACGTCGAACGCCGCCATCAGGGTGGCGATGTCGGCCCGCGACGGCACCATGCGCAGGCGGCCGGCGGCGCTCTGGAAGTCCGCCAGGAACGACGGCCGCACTGCCCCATCGCCGACCACCAGGCCGTGCCACGGCTCGCTGGCGGCGATCGCCGCCGTGAAGTGTTCGGCCTGCTTGACCTCGGCGAGCCGGCCGACGAAGCCGGCGACGAGGCCCTCGGCGGGCAACCCCAGGACCTGCCGCGCCGCGGCGCGCGGCAACGCCACCGGCAGCGGCACGGCCGGGGCGGCGATCGCGATGCGATCGGCGGGTGCGACCCGGGCCGCGACCAGTTCGTCGCGGCACGACGCGCTGACTGCGAACAACAGGTCGGTACGAGCGGCCAGCCGGCGTTCGAGCCACGTCAACCACCACGACCGCAGCGGCCCGAAGTAGTCGCGCAGCACGAGCCCGTGGAAGGTGTGCGCGACGACCGGCACACCCACCTGCACCGCAGCGCGCCGGCCGAGCCAGCCGGCTTTGCTGGTGTGGGTGTGCACGACGTCGGGTTGCAGCGCCCGGCACAGCGCCACCAGCCGTTGCCGTACGCCGCGCTCGCCGAACGGTCGCAAGCCGCGACCGAGCCCCGGGACGACGAGCCAGCCTGCGGCGTTCGGGCCACGCGCGATCGCGTCGGCCCAGGTCAGTTCCGGCACGCCCGCTGCGGCGGGCGACAGCAACACTTCGTCGCGGCCGACCTCGCCGGTCGCCAGCACGGTCGTGCAACCGCGCGCACGGTGCTCGTGCCACAGCGCGATCGCCTGCCGCGTCGGCCCGCCGAGGTTCGGCCGGGTCAGGACGCGCAGGATGCGCATGGGGCGTCGCCAGGAGCCAGGGTCATCGCCCGGCGATCATCGCGCCGGTCACACCACGAAGTCGAGCAGCGAGTACAGGTACAGGTGCCAGCCGAGCAGCACCAGGTAGCCGACCAGCACGATCGCCAGACCCCAGCGGGCCGGTCGGAAGTTCTTCGCCAGTGCCAGGACCACGACGGCCGCACCGATGCCGACCGTCTTCAGCAACAGGAACGGCCACGGATGGCTGCCGAGTTGCAGCAGCTGCACGACCAGCGGGTTGAGCTCTTCGCCGCCGTGCGACAAGAACAACAACGTGAAGTGCGCATCGAGCAGGTTCAGGGCGACCACCGCCAGCGTGACGACCAACAACCACGGGCCGTGCACGTCGACGATCGAGCCTTCGCGCTCGTGGGCGCGCCGGGCGGCGCGGCGCCGGCCGCCGAACCACACGTGGCGGCTCCAGATCGACTGTGGGCGGCGCCGGTCGTGGAGCTGGCGTGGCTGCATGAATGGAAGCGGCAACGCCGCTGCAAGATGCATGGGGGAATCCACGCGGCATTCTATCCTGCGAAAGTGCGTTCTGCGGCGCAGCGTATCGCGGCCGCCGCGAAGCGCCGATGCCACCGGCCGTTGCCGCGCCAGGAAAGTTCCCAGACCCCCTCGCCGCGGGGAGCCTGAGACGCAGGGAGGCTCAGACGAACTTGGTCTTGCCCGGCATCGCGACCTCGAACTTCGGCGGCGGCGCATCCCAGCGCAGCTGGTCGGGCATCAGCACCTCCTGGCTGTTCCAGGCCTCCTCCCAGGTGATGCGTTTGCCGGTGTACGCGGCCATGCGACCCATCAGCGCCATCAGCGTGCTCTTGCACATGTAGTCGCCGTTGTTGATCGGCTTGCCGGCCCGGATCGCCGCGAACATCTCGTCGTGTTCGGCCTGGTACATGTCGCGCGACTTGCCTTCGTAGCGCCAGTTGGTCTTGCCGGTCAGCGTGTGCTGGAACACGTTGGCCTTGCCCTCGCTGCCGAACACGTACTCGTTGACGTCGCGCCAGCAGCCATTCTGCTGCCGGCAGTAGCTGTAGCCGCGCGTGCCGTCCTGCCACTCGTAGATGGTCGCGAAGTGGTCGTAGACGGTGCCGTAGACGGCGTCGGTGCGGGTCTGCCGGCCGCCGAGCGATGCCGCCGCGACCGGGTAGACGTCCTTCTTCATCCACGCCATCACGTCGAGTGTGTGGATGTGCTGCTCGGCGATCAGGTCGCCCGACAGCCACGGGTAGTACAGCCAGTTGCGCAGCTGCCACTCGAGCTCGCTGGTGCCTTCGCGGCGCGGGAAGCTCCACAGCTCGCCGGTCACGTAGTTGCCCTGGATGGCCAGGATCTCGCCGATCGCGCCGTTCTGCAGTTGTTCGATCACCGCGCGGCGGCCGTCGTGGTAGCGGTAGCAGAGCCCACTGACCACCGACAGGCCCTTCTGCTTCGCCAACTCGCAGGCCGCCGCGACCCGCCGTACGCCCGGCGCGTCGCTGGCGATCGGTTTCTCGGCGAACACGTGCACGCCAGCGGCGACGGCGCGTTCGATCTGCATCGGCCGGAAGCCGGGCGGCGACGCCAGCAGGACGACGTCGACCCCCGACGCGAGGACCTGATCGATCGCATCGAGGCCGACGAACTGCCGTTCGGGCGGCACCTGGATCTGTGGCGACGGACGTGTGGTCGGGGCGGCCTGCGGCTGGCCTTCCGGGGCCGGGGGCGGCGGCACCTGGATCTGCAGCGCCTCGTGGATCGCCTCCAGCCCGCCTTCGAGCCGGTCGGCGAACGCGTCGCCAGCCGCCCACAGCACGTTGTCCGGATGGGCGCGCAGGGCCTGCACCGCCGCGCCCGAACCCCGGCCGCCGACGCCGACGATGCCGATCTTCAACTTCTCGTCGGCCCCGCCGTGCACCGGCACGGCGGCGCGCAAGGCGCCCAGCGAACCGCTGGCGGCGACCGCGGCGGCGGAGGTGGACGCGGACTTCAGGAAGGTACGGCGGCTGGGTCGGCTGGTCATGGCTGGAGGGACGGGAGAGGCTTGGCAGGGTAACCGCCTAGGCGGCAGCGGCAAGCGCCGAACGACCTCGACATCTTCGCGACAACTCCGGAGCGTGGACCGGCTAGCGTGCGTTGCGTCGTGAGTCCCCTGCGTTGGCACCTGCTGCTCGGCCTGGTCCTGCTGTCCGGGGCTGGTCTCACCGTGATGGTCGGCGCCAGCCTCGCCGATCGCGTCACCGCCGCGGGCGCGCAAGCCAGGCGCGACGCCGAGGCCCGCGCCCGCGACCAGGCGCAGACGGTGCGGCTGTGGCTGCGCAGTCCGGAGAACCTCGAGCAGCTGCCGCCGGCGAACCGGTTCGTCGTGCACGCGGGCCGGGTCGTGGTGCCGCCCGAGGTCGGCTGGCTGACCCAGCGCGACGCGCCGCCGCCCGACCTGGCCGGCGAGGAACGGCTGCAGCGCGCCCACCACGCCGAGTTCGTCGCCCACGAACCGCAGCGCGCAGCTGCCTTGTTCGAGCAGCTGCTCGCCGAACTCGGCGAGCGCACCGACCACACCCTGGCGCTGCGCCTGCAGTTGCTCGCCGGTTGGCAGCAGCGGCGCGCCGGCCAGCCAACCGCCGCCGCCGTATTG
>DAIMFJ010000281.1:0-5058 GCA_036724695.1 Planctomycetota bacterium
TCGGCTTCAAGCTCGTTCCGTCGACCGGGTAAGCGGGGGCTGTTCTTTGGAAGCCCACTGGCGCGCCCCAGCGGCGGCGGCCCACTCACTTCGGCAGCTTCGCCAGGTAGGCCTTCGGGTCCTTCTCGAACTTGGCCTTGCACTTGCCGCAGCAGAACGCGATCCGCTTGCCCTCGTGCTCGACGAAGTAGGCCGGATCGATCACGGCATCCGAGACCGGACACTTCTGGTTGACGAAGTTCTGCTGCGCGGCCTCCTGCTGCTTGCGGGCCTGCTGCTCGGCGACCTCCTGCTGCGCCGCCGCCAACCGGGCCTCGGCGTAGTCGCCGAGGTCGAGGGCGAGCCGACCCTCGGCAACCGCCGCCAGGACCTTCTCGGCGCCGGCTTTGGTGACCTTGGTCTGCCAGACGTACAGTTTGCGCAGGTTCGGTGCCGCCGCCAGCCGGAGGAGGCCTTCGTCGCCCAGCCCGGTGCCGTAGACGTTGAGCACCTCGAGCTTCGGCAGCCCGGCCAGTCGCGCCAGCGCGCCATCGCCGAGCTTGGTGTTGGCGAGGTTGAGGCGACGCAGTTCGGGCAGCGCCCGCAAAGCCGCCACCGCGTCGTCGCCGATGCCGGTGCGCGACAGGTCGAGCCAGACCAGGCGTTTGGCGAGCGGCGCCAACAGCCGCACCTCGGCGTCGCCGACCTGATCGCGCCGCAACGAGAAGTTCACGTCGATCGCCTCGGTGTCGGCGGCGAGTCGCTGCACCACCGCGCCGCGGGTGCGCAGCACCGCCATCGCCTTCTCGACCGCCTGCGCTTCGCCCGCCTCCAGCGCCGGCAATTCGAACACCAACTTCGGGATGCGCCGCTTCTCGAGGGCTTCGGCGATGACCTGGTCGCCGCTCGCCGGCCATTCGGCCCCTTCGGAAATCCACTGCCGCAGCAGGTCCTGCTGCGCCTTGCTCAGCGGCTCGCCCTTGGCCGGCATGATGTCCTCGTCGCCGAGCGGCAACATCACCCGGTGCAGGAATTCGCTGTCGTCCGGCTTGCCGGGCACGATCGTGCCGTCCTCGCCGGGGAACGCAAACGCCTTGGTGTCGAGCCGCAGGTCGCCCTTCTCCTTGTCCGGGCCGTGGCACTCGATGCAACGGCCGACCAGGATCGGCACCACCTGGCGGGCGAAGTCGACCTTCTCCTGGGCGACGAGCGGAGCAAACCACACCAGAACCGGAGCGAGGGCGAACAAGCGCATGTTGCAATCATGGAAGCGGGTGCGCCGCCGTGCAAGGTGTGCCCCCTGGCAAGCCCGGCGTTCCCTGCCACCGGCCCCTACCGCCGGCCACCGCGCAGGTCGAACCCAGCCCCCAGGAACACGTCCTCGATGCGGTTGACCACCGAGCGCACCCAGTCGCGCTTCTCCGGGTAGCTTCCCGGCCAGAACGAGCGCTTGAAGCCGTAGGTGAGCACGTCCTTCAGCGCCCGCGGCTCGAGCTGGAACGCCGCCACCGCCTTCTCGACCTCGTCGGTCATCGTCGTGCGCGAGACCAGCCGGTTGTCGGTGCACAACGTGACGCTGCAGCGGGCCTCCCGCATCAGGCGGAACGGGTGCTTCTTCAGGTTGCTGCGCAGCTCGGGCATCGTCTGCTGGTTGCTGGTCAGGCAGACCTCGAGGGTGATGCGGCGCTCGGCCACGTATTGGACCAGCCGATCGACGAACGCCTGCTTGTCGACGATCGAGCGGTCCTTGACGTGCCGCTTGCTGAACAGCCAGGTGCCGTGGCCGATGCGGTCGGCGTGGCAGTCGGTGATCGCCTGGAAGATCGACTCGGGCCCGTAGTCCTCGCCGGCGTGCACGGTCTTGCCGAGGAAGTGCTCGTGGGCGAGCTGGTAGGCCTGCTGGTGGTCCTTGGCCGGGAACCCGCGCTCCTGGCCGGCGAGGTCGAAGCCGACCACCGGCAGGCCGTCGTCGTCGCGTGCGGCGACTGCGGCGCGCGCCAGTTCGAGCGACGCCAGCGCGTAGATCTCCTGCGGTTTGGCGCTCTGCAGCGCATCGAAGTAGGCACGGTAGTGTTCGCCGAAGCCCGGCAGGAAGAAGCGCAAGGCACAGACGATCACACCGGCCCGGAACTTCGGCAGCTCGCCGCTGCGCACCCGCGGCTCCTGGTTGATCTCGCGCTCGGCGCGCTGCAACCCGCGGCAGACGGCGCGCAGCACGTCGCGGACCCGGAAGTCGCCGCGCACGTGCAGCTGCGGCGCGAAGCGCACTTCGATGTAGAAGACGTTCTCGCGCCGGCAGTCCCACGCCAGTTCGTAGGCGGCGCGTTCGAGGCTCTCGGCGTCCTGCAGGCAGGCGACCGTGAACTCGAAGCCCTTCAAGTACTCCGGCAGGTTCTCGTAGGCGCGTTTGAAGACCAGCTCGAGCAGGCCTTCGGGCGTGCGGCTCGGCAGCTTGACGTTGCGCGCCTTGGCGAGCTCGATCAGCGTCTCGAGCCGCAGGCTGCCGTCGAGGTGCAGGTGCAGGTCGGACTTGGGCAGCTCGAACAGCAACTCGCGGGTCAGCGCCGGTTTGGCCATGCGGCGATGATGGGCTGGCAGGCGGCGCGCGGCAAGCGCGCTATGCGGGACATCGCCCAGCTCTCGTCAGAGCGCCTGCAGGTCGAGCACGAAGCGGTACTTGACGTCGCC
Organism: Planctomycetota bacterium; assembly: GCA_036724695.1. Lineage (GTDB taxonomy): Bacteria > Planctomycetota > UBA1135 > UBA1135 > UBA2386 > JACKIC01. Next base: position 2,668 of record DAIMFJ010000281.1, read on the forward strand.
GGCGAGCAGCCGTTCGTAGGCGGTGTTGACCTGGCCTGGCGCCACCTTCTCGATGTCGCAGACGATGCCGTGCCGGCCGCAGAAGTCGAGCATCTCCTGGGTCTCCTTGATGCCGCCGATCGCCGAGCCCGACAGCGAGCGCCGGCCGAACAGCAGACTGAACACCCCCACCGGCAGCGGTTCGGAGGGCGCGCCGACCATGCACATCGAGCCGTCCCGGACCAGCAGGTCGAGGAACACGTTGACGTTGTGTACCGCCGAGACGGTGTCGAGCACGAAGTCCAGCGAGCCGGCGCGGGCCTGCAGGGCGGCGGTGTCGTTCGACAGCACGACCTCGTGGGCGCCCAGGCGGCGGGCGTCGTCGACCTTCTTGGCCGAGGTCGTGAACACCGTCACGTGCGCGCCGAGCGCGCGCGCGAACTTGACGCCCATGTGGCCGAGTCCACCGAGGCCGACGACGCCGACCTTGCTGCCGCCGCCGACGTCCCAGTGGCGCAGCGGCGAGTAGGTCGTGATGCCAGCACACAGCAACGGCGCGGCAGCCGCCGGATCGAGGTTCGCCGGCACCTTCAGCACGAACGCCTCGTCGACGACGATCGCCGACGAGTAACCACCGTAGGTGACCCCGCCGAGGAACTTGTCGGGGAAGTTGTAGGTGAACGTCGGCATCGCCTTGCAGTACTGCTCGCGGCCCGCGTGGCATTCCGGGCAGCTGCGGCACGAGTCGACCATGCAGCCGACCGCGACGGTGTCGCCGACCTTGTGGCGGCTGACCTTGGCGCCGACGCGGGCGACGCGGCCGACCACTTCGTGGCCGGGCACGCACGGGTACACGGTCGGCATCACCGCGTTCCATTCGTCGCGGACCTGGTGCAGGTCGCTGTGGCAGATGCCGCAGTACAAGACGTCGATGTGCACGTCGGTCGGCCCCGGATCGCGGCGGGCGATCGACAGCGGGCCGAGGGGAGCGTGCTTGCCGGTGGCACCGAGCGCGCGGGCGGCGAACGAAGGGACGGTCGAGCTCATGCCGCTGAGCGTACCCACCGCCTCGTCGCCGCACGTCGAAAGTTCGTACCGAACGGCGCAGCCGGCAGTCAGCCGACCGCCACCGGCTGCGGCGCCTGGTTGGCCAGGATGCGCACGACGTTCAGGTGTTCCAGGCTGGCCAGCACCAGCTCGGGCGCCACCCCGTAGTCGATCAGGCAGGCGATCTCGTCGACGTCGGCGGCTTCGACCTTGTCGACCATGTCCAGGCACTTGGCGTGCGAACCGAACAGACCGCTCATGTGGAAGTACTTCTCGAACGACACCTCCAGCGCGTCTTCGACGACGTCGGGGGTCAGCTGGGTGACGTCGATCTGGCCGGCGTTCTGGAAGAACGGCACCGAACAGACGTGGGCCGCCGCCAGGGTCAAGGAGCCTTGCAGGTAGCGCTTCATCGGCTCCTTGACGATCGTGTGCACCGTGTCGTCGTCGTACCCGACGAACGTGTGCAGCATCAGCGTCACCGTGCCGCGGCCGGGGTGGCCGGCGGCGCGCCACGCGTCGCGGTAGGCGGCGATCTTGGCGCCCAGACCGTCGAGCGTCTGGCCGAGCAGGTGCGTCAGCACGTTGGCGCCGAGGGTGCCGGCCATCCGGAACGTGTCGGGATTGCCAGCCACGGTGATCCACAGCGGCAGGTCCTTTTGCACCGGCCGCGGCAGCGTGCGGATCTCGATCGCCTCGCCCTGCGGGTTGACGACCCGGTGGCTGTCGCCGCGCCACAGCCGCCGCAAGGTGTCGATGTGTTGCGCGAACACCTCCTTGCGCTGGTTGAAACGCTCCTGGTTGCCACCGATCACGAAGTCGTTCGGCACCCAACCGCAGGCGACGCCGAGCCCGCCGCGGCCGTTCGACAGGTTGTCGACCACCGCCCATTCCTCGGCGACCCGGATCGGATCGTGCAGCGGCAGCACCACGGAACCCGAACAGACCTGCACCCGCTGCGTCGTCGCCGCCAGCGCCGCACAGAGGATCGAGGGGTTCGGCGACAAGCCGCCGAAGCTGTGGAAGTGCCGCTCCGGCGTCCACAGGCGCACGAAGCCGTTGCGATCGGCCCATTGGCCACTCTCGAGGATCAGTCGGTACTTGCCGGTTTCGTCGTCGGCGGCACTCTGGTTGGCGAAATAGTAGAGGCTGAATTGCATGGTGGCACAGTGGGTCGGGACCGTCGTACCAACCTACTGCGCCATCGAGTACCAGGCCGGCCGAGGTGGCTCGGCTGTTGTGCGCAGGCCCCGGGGGGCGTTGACCCCAGCAGCGCGGAGGCACCGCCGACGGCCACACGAACACCTGCGCCGCGTCGAGTCGCGCCGGCAGCCGGCCCAGCTCGACCAATTGGTCGATCGTGCG
>DAIMFJ010000281.1:5068-7205 GCA_036724695.1 Planctomycetota bacterium
AACGAGCGCAGCCAGCGGTCCTTCGTCATGCAGCCCAGGCCGAGCTGCCGCGTGGTGTCGGTCTCCAGCAACGGCCGCTGCACCTGTTCGGCCCGGTCCATCGCCGCCCGGCTCATCGCCGGATTGCGGCGCGCCAACTCGTCGTGGGTCGCCGCCGGGGCGGCCAGGTAGTCGCGCCAGCCAAGCTGCAACGCCTCGACCAGCCGCTGGCTCTGCCCTGGATCGGCCAGATGCCGCGAGCGCGTCGTCACCAGGATCGCATCGTACGGATCGAAGCCCGCTTCGCGGATCAGGAACGTGCGCGTCGGGGTGCCGGCCAATGCCAGCGCGATCGGTTCGGACGTGAAGAAGCACTGCTGCGCCATCGCCTCGTCGGCGGCGAACTGCGCCAGGTTCGCGGCGTACGGGACCACCTGCTTCTTGCCGCCGGGATACTGCCGATCCAACCACGCGAAGTCGGCGAGCCCGGCTTCGTAGGAGATCGTCGCGTCGGACTGCCACAGTTCCTGCAACGTGCGCCACGGCGCGGCCTCGTGCACCATCACGCCCTTGGGGTTGCCCTGGAACACCGCGTAGAGCGCCACCAGGTCGCCACCCTTGGCGTTGAGTTCGAGCAGCTGGTACGCGGCGACCACGGCGTACTCCACCTTGCCGGTGGCGACCAGCTGCGGGGTCGGCACCCCCGGCCCACCTTCGACGATCGCCACGTCGAGACCGGCGGCGGCGAAACGGCCGTTCGCCTGCGCGGCATAGAAGCCGCCGAATTCCGGTTCGGCGACCCAGTTGAGCTGGATCCGCAGCGCCGCCGCGTCGCCACAGGCGGCCAGCGACAAGCCCATCCAGACCAACCAGACGGCCCGCGCAACCGCAGTTGCCGCACCGACGAATGCACGAGGTGTCGTCACCGTCCCAGTGTAGATTGCGGCCGTCGCGAACCAACCCCTGCATGTCCTCCGCCACTGCCGATGCCGAGCCCGCCGCCGCCTTGCGCGACGTCTCGCTGCAGTTCGGCAGCCTCGCGGTCGTCGACGGCGTGACCTGCGAACTGCCGCGCGGCTCGTTCACCGCCGTGGTCGGCCCGTCCGGCTGCGGCAAGACCAGCCTGCTGCGGTTGCTGGGTGGCCTGCAACGACCGACGCGCGGCACCGTGGTGCGCGCGCGCGGCCCGGTCGGCGTCCGCTTCCAGGAACCACGCCTGCTGCCGTGGCGCAACCTGCTCGACAACGTCGCCCTGCCGCTCGAATTGACCGGCGTCGCCGCTGCGACCCGCCACCGGCGCGCCACCCAGGCCCTCGAGCTGGTGCAGCTCGCCGACGCCGCCCAGCGCTGGCCGCACGAGCTCTCGGGCGGCATGCGCATGCGGGCCGCGCTGGCCAGGGCGCTGGTCGCGGAGCCGACCTTGCTGTTGCTCGACGAACCGTTCGCCGCCCTCGACGAGGTGACCCGCCAGGAACTCGACCTGACCCTGCATCGACTCTGGCGCCAACAGCGCTTCACCGCGGTGCTGGTCACCCACTCGCTGCCCGAGGCCGTGCTGCTCGCCGAGCGCGTGCTGGTCTGCTCGCCGCGACCGGCCCGCCTCTTGGCCGACCTGCCGACCCCGGGCGGCGAACGGGACCGCGACACCTGGACCAGCGCCGCCCACAACGACACCGTGCGCGCCGCCAGCGCCGCCCTGCACGCCGGCATCGCCGAGGCGCGCGCATGACCTGGTCGCGGCTCGCCAGCCTGTTGCCGCCCCTGCTGGCCCTCACCGCGGCCGTGGCGCTCTGGTGGCTCGGCAAACTGGTCTTCGCCGTGCCCGACTTCGTGCTGCCGTCGCCGCTCGGCGTGCTGCAGGTGTTCTGGCACGATCCGTGGCCGTTCCTGCGCGGTGGCGCCGAGACCGCCACCAGCGCCGGCCTCGGCTTCCTGCTCGCCGCGCTCGCCGGCGTGCTGCTGGCCAGCCTGTTGTCGCTGTCGCCGCGCCTCGAACGCAGCGTCTACCCGCTGACCCTGCTGTTCCAGATGGTGCCGTTGGTGGCGATCGCGCCGCTGCTGGTGGTCTGGTTCGGCTACGGCCGCCCGGCGATCCTCGCCAGCACGATCGTCGTCGCGATCTTTCCGGTGATCGCCAGCACGCTGGCCGGGCTGCGCT
>DAIMFJ010000282.1:0-7194 GCA_036724695.1 Planctomycetota bacterium
CGCATTCGGCGAATCTACGCGCGACGCGAAGAAACGCGGAAGTAGTAGCTCAGCCGGGCTTGCGGCTCTGCAGCCACAGGCCGAGCCCGACCAGCCCGAGTGCCACGAAGAAGCGCGGTCCCGGCGCCGGCGCGCCGAACGCGACGTCGAGCGCGGCGGCGACCAGCGGTTGCACGTTGATGTACAGCGCCACCTGCGAGCTGTGCGTGTGGCGCAGCGCCCAGGTGTTCAGCAGGTAGGTCAGCACCGTCGAGAACAGCACCGCGTACAGACCGAACCACAGCGTCGGCGCGGCCAACAGCGGCTGCACGTCGACGCTGCTGGTCTGCGGCAGGCTCCAGGCACTCATCATCGTCGTCGCGAACACGAACATCGTCGCCGTCGCGAACCACGGGTCGACCTGCCGGCCGATGCGTCGCAGCAGGACGAGGTGCAGCGCGAACGACATGCCGTTGGCCATCGTCAGCAGGTCGCCGAGCAAGGTGGCCCCGTCGGCCGGTGCACCGCCGCCGCCGAACAGGAGCCGGTCGACGCCGAGCAGGTACTGCACACCGGCCAGCGCGACCACGATCGCCAGCAGGCGCGCGACGGTCAGCCGTTCCTGCCGGAACAACACCGCGGCGAGCAGCGTCCAGGTCGGGATCAGCGCGTTGATCACCGCGCTGTGCTGCGGCGTCGTGCGCGCCATGCCCTCGGTGAACAGCACCTGGTTGGCGACGATGCCGAGCAGCGACGCCAGTGCCAGTCCCCACAGGATGCGCGCCGGCGGGCGGGCGTGGCGGCGCCGCAGCCACAGGGCCAGCGGCACGATCACCAGCGTCGCCCCGACGATCCGGCACAGCACCCAGGCTGCCGGGGGCACGTCGGCCAGGATGCGTTTGGTCACCACGTAGTTGGCGCCGAACAGCAGCGAGACCGTCAGCAGGGCCAGGTGGACGAGGATCGGGGGCGGCGCCAAGGGGGCGAGGATCGTGCCGGATGGCGGTGCCGAAGCAAGAGGGGCGGCGGTCCTGAGGTTCAGATTGCGACCTAAGTGGTTCAGCGACAGTCGATTGTGGTTCTTCTTCTGCTGGCGGCCGCCATTTGTCGCGTGGCCCGGCTCAGGGCAGACACTCCCCGCCGCTCCGGGTATCCTGAGCCGCCCCCTCGCCACGGCGCCTTCGGCGGCGCTGCGGATCCGGTATTGCCCCATGAAGTCCCTCGCTGCCTCCCTCCTCTGCCGCGCCGCGCTGGTCGCGGCCACCGCTTCGCTGGCGACGGCGCAGTTGATCCCCGGTCGTCCCGGCGAACTGGTGCTGCCGCGCCGCGCCGAGCAACCACAGCAGCCGCGCGAGGCCGTGCGCCCGCAGAGCGAGCTGCAGCGCTTCCGGCGCGACTTGACCGAGATGCAGGGGGTCGCGCCCAAGGTCGAGGCCAAGTTGCTCGAGATGGGGCTCGCCTACCCGGACCTCGAGTCGTTGATCGTCGAGGTGGCCCGTTCGGCCGGCGTCAACGAGATGACCAACCTGATGGTCGTCGCGCGGCGGTTCGGGACCGCCAAGGTCGCCGACGAGCTGTTGTTCCAGGTGTTGGCGCGGTCGCTCGGCGACGCGACCCGCTCGACGGTCGAGACGATGGCGACGCTGAAGGGCGCCGACGGCAAGGCGGCCTTGGCGGCCTGCATCCGCGGTCGCCAGGCTGCGCCGCGCAAGCACGCCACCGACCTGTACGTGACGATGGTCGACGACACCGACCTGCCGTTCGCGCTGGAACTGGCCGGCGACCAGAAGCTGGACCTGCAGCTGCGCGGGGTCGACCTGCTCGGCGCGATCGGTTCGCCGCCGGCGCAGCAGCGCCTGCTCGCGTTGTTGTCCAAGGATCCCGCGTTGGCGGCGTACGCGTGCGCGACCCTGATCCGCCTCGGCGAACGTGCCGCGGCCAGCCTCGCGGCGGTCTGCAACGAGCCGCCGATCGATCGCAGCTGGGCGTATGCCGCGTTCGCGTTGGCCGAGATCGCGCAGAACCATGCCGCGGTCGCGCTCGACGCCGCCTGGGTGCCGCAACTGGTCAGGCAGTTGCGCGATCCCGAGGTGCTGACGCAGAGCCTCGTCGCGGTGCCGCTCGCCGACCTCGCCTACCGGGCCCCGAGCGGCGTCACGTTCCCGGATCGGGCGATCGCCGAAGCGCTGCTCGACATCGTCGAGCCGCGGCGCTTCGTGCCGAACCTCGACATGCTGCGCAAGCCGAGCGAACAGCGGCTGCTGCGCCTGACCGGGCGGGTCGTCGCGGCCAGCGAACGGCTCACCTGGCGGGACTGGTGGCAGACCCAGCCGACCGAGTTCGTCGGCATGCGCGCCAGCGTCGCGGTGGCCCCCGACGCGGTCGGCCGGGCCGTGCTGACGCTGCGCCGCGACCAACGGGCCGTGCGCCTGATCGGCGAGGACCTCGCCGACCTGCCGCCGCTCGCCGACCACGTCGAGGTGCTGCTGACGAAGGCCCAGATGCAGGACCTGGCCGAGGCGCTGCGCGGCCTCGGCTACGGGGATCCGGCGCGCATGCGCGACCCGTCGGGGCTGCCGAGCAGCCGTTCGCTGCAGCTGCAGGTCGACGGCGCCCGGGCGCAGGTGGCGGTCTCGGCGCTCGAGCACCCGGCCTTCGACGCGCTGGCACAGCACGTCGAACAGGTCGTCGACGGCGAGCTCTGGCAGCTGTTCCGGCATCCGACGAACGAGCCCGACCGGGCCGCATTCTGGCGCGCCGAGCGGCGCTGGCGCGACGCGAACCAGGACGAGTTGGCGCGCGAACAGCGGTTCGCGAAGCGCCTGATCGCCAACTGGGACGCGTTGGCACCGGGCCTGCGCGGGCGCGGCATCGCGCGCGTGTTCGCGCAGCCGCAGCGTCGTCAGCTGGTCGACGAGGCCGATGGCGATCGCATCCTGGCGCTGCTGCGCGACAGCGATCCGTTCGGCGAGCTCGAACTGCGCCTGCTCGAACTGGCGGCCGGGGTGCCCGGCGACCGCATCTGGCGCGACTGCGTCGATCTCGCGGCGCGGCGGCCGCAGACGCCCCAGGCGGTGCGCAGCGTGTTCGCGGTGCTGGGTCCGGACGCGGTGCTGGCGGCGTTGGCCGATGCGCGGCCCGAGGTGCGGCGCGTCGCGATCGACGAGGCGACGGCGTCGCGCGACCAGCGCGCCGCGGCGCGGATCGTCGAGTTGACCGCGGATCGCGACCTGGCCGTGCAGGTCAAGGCCGCCCAGGCGGTCGGGATCCTGCAGATCCAGGTCGCCGCCGACCGGCTGATCGAACTGATCGTCGCCGAGGCGACGGCACCCCTGGTGCGCCGCGAGGCGCTGCGGGCGCTCGGGCGGGTCGGCGGGCCGAAGGCGTTCGCGGTCCTCGAGCGCGCGCTGGTCGCGCCGCAGCAGGAGGACAAGGAAGCGGCCTTGCGCGGCCTCGGCGAGCTGAAGGATCCGCGCGCCGCGCACTTGCTGGCCGATCTGGCCGTGGCGATGCACGGCAAGGACCTCGGCACGCTGGCGAAGTTCTACCTGCAGCGGCTCGGCGGCCAGCTGGCGGTGCCGGCGCTGCGCCATCAGGTGTCCCTGCTGAAGGATCCGAAGGTGCGCGCCGAACTGGTGCTGCTGCTCGGCAACTACCAGGATCCGCAGAGCGTGCCCGATCTGCTCGACCTGCTGCGCGATCCGGCGAACGCCGCCGAGGCGGCGACCGCCTTGTCGGCGACGACCGGCGTCGACGTGGTCGGCGTCGAGGACCGGGTCGCCGCGGCCGAGGCCTGGTGGCGGCAGCAGAAGGCCGCGCCGCAGTGGCGCTGGCTGCTGGACGGTCTGGCGGCCGCCGGCGAGGCGAGCACGCTGCGCGAAGAGCAGTTCGCGGTCGGCGTCACTCCCGATGCGATCGTCGAGCTGGCGCGGCTGTTGGTCGAGGCGCGCACGCCGCGGCTGGCCGTGCTGGCCGGCGCGGTGCTGCGCAGCACGACCGGTGAGGACTTCGGCGTCGTCACGCCGGGTTCGAGCCGCGAGGCGCGCGAAGCGATCGCCGCGCGCTACCGGGTGCTGGCCGAGACCGCGCGGGCCGCGCAAGGGCGCTGAACGGCTTGCCGCGACGGTGGGGTTCGTGGCCGTTCCTGCTCGCGCTGGCGGGCGGGAGTTTCGCGGCGCTGCTGGGGCTGCGCGGCAGCTCGTCGTTCCTCGCGATCGAGGCTCGGCATCCGGCGGCGCAGCAGCTCGCCCAAGTGCACGGCCTGCCGGTCGCCGAGGTGCTGGCGCTGCACGACCTGATCGGCGTCGACGCGACCGCCGCGGCCTGGGCCGCCGCGGCGGCCGAGTTCGCGGCGCTGCGGTGGCGCTGCGGGCCGGGTCTGGCGGCCGTGGTGCGCGCCGGCCAACGCGACCTCGCCGAGCGCCATCTCGCGGCCGCGCGCGGCGACGCCGCGGCGGCGTGGACGGCCTGCCGGACCGAGGTCGACGCCCTGGCCGGAGTCCGCTTCCTGTTGCTGGCCGACCGCTTCGCGGCGCGGTTGCCGGACCGCTGACGGCGATCTTTGCCGCAGCGCGGCATTCCGGGAGTAGCGGCGCGCCGCTATCGTCGTGGCTCGATTTTTCCGCCACGCCACCCGCTCGCACCATGACCGACGTCGCCGCCATTGCCCAGAGGATCCAAGCCGAGAGCCGCGCGCTGCAGAGCGTGCGGCAAGCCCTGCAGCAGGTCATCGTCGGTCAGGACGCCCTGCTCGACGGCCTGATGATCGCGCTGCTCGCCGACGGCCACGTGCTGCTCGAAGGCCTGCCCGGTCTGGCCAAGTCGCTGGCCGTGCAGTCGCTCGCCAAGGCGGTCGGCGGCAGGTTCCGGCGCATCCAGTTCACGCCCGATCTCCTGCCGGCGGACCTGGTCGGCACGCACGTCTACAACCCCAAGACCGGCGAATGGCAGGTCAAGGAAGGCCCGGTGTTCGCCAACTTCGTGCTCGCCGACGAGATCAACCGCGCGCCGGCGAAGGTGCAGTCGGCGCTGCTCGAGGCGATGCAGGAGCGGCAGGTGACGCTGGCCGGCGACACGCGGCGCCTGCCGGATCCGTTCCTGGTGCTGGCGACCCAGAACCCGGTCGAGCAGGAGGGCACCTACGCGCTGCCCGAAGCGCAGGTCGACCGCTTCATGGTCAAGCTGGTGGTCGGCTACCCGACCAAGCAGGAGGAGCTGCGCATCATCGACCGCATGGCCGGTCTGGCGCAGAGCCACGAGGTGCAGCAGGCGACCACGCCCGAGGAGCTGCTGCGCATGCGCCAGCTGCTCGACACCATCTACCTCGACGACAAGGTCAAGGGCTACATCGTCGACCTGGTGTTCGCGACCCGCGAACCGGCGGCGGTCGGGCTGCAGAAGCTGGCGCCGCTGATCCTGTACGGCGCGTCGCCGCGCGCGTCGCTGGCGCTGGCGCGCGGGGCGCGCGCCCGCGCGTTCCTCGAAGGGCGCGGCTTCGTGACCCCGCAGGACGTCAAGGCGGTCGGCACGATGGTGCTGCGCCACCGCGTGCTGACCACCTACGAGGCCGAGGCCGAAGGGGTCGGCAGCGAACAGGTGCTGCAGCAGGTGTTCGACTCGGTGCGAGTGCCGTAGGCGGAGCGACGACGATGGCGCGGGCACTCGACCCCGAACTCTTGGCCGAAGCCAGGCGCATCCAGTTGCGCGCCGACCGCGCCGTCACCGACGTGATGGCCGGCGGCTACAGCTCGGTGTTCCGCGGCTCGGGCATCGAGTTCGACGAGGTGCGCGAGTTCGCCGAGGGCGACGACCTGCGCTCGGTCGACTGGAACGTCACGGCACGGGTCGGCCGACCGTTCGTCAAGAAGTTCGTCGAGGAGCGCGAACTGACGGTGCTGTTCCTGGTCGACACGTCGGCGTCGATGGGTTTCGGCACCAGCCCGGCCGGGGCGCCGCGCCGGCCGGTCGCCGCCACCGCGGCGTTGTTCGTCGGCTGCGTCGCGTTCGCCGCGGCGCGCAACAACGACAAGGCCGGGCTGATCGCGTTCAGCGATCGCATCGAACGCTACGTACCGGCCAAGAAGGGCCGTCGGCACGTGCTGCGCTTGATCCGCGAGGCCTGCGAACCGCCGCGGCCCGGGGCCGGCTCGGACCTGGCGGCGGCGCTCGACTACGCCGGCCGCGTGCAGCGGCGGCGCGCGATCGTGTTCGTGGTCTCGGACTTCCTGGGGCTGGAGGGCCTCGGCGACGCGTGCCGGCGACCGCTGCAGCGCCTGGCGCAGCGCCACGACGTGATCGCGGTGCGGATCCGCGATCCGTTCGCCGCCGGGCTCGATCGTGCCGGCGGCGAGCTCGCGCGGCTGCCGGACGTCGGTTTGTTGCATCTCGCCGACCCGGAGACCGGCCGGACCGTGACGATCGACACCGCCAGCCGACGGGTGCGCGACGCGGTGCTGGCGCGCTGGCGGGCCGAACGGCAGCAGCTCGTCGACACCTGCCGCAGTGCCGGCGTCGACCTGCTCGACGTGCCGACCAGCGGCTCGGTCGCCGATCCACTGGTGCGGTTCTTCTCGATGCGCGAGCGGCGCGGGGCGAAGCGGTGAGCATGCGGCGCGGGGCGGCGATGACGATGGCGCTGTGGCTGGCGGCGTGCGGTGGGCCGCAGCCGCCGTGGTCGACGCCGCCGGTGGTCGACCTCGAGCTGCGGGTCGGCGCGCTGCCCGACGAGGTCGAGTTGCTGACGCCGGTGCAGTTGCAGCTCGACCTGTATCGGCGCGCCGACCTCGTGGTCGAGTTCCGGCCCGAACTGCCCGAGGCGGACTTCGCGGTGCAGGTGCAGCGCGCGCCCGAGGTGCCGCTCGGTGCTGGCTACTGGCAGCGCACCGTGCTCGAGCTGACGCCGCTGCGCGGGCCGGGCGAATTGACGATCCCGGCGTTCACGGCCAGGTCCGCCGATGGCGCGGTGGCGGCGACGACGGCCGAGTTGCGCTTGCGCGTGGTCGGCGCGCTCGCCGACGGCGAGTCGCCGATCGAGGCGCCCGCCGGGCTGCTCGAGCTGCCGCGGCCGCTGTGGTGGTATGCCGCCGGCGCCGCGGGGCTCGTGCTCGCCGGGCTAGGCGGCTGGTGGCTGTTGCGCAAGCGCCCGGCCGCAGCACCCGCGGCGGTGGCGCTGCCGGTGCACGTGCGGGCCTTGCGAGCACTCGGCCGCTTGCGCAC
>DAIMFJ010000283.1:0-7187 GCA_036724695.1 Planctomycetota bacterium
CCGCGTGGCGCACGCTGCTCGCCGCCTGTGCCGGCGGCGTGGCGCTGGCCCTGCTGCGCCGCCGCGCGCTGGCCGGCGCGGCGCTGCCGCTGCTGCTCGCCACCAGCGCCATCGAACTGCTGCACGCCGGCGCAGGCTTCTTCGTCGCCGTGCCGAGCGAGCGCGTGGCGACGCCGCCCGGCGTCGTCGCACCAGCGCTGGCCTACCGCGAACCCGGCGACGTGCGCGGCCGGTTCCAGCGCCTGCTGGCCCCGCCCGACGGCCGCGCCGCCGGTCTCTACCCACCCAACCTCGCCGGTGCGCACGGCCTCGAAGACGCCGCCGGCTACAATCCGTTGCCGCCGCGCCGCTACGAGGAGTTCTTCCTGGCCCTCGAACCCAACCGCGACCGCAAGGCCAGCGTCGCGTTCGGCGGAGCTGGCGTCGGCGCGTTCCACGACCCCCGCTCGCTGCACCACCCGCTCGCCGACCTGTACGGCATCCGCTTCGTGCTGACCGACCAGCAGCTGCCCGTCGACGACACGCTGCGCGACGTGACGCCGGCCCCGGCGCCTGCCGCCGGCACGCCGCGGCTGCGCCTCTACGAACGCACGACGACGCTGCCGCGCGCGACGTTCGTGCGCGACGTCGACGTGCTGACCGACCGGCAGGCGCGGCTCGCCAGCCTCGCCGATCCGCAGCGCGACGTGCGCACGCGCGTGGTGCTCGAAGACGAGATGGCGCCGCGGCCGCAGCCGGTCGCGGCCCCGGTCGACGCCCGCGTGACGATCGTGCACCACCGCGACGAGGACGTGTTGGTCGAGGTGGAGAGCACTGCCGACGGCTACTTGCGGCTGCACGATCCGTTCGATGCCGGTTGGCTGGCTATCGTCGTCGGCGCACCGGCGACGATCCTCTTCGCCGACCACTTCCTGCGCGCCGTGTTCGTGCCGGCCGGCCGGCACGAGGTGTCGTTCCGCTACGCGGCACCGCGCGTCGTCTGGCCCGAACGGCTGAGCCTGCTGGCGTTCGCGGTGCTTTTGTGGCTGCTGATGCGCCGCCGGGAGGCTGCATGAACCTGCGCCCCCACCTGCCCGCCCTGCTGTGCCTCTGGCTGCTGCCGCTGCTGTGGCTGTGGCCGTTCGCAACCGGCGAACGGCGCTTCGTGCCGTTCGACGCCGCCGAGTTCCCGCCGAGCAGCCTGCTGATGACCGACGCCGCGCACCAGGAACTGCGCGCCGGCACCAACCACGACGTCACCGAGCTGCCGGCCTGGTTCCTGCCCGAATTCGAGCTCGCCGGCCGCGAACTGCGCGCCGGCAACTGGCCCGGTTGGAACCCGCACGCCCGCAGCGGGGCGCCGATCCACGGCCACGGCCTGCTCGGCTTGTGCTACCCGCCGAACTGGCTGGCGCTGGCCAGCGACGATCCCGGCGGCCGCTTGTGGCTGCTGGCGTGGCTCAGCCTCGGCGTGGCGGCGTTCGGCGCCTACGGCCTGTTCACCGAGGTCGGACTGTCGCGGTTGGCGGCGTGGTTCGGCGCCGCGTCGTTCCAGCTCGCCGCCCCGATGGCCGCCAACGCGTTCTTCTGGATGCGCCTGGGCAGCCTGGTCTGGTTGCCAGCACTGCTGTGGGCGCTGCTGCGCATCGCCACCGCCGAACGGCTGCGGCCGGGCGCTGCCTGCGCCGCCGCGCTGGCGTTCGCAATGCCGTGGCTGGCCGGGTTCCCGCCGTTCGCGGCGACGACGACGATCTTCGCCGGCCTGTACATCCTCTGGCTGGCCCTGCAGCGCGGTTTGCGCGACGGGCCGCGGGCCGGGGCTGGGATCGCCATGCGCTGTGCGTTGCCGCTGCTGCCGGGGGCCCTGCTGGCCCTGCCGCAGGTGTTGCCGTCGCTGCTGTTCTTCGCCGACAGCGCGCGCGTCACCGATCCGTCGCTGGCGCACATCGCCTTGTCGCGTTTCGACCGCTACGGCCTGCTCGGCTACCTGCTGCCCGACCTGATCGGCCATCCGACCGCCGACGTCGAACTGCCGTACGGCAAGAGCCCGATCGCGCTGTGGCTGTGCGACCGCGTCGCCGCCGACGGCAAGGGGGCCCTGCCGAACTACAACTACACCGAGTACGCGGTGCACTTCGGCTTGCTCGGTCTGGTGCTGGCGCTGTACGGCGCGTTGGTCGGCCGCGACCGCCGCCGCGGCTTCCCGGCGCTGGCGTGCCTGTTGGCGCTGGCCCTGGCCCTGTTCTGGCCGGTCGCGCGCTGGCTCTACCACCTGCCACTGTTCGCGAACGTCTGGCCGATGCGTTGGCTGGCCCCGGCGACGCTGCTGGCCTGCTGGCTCGCCGCGATCGGCCTCGACCGCCTGCTCGCCGGCTGGCGGCTGCACCTGGTCCGGGCCGGCGCCGTCGTGCTGGCCTTCGGGTACCTGGCGCGGCTGTTCGCGCGCTGGCCGGCGGAACGCGCCGACGACGACCCGCAATGGTGGCTGGCGGCGATCGCCGAACGCGTCGGCGTGACCCCCGACGTGGTGCGCAGCTACGTACAGGACGGCGCCCCGGCCGGCCTCGACCGGTTCGCCGCGGCGGCCACCCGCGCCAGTGCCGCCGGCGACACGCTGATGCTGTGGAGCCTGCTGCTCGGCGGTGGCCTGTGGCTGGCGGCCGTCCTGCGGCCGACGCGCTGGTTCCGCCCGGCCCTCGGGGCCACGCTCGGCACGGCACTCCTGCAGCTGGTGCTGCACGGCGCGCCGCTGCTGGCCGGCATCCGCGGCAGCGTGCCGACCGAGACGCCGGTGCACACGTTCTTGCGCGACGCCGCGCGTGCCCGCGCCGCCGAAGGCGGCTTCACGGTCGCCCGCGCCAGCCGCGGCGAGATGCTGCAGATCCAGTTGCCGCCCGGCCAACTGCTGTCGCCCGGGCTGCGCGACCTGCAGTTCTACAGCCACTTCGACCGCCGTTCGCTGGCCCCGCTGGCGCACCTGCTGCCGGCCGACGTCGCGGCGCGCCACACGAAGAAGGGCTACCTGACGACCAGTCTGCCGGCCGCGATCCCCGGGCTGTTCGCGCACCCCTACCTCGACCTGTGCGGCGTGCGCTACCTGCTGGCGATCCAGGCCCTGCCCGAACTCGGCCCGCCGGTCGGCCCGCGGTTCGTCGGCCCGCGCGGCGAGTTCTTCGTCTACGAACGCAAGGACGCCTTGCCGCGCGCGTTCGCCGTGCCGCGCCTCGTGACGGTCGCCGACGACGATGCCGTGCTGGCCCGGCTCGCCGATCCGACGCTCGACCCGCGCGCCCAGGCGTTCGCGGTCGCCGATCCGGCCGATCCGGCCGGCCCGGTCAGCCCGGCGAACCGCGGAAACCCCGGAATTCCCGCCACGCCGGCCCGCGCCGTGCGCTTCGTCGCGGATCGGCCCACCACGATCGAACTGGCGGTCGACGCCGGGCCGGCCCCGTGGCTGGTGCTCGCCGACACCTGGCTGGCGGGCTGGACGGCGACCGTCGACGGGGCGCCCACCCCGATCCACCGCGTCAACCACTGGATGCGCGGCGTCGCGCTGCCCGAACGCGCCTGCACCGTCGTGTTCCACTACAGTCCCCCGGGTTGGCTCGCCGGCCGTCTCGCGGCGGGACTGGGGATCCTGCTGCTCGCCGCCGGCTGGTGGCATGACCGCCGCCGCCGACCCGCCTGAGCCTCAAGCCGCCGCGCGCTGCGCGTCGATGCAGCCCTGTGACCGCCACGCCGCCGAGGCCGGACCCGTTCGCCGGGTGCAACCCATGAGCCTCTATGGCACGGGCCGTGCCGAGGGCTTCTCGGCGGCCGTCGCGATCGTCGCCGTGGTGGCGGTCGTGCACGTGCTGGGCACCTGGCAGGAACTGCCGCTGGCGACCGTCGACTGGCCAGCGGTCGGTGCGGCGGCACTGCCGCCGGCGCTGGCCGGGCTGCTGTTCTTCCGCTTCCTGCGGGCGATGGGCCGCAGCCGCTACGCGGCCTTCCTGACCGGCGCGATGTACGCGCTGTCGCCGTGGTTCGTCGGGGCGGCCGCGCTGCCGCGCGAACAGTGGGCGGCGGCCCTGGTGCCGCTGGCGCTCGAGGCCGCCCACCGCTGCGCGCGCCCCAACCAACGCTGGCTGTGGCTGCCGCTGCTCGGACCGTGCCTGTGCGCGCCGTTGCTGCCGGGCGCGACGCTGGTCGGCGCGTTCGCCCTGCTGCTCGCGTTCGGCCAGCTGCTGTACGCGCGGACCTGCGCCGAACGCGACGACCAACCGGCCCTGCTGCGCCGCCTGCTGGCCGCCGTCGCGATCGCCGCGGTCGCCGGGGCGACGCTGGTCTGGCTCGATCCGTTCGCGGCGACGCTCCACCACGACCTGACCCCGACCCCGGCCCAGGTGCTCGCCGCACACCGGCCGAGCGAACTCGGCGTCGACTTCGCCGCACTGCTGCGCCTGCCCGGTCCGGTGATGCTGCTGTTCGCCGTGCTCGGCCTGCTGCGTCGCCAGCGCCACGCCGACCCGCAGATCTGGCTGTTCGTCGCCGCGCTGGGCGCGTTGCCGGCGGTCGTCGCGACCTGCGCCGCCACCGCTTCGGGCCTGGCGGCGATCCCGACGGCGCTGCAGACCACCTCGGTCTGGTTGTGCCTGCTGGCCTGTGCCGTGCTGTCGGCGGCCGGCCTCGACGACTTCCTCGAACTGCCGCTGCGACGCAGCTGTGCGTTGCCCTGGCTGTTGGCGTTCTCGGCCACCGTCGCACCGCTGATCCCGTGGCTCGGCTCGCGCGCGCCCGACAGCGAATGGCCGCTGACGGCGACGTTCCTCGGCTTTGCCCTGCTGCTGCCGCTGTGGCGCCGCATCGGCATCCTGCGCTTCAAGAACGTGCTCACCGCGGCGACGCTGCTGGCGCTCGCCGTACCGGCCCTGCAGGTGCTGCCCGGCGACGCACCGAGCGTGCTGGGCGCGGCGCCGGGCGGCGCCGCCGGCGAGTCGGGCCTGTCCTGCGACGTCGCCGGCTGGCTGGCGCGGCCGGTCTGGCACTACGTCGGCCTCTTCCTCTCGCTGCTGTCGGCATCGCTCTGGCTCCTGTCGGCGAGCCTGCGCAAGTACCTCGCCAGCAGGGCCCCGGCCAGGCCCCACAGGGCCATCGCGAAGAAGGCGCCGCCCTCCCACCGCGCGTAGAGCGCGCCGCCGAGCAGGCCGCCGAGCACCATGCCGACGCCGGACGACGCGGCGCCGAGCAGGCCTTGCGCGGTGGCACGTTGTTGCGGCGCGACCCGCCGATCGAGGGCGCGCAGCGCGCCGAGGTAGGTGCAACCGAACGACAGCGCGTGCAGCCAGCAGGTCGCGAACAACGTCGGCACGTGGGTGGTGGCGCCGACCACCGTCCAACGCACCGCGGCCGCCAACCCGCCGATCGCCAGCAGCGTGGTCGGCCGCAGCCGGTCGGCGGTGCCACGCGCGAACCAGAACAGCAGGATCTCGGCCAGCACGCCTTCGGCCCACAGGGCCCCGGCGGTGGTCTTGCCGATGCCGTGCTCGGCCCAGTGCAAGGTCGACAGGTTGTAGTACGGCGCGTGGCTGCCCTGGATCAGCGCACTGGCGACCAGCAGCACGACGAACGGCCGGCTGCGCAGCAACTGCCGCAGCGACGCGCCTTCGCCGGGTGCTGGTGGCGGGCGCACGCCGTCGGGCAACAGCAGGGCCGCGCCGAGCAACACGACCAGCAGGCCGACCAGCAACGGATAGACGAACTGCGACGAGTGCCGTTCGAGCCACCAGCCGGCCACCAGCACGACGACCAGGAACGTCGCCGAACCGACCACCCGCAACCGCCCGAACGCGAAGCCGCGCCGCCGCGCCGTCTCGCTCGCGAACGCATCGAGCACCGGGTGCATCGGCGGGTACGCGCAACCGTACAGGAACGACGCCAGGCCCAGTCCCCAGACGGTGTGTGCCCAGCCGTAGCCGACGAACGTCGCCAACGACAGCAGCGACAGCGCCAGCAGCACGCGCCGCGGCCGGCCGCTGCGGTCGACCTCGCGCGCCCACAGCGGCCCGGCGAGCGTGCGCGCGACGGTCAGGCAGGACAGCACGTTCGCGACCTGCGCTTCGTCGAGGCCACGTTCGTCGTGCAGCCAGACCGGGAAGAACTGCATGTAGACCGCGAGCGCGGCGAAGCTGGCGGCGTAGAACGCCGCCAGGCCGAACCAGGTCCTCTGCGCAGTCGGTACGGGCACGCCGCGATCGTGCCGCGCGAGACCCCGGGAAGCTACCGCTGCACGAACACGCCGGCGTTCTCGTCGGCGAGCCGGCGCAGGAACTGCGCCCCGTCGCCCTCGCCGATGTGGATCGTGTGGATGCGGATCCGCGCCGTGCGGTTGGCTTCGCGGACCAGTTCGAGCATGCGGTCGCGGTCGCGCACGACGCCGGTCGACGGCAGCCCGTCGCTCAGCACGAACAACTCGTCGATGCGGGTCTGGGCGGCCTCGCCGAACCGCGCCTGCTGCAGCCGCAGCGCCGCGGCCAGCCCGGCGAACAGGTCGGTGCCACCTTCGGCGCGCAGCTTGCCGGTCAGTTCGGTCAAGGCGCGCGCCGCGCCGCGACCGGCCGGCACCGGTGCGCGGGTCCATTCGTGCGCGGTCTCGGCGAAGCTGAACACCGAGAACGTCGCCCCGTCGTCCATCGCCTGCACGGCGTAGCCGAGCTGCACCTTGGCGACGTCCAGCCGGGTCTGCGAGCCGCCGCGGCGCGTGCTGCTGGCCCGGTGCAGGTTCTCCATGCTGCCGCTGGTGTCGATCAGGAAGCCGACCGCGCCACCGGTCACCGGCACGCCGAAGAATTCCGCGCGCGTCGCGCCGACCTCGTCGCGCACCAGCGTCTCGGGCACGACCAGCGTCGGGCCGGCCTCCTGCCAGAAGCGCCGCCAGCCGCCGACGTCCTCGGGAGCGACCAGCGCCCCGGTGGTGCGCCGCAGCAGTTCGGCGACGCGCTGTTTGCGGCGCGGCGAGGCGTTGGCGTTCAGCACCTTGGTCAGGCGGTCCGGCGGCGTGTTCGCCGCCGCCAGCGCCTCGATCAGCATCGGCACGGCGACCTGGTGCGGGAACCGTTCGACGAGGTCCAGCAGGTCGAGGTCGGTGCGCCAGCCGTAGCGGCCGAAGCGACCCAGCGCGGCGCGCACGATGCGTTCGCGCAGGGCGAGGTCGGCGCCGACCTCGCGCG
>DAIMFJ010000284.1:0-919 GCA_036724695.1 Planctomycetota bacterium
AATTCCAGCAACTGGTCGGTGACACCGGCGTGGGCCGACACCACGACCACGGGCCGCCGCGGCAACTCCTGCCGCACGATCTCGACCACCTGCCGGATCGCGGTCGCGTCGCCGACCGACGTGCCGCCGAACTTCATCACGATCACGGCCCCGATCATGCAGGCCGCGCCCCCCGGCCGGAAGCGGGGCTTCCGCTTCTCGGTTGGGCCGCCGGCCCCCGCCGGCATAATCTCTCCCCATGACTCGCATCGCGGAACTGATTCACGACTGGAACCAGGCTGGCACGTTCCGGCCCGCCCGCCCCCTGCAATTCGACGACGAGACGCTCCGCGACGGTCTGCAGTCCCCGGCGGTCAGCGACCCGACCATCGAGCAGAAGCTCGAGCTGCTCGAGCTGATGGACGAACTCGGCATCCACACCGCCAACCTCGGTCTGCCGGGTGCCGGCGGCCGGCCGCGCGAGGACATCCTGCGCATGGCCCGGCACATCGTCGCCAAGAAGCTGCGGATCGGCGCCAACGTCGCCTGCCGCACCGTCGTGTCCGACATCGAACCGGTCGTCGAGATGTCGCAGAAGGCCGGCATGCCGATCGAGGTCTGCGCGTTCATCGGCAGCAGCTACATCCGCCAGTACGCCGAGGACTGGACGCTCGACCGCATGCTGCAGAACACCCGCGACGCGCTGTCGTTCGCGCAGCGGCACAACCTGCCGGTCATGTACGTGACCGAGGACACCACGCGCGCCCGCCCGGAGACGATCGAGGCGCTCTACAGCACCGCGATCGAACTCGGCGCGCGGCGCCTGTGCGTCTGCGACACGGTCGGCCACGCGACGCCGCAGGGCGCCGCCGCGGTCGTTCGCTTCGTCCGCGAACTCGCCGACCGGCACGACCGGACCCTCGGCGTCGACAGGCATGGC
>DAIMFJ010000284.1:929-7119 GCA_036724695.1 Planctomycetota bacterium
GGCCACCGCGACCGCGACCTCGGCATCGCCTACTGCCTGGCCTCGATCGAAGCTGGGGCCGACCGCGTGCACGGTTCGGCGCTGGGCGTCGGCGAACGCGCCGGCAACGCCCCGATGGACCTCTTGCTGGTCAACTGCCGCCTGCAGGGCTGGATCGACAACGACCTGCGCGCCCTGCCGCGCTACGCCGCGGCCGCCGCCAAGGCCCTCGAGGTCGAGATCCCGCACAACTACCCGGTGCTCGGCCGCGACGCCTTCGAGACCGGCACCGGGGTGCACGCCGCGGCGGTCATCAAGGCGTTCCGCAAGGGCGACGTCGAACTCGCCGACGCCGTCTACTCGGGCGTGCCGGCCGGCATGGTCGGCCTGCAGCAACAGATCGCCGTCGGCCCGATGGCCGGCCGTTCGAACGCCACCTTCGTGCTCGAACGCCTCGGCATCGAGCCGACCGACGAGCGCGTCCAGAAGGTCCTCGACGCCGGCAAGGCCAGCAAGCGCCTGTTGACCGACGACGAGGTGCGGCGCGCCGCCGGCGTGCAGGGCTGACGCCAGCGCCCCGGATTCCCAGCCGCCCACCCGACGGGCGACTCGGCGCACCGGTCCAGGATCGAGCCAAACTGCCTCCAGCCCCGTCAAGCTGGCCCGCCCGTGCGCCGATGCCTGTCAGGTCATGGCGCAGTCCCATAGCACCCAGATCCTGGACATGCAGATCATCGAGGAGCTGCTGTCGTTCGCGGACGACGGCGACCCCGCGATGGTCGAACCCGGACCCCAGAACTTCGAGCCGTGCCTTCCCGAGGACCTGCTCGGCCAACTGAACGACGTCGAGCGCAAGAACGCTCCGCAGCGGCTGTTCGTCGCAGGTGACGTCGAGTTGCTGCGTTCCGGCCGGCGCATCGCGGTCGTCGGCACCCGCGGCCCGACCCCCGAGGGGATCGAGCGCACCAAGGCACTGGCCGCCGCACTGGCCAGGCGCGGCATCACCGTAGTCAGTGGCCTCGCGAAGGGAGTCGACACCTGCGCCCACGAGACTGCGATGGCCGTCGGCGGACGAACCATCGCCGTGCTCGGCACCCCACTCGACGTCGCCTACCCGGCGGAAAACCGCGCCTTGCAGTCCCGCATCATGCGAGAACACGTGGCCGTCTCGCAGTTTGCCCCTGGCACCCGCGCCGGCGCCAAGGGCTTCCCGCTGCGCAACCGGAC
The DNA here is from genome assembly GCA_036724695.1 of Planctomycetota bacterium. Lineage (GTDB taxonomy): Bacteria > Planctomycetota > UBA1135 > UBA1135 > UBA2386 > JACKIC01. The sequence goes on from DAIMFJ010000284.1 coordinate 2,136, forward strand.
GATGGCCCTGCTGTCGGATGCAACCATCATCGTCGAAGCCGGCGAGGGCAGCGGGACCCTCCACCAGGGCTGGGAGGCCCTGCGCCTCGGTCGTCCTCTGCTGTTGCTCGAGTCGCTGGTCCAGCGGACGGACCTCACCTGGCCGCGCGAGATGCTCGGCTTTGGGGCCGAGGTGCTGTCGCGCGAGAACCTCGAGGAATCGCTCGCCGAGATCCCGGGTCGCACTCGGAGCGAGCTTGCTTTCTGAGCTGCGGTTCGCCGCGGCCCTGGTCTACTCGCCGCGCGGCCAATCGGCCGAGTCCAAGAAGTCCCGGGTCCAGGTTCGCGACCCCCTGAAGCGTGGCGATCCGCGGTTCCTCCAATTGGCCTGCGCACGCTTGCGCACCTTCCTACCGCACGACCTCGTCGCAGAATTCCTGCCGGCCGACGGGGTCCTGGTACCCACACCGCGACGTGCTCCGCAGTACAGCAAGGACTCGCTCTGGCCAGCGCAGCTGCTGGCGGAGGCGCTGGTCCGGTGCGGATTCGGAGACCGGGTGCTGCCATGCCTCGCCAGGGTCTCGGCCGTTCCGAAGTCGGCCTTCTCGGCACCTGGACATCGGCCCGACCCCGTGCACCACTACGAGTCGATGCGGGTGCGACTGGACCTGCTCGACCGACCGCGGCGAGTCACGTTGATCGACGACTTCGTCACCCGAGGCGCCACGCTCCTGGCCCCAGCGTCGCGCCTGCAGGAGGCGCTGCCGGGTGCCGAGATCCGGGCCTTCGTGCTGGTGCGCACGATGGGCCTCGTCGCCGAGATCGAGTCGATCGGAGCGCCGTGCGCGGGAACCATCCGGTGCGACGGCAAGGTTGTCGAGCGGCACCCTTGAACAGGGGCGCGACGCACCAGCGCTGAGCTTCCCTAGGCCTCGGCGCTGCGCGCGGCGGCCGACTTGGCCTTGCCGCCCTTGGCCGAGCCACCCTTGGCCGATCGCGCGGCGATCGCCTCGACCTCGACCACCCCGACCCGCGCCGGCTCCTCGGCGACGCGCAGCTCGATCGCGCCCTGGTCGGGGTTCTCCGGCTGCCAACCGGCCGGCTTGCCGCGGTAGATGCACCGATGGCACTTGTGGAAGAAGGTGCGCTGGCGCGCCATGCACACGTCGACGCCGATCCGATGCGTGATCAGCGGCGACGCCGAGCCTTCGACTGAGGGGCAGAGTCTCATGCAGTGGTGCGGTGGGGTGGGCACCCGGGAAATCCGGGGAGCCCGGAAAGCGTAGGCGGCGAGAAGCCAGGATCAACGACCGAAGCTGGCCGGCAACTCCCGTCCGGTGCCATCGGATCCCGAGCCAAGGATTCGGCCAGCTCTTGGGTGTGGCGCCGAGACGAAAGCACAAACCGTTCTATCATAATACTTTAAGTTTCTCACCTCCGGGTCCACCCGACCTGCTTGCACCACCATCCCACCATGGTGCACACTATGCACATGAAACGTACGAATCTTGTGCTTCCTGAGGGCCTGCTCGACGAAGTCGTGCGGATCAGCGGCATCAAGACCTACTCGGGCGCCGTCAAGCTGGCTCTCGAGGCCTACGTGCAGCGCGCGCGGGCTCGCCAGATCCTCCACCTGCAGGGCAGCGGCCTCTGGCACGGCAGCGTGGCCGAGATGCGTGACGACGCTCCGCCGGACCCCATGCCGGGCGAATCGTCGTGATCCTGCTCGACACCTCGGTCTGGGCCGAGTTCTTCCGGCCCAAGAGCGACCTGGTGTTCGCCGATGCCGTCGACCTCGATCAGGTCGTGCTGTGTCCGCCGATCCTGCAGGAACTGCTGCAGGGGTTTCGGGAGCCGCGGGCCCATCGGCTGGCGAAGTCATCGCTCGCCGCCTTCCCGATGGTCGAATCGCCGATGCCGGTCGACTGCTGGCAGGAGGCCGCCGAACTCTACCGAACCGCCCGCGCGGCGGGGATCACGATCCGCTCGTCGACCGATTGCCTGATCGCCGCCTGCGCCCTCCGCCACGACCTGGAACTCGTGCACCGGGACCGCGACTTCGACCAGCTGGCGAAGGTTGCGCCGCTGCGGGTCCGCCGCGTCTGAGTCGGGCCGGCTGCGGGGGTTTCAGCCGCGAGCCACGGCCCAGTTCGCCCAGACCTGCGCACAGGTCGCGACCGCCGTCGGCGCCATGTGGCTCGCCCGCGACAGTTCGAAGCACACCGGCCCCTGGTACCCGGCCGCGGCCAGCCCATCGAGCACTTGCCCGAACGGCACCTCGCCCGCCCCGGGCACCAGGTGCTCGTGCACCCCGCGCCGCATGTCCTCGAGGTGGACCTGGGCCAGATGCGCCGCGTTGGCGGCGATCACCTCGACCGGGTCGCCCTCCCAGACGACGTAGAGATGGCCGATGTCGAGGGTCAGCGCCGGCGCCGCGCCGCCGAGTGCCGCCCGGACCCGGTGCCAGTGGGCGACCGTCTCGACCGCCATGCCCGGTTCGGGCTCCAGGGCCGGGACGAGCCCCTCGCGCCGGATCCGTTCGCAGGCTGCCGCCACCCCGTCGAGCAAGCGCGGCCAGCTGTCCTCACCCGGCGCCCGGTCGATGCCCGCCCAGAACGACACCACCTGCGCGCCCAGCCGCGCACCCATCGCCGCGACGCGCCCGTAGAAGTCGAGCCGCCGCTGCCGCGCCGCGCGTTCGACCGTCATCAGCGTTGGCTCGTGTTTGACGCGCGGATCGAGCAGGTACCGGGCCCCGGTCTCCATCACCGGCTGCAGCCCGAGGTCGCGCAAACGCACGGCGAACTCGCCCAGCACCGCGTCGCTGGTCGTCGCCGGGTCGAGGTGGCAGGTGTCGGGCGTGATCGCGACCGCCCGGTAGTCGTGCTCGGCGAGCAGGTCCATCGCCTCGTCGAGGCGATGGTTCTGCAGGCTGTTGGTGTGGTAGCCGAGCAACATCGCGTCCGCCCCCGGCGGGCTACTTGCCGCCGCCCATGCGCACCGACTTGGCCAGGCTCATGACCTTGCCGTACTCCTTGGCCATCTGCACGTATTCGGCCGGCTGCGCCCAACCTTCCATCTCGGCTTCTTCCTGCCACAGCAACGGCGCTTCGAGCAGCTTGTCGATCTGCTGGAGCACGTCGACGGCCTTGCCCTGGTGCTCGCGCGCCTTGGCGTTGTCGCCTGCGGTGCGCGCCGTGACGCCGGCGTTGTAGTGCGTGCCCATCTGGTTGTAGAGCGTCACCACCTGCGCCAGCGTGTCGGCGCTCAGGGCCGGTGCGGGCTTGGCGGGCGTCTTGCCGGCCTTCGCCGAAGCGCTGATCGCCGGGGCCTGGGCGGGCTGGCTCGGCGCGGCCGTCGGCTTGGCGGGAGCGGGTGGCGCGACCGTGGTCGTGCTCTCCCGGCTGCAGGCGGAACACAGCATGACGGCACCCAGCAGGGCGGTGCAGAGGAACGAAGTGGTGAGGTGGCGCATCGTGGAATCGAGAGGGGAAAGGGGGGGCTGGGCGTTCTACCCCTCGGCGGGACGGCCCGGAAGCCCCCGGCGCAGAACGGCGACGAAACCGCCGTCGCCTTCGCCGGCGCGCGGCAGGGTGGTGCGCTGCAGCAGCAGTTCGAGCCCGCCGGGCGGCGGCGCGGCCAGGGCCGCGGCGACGACGTCCTCGTTCTCCTCCCGGTCGATCGAGCAGGTCGAGTAGACGACGTGGCCGCCCGGGCGCACCGCGGCGATCGCCTGGCCGAGCAGACGGCGCTGCAGCGGCACCAGCTCGGCGAACGTGCCCGGCGCCAAGCGCTGCCGGACCTCGACACGGCGGGCCAGCACGCCGGTGTTCGAACACGGCACGTCGGCGAGCGCGGCGTCGACGCCGGCCGGCACCGCGGCCAGCGACTCGACGACCTGCACGACCTCGCCGAGGCGCAGGCGGGCGACGTTCTCGACGATGCGTTCGCGGCGCCGCGGATCGATGTCGAACGCGTACACCGCCCCGCCCGGCCGCACCCGTTCGGCCAGCGCCGTGGTCTTGGTCCCGGGCGCCGCACACAGGTCGAGCACACGATCACCGGGTCGGCACGGCACCGCTTCGACCGCCGCGAATGCGGTCGGATCCTGCACTGCGAACGCCCCCTCGCGGAACGCGCGGGTGCCGAACGGCGAACCACCACCGGTCCAGCGCAGCATGTGCGGCCCGCCGGCCGCCGTCTGCACGTCTTCGCTCGCCAACGCCGCGCTCAACGCGGCAAGGCTGCAGCCGACCGGCCGCAGGAACACCTCGGGCACGGCACTGCTGGCCGCGCACAGCTCGACCGCCACCGCGGCGCCGAACCACTCCCGCCAACGTTCGACCAGGAAGTCCGGCAGCGAATGCACGATCGCCGCCCGCGCCACCGGTTCGGCTGGCAGCGACTGCGGCAGCGTGAACGCGCGCGTCGGCGAGATCGGCAGTTCGCGTTCTGGCGCCGCCGCGTCGGCCGGCCGGTCGAGCAACCGCTGGGCGACCTGCCGCAGCAGCGCGTTCGCGAAGCCGCGGTTGCTGCGCACCAGTTCGACGGTCTCGTGCACGGCAGCGTGCACCGGCATGCCGGCGACGAACAGCAGCTGGTAGACGCCAAGGCGCAGCGCCGCCATCAACCGCGCATCGCGCGGCAGCCCGCGCACCGCCAGGCCGGCGAGCACATGGTCGAGCAAACGCTCGCGGCGCAAGTTCGTTGGCGAGCGCCTGCTCACGACCGTCGAGCCGCGCCGCGTCGAGAGCGGCGCGCAACCGCGGCTGCCGCCCGCGTTCGAGCTCGACGAGCGCATGCAGCGCAGCTGCGCGGGCGGTCACCACGGCAGCACGGAACTCAGCCGAACCGCGCGTCGGGCGCGATGTGGTGGCCGCGCACCCATTCGCCCGCGGTCATGTTGCGGCCGTTGTCGGGTTTGATGCGCGTGATGCGGTACAGGTCCCTGCCGGTGCAGACGCGGATGCCCTCTTCGCCAGACGACTGCAGGCCGCCGGGAATG
>DAIMFJ010000285.1:0-5344 GCA_036724695.1 Planctomycetota bacterium
CACCGCCACCAATGCGGACGGCGAAGAGTCGGGCGCCACGTGGCCGGTCCAAGTCAGCGTGGCCGACAGCGGACGGATTGAGATTGCGGGCCTACCCGGAACGCTCACGAACATCTACGTCTCCCCGCTTAACGGCGACAAGCTCTACCTCGCGGCCACCACGACGGCGAGCAGCTACATCATCCCGATCATGGGCACGCTCCGGCAGTCGCTCCAGACCCTGGGTCTGCGCCCCATGCCCGCCGGCGAGATCGTCCGCGAGCACGGCGGGCGGCTGCTGGTCGTCTCCGGCTCGACGCTTTACTACTCGGAGCCGTTTGGCTACGGGCTCCACGATCCGCTGCGCGGGCGCGTCCCGTTCGGCGGGCGCATCACCCTGCTGGCCCCGGTCGAAGGCGGCTGCTACGTCGGTACGGAGACGGAGACGTTCTGGCTCCCCGGTGGCGACATCGAGAAGACCGAGATTGTCGGGTTACTGCCCTATGGCGCGGTTCCCGGCACCGACACGGCGCTCGAGAACGAGACCGGCGTGGCCTGGATGAGCGCGCGCGGGCTGATCGTGGCGGACGCACAGGGGCAGGCGAAGAACGTCCAGGAGGGAACCGTCGCAGTCGGCGCCGCACAGGCCGGGGCGACGCTGTATCGCGAGCAGGACGGAAGGCGTCAGCTCGTTTCATCGCTGCGCGGGGTGCTCGACACGACGGCCCCGGCGGTCAGCTTCATTTCGGGTGACGACGCTCGCAAGGAGAACATGCTGTGATTACCACCGAAGGTTTCAACTACCTGCTGAATGCAGGCCTCAAGCAAGCGGCGCAGTACGGCGCGTGGTACGTGGTGCCGTTCGAGGGCAACTACACGCCGACCGCGGCCGACGTTGCGGCCACGTTCCCGACGCTTGCAACCGAGTCGACCGCGTACGACGGCGCCACACGCAAGGAAGTCACCTTCGGCACGGTGGCGGGCGGGTCTGTCGATAACTCGGCGGCCCTGGTCGAGATGATCTTTTCCGCCGACGAGACGATCTACGGGGCGGCGGTGATGTCGACGCCGGGCAAGGGTGCGGCAGCGGGTGTGTTGATCGCGGTCGAGCGCTTTGCGGAACCTCGCGTCATCAAGGCTGGCACCACGCTGCGGCTCCTGGTCGATCTCGATCTGATCCAACCGACTCCGTGACGTACCCAAAGCTCTGGCCTGTAGGCGGGCACCCCGAAGGCGAGGCCAAGGTGCGCCAGCTCAAGAAGCTGGCGCCCAAGTGGCTGCGCGCTTCCGGGCCAGGGTGGGTAGCCGAGAAGCAAGGCGCCCTGTCGAATGTGAAGTACGGCGCAGGTGCGCCGTTCTATGTGTACGGCTGGGGGCGAGCGCGCAACCCGGATTTCGAGGCGCAGGATTTCCTGTGGCGCTGGGGCATCGACCCGCTTTACGACGGGTTCTGGGGGGAGCGAACCCGTTGGGCTGGCGCAGCGACGCTGTCTTTTCAGGCGGGTTCGCACTCTCCGGGGGTGTATCTCGGCGGCGGGCGCGCGTGTGACGTGCGCTCCACGGCGCCGCTCGACTCGTTCGGGAACAACCTTCAGTTCACCGCCGAGACGAAGCTGTCAGGCGTGATCGACTACCTCACCGATGGCAGCGGTAACGAGGTGGTGTGGGTCGGAGGATACGAGGTGCCGCACACTGCCCAGGTCGCGCCCCATAGGGTGGGTGCGCCTCGTGGAACAGGGTTCGAGGTTCCCGGCTTCACACCGATGCAGGTGCTACCGCTCCTTGCCGGGCGGATTTTGCTGATCGGCTACGCGAAGCACGGAGTGGTATCGCCTGATCTCATTGGCGACCCGGAGATGCTATCCCCGTCGTTCGTCCTCGTAGAGGGCCGCGATCCGCTGGGCGAGTGGGTCTTTTCGCTGCCGGCGCCCATTCCGATTTCCAGCATGCCAGACGCGACCGTTGGGCGGGAGTGGCTCGAGCTGCACTCAGTTGCGGTCGGGCCGGATGCGGTGTGCGTCGTCATGCAGAGCAAACGGCGTGACCCATTCACTGACCTGAAGACGCTCGACCCCAGAAACCAGACGGTCGTGGCGGTCACGCTGGACGGCGCGGCCTCGTGGTCGAACTACGCGATGACGGATCAGCTTGAGCCGCTCGACGCATACACCGCCCGCGCGATCGGGATTGACTATTCCCCCGGCGATGTGCACTACGTTGCGCCCGAGCACCCGGCGTATGGGAAGGTGCTCTACGAAAAGCTCGGCGATGACGTTGAATACTATGTCGATGGTTTCTGCGCGCTGCCGCCGGCACAGGACGAGTTCGGCAACCCGGTGTATCAGGCGCTCCTCGTGAGCCGCAGCAAGGTGTTCAAGCTTGGCTCTGCCTCGGCGACGCAGATCGGCACGGCGACGACCGCCAAGCGCATGTTTCCGTTCGGCGTCGTCTCAGGCGTCCGCGTGGTTGGCTACACCTTCGAGGGGCTATCAGGCACGAACTGGATCGTGCGCCGCCATGCCTCAAATGACGGGGGCGTGACATGGGAGCCTGCTCTCACGCTGGCTGAAGTGGGAGGTTTGCCAACAGACCTCGACCCCACTGAGGTGTACTGGCTCGGGCCGATAACCGCTGTCGGCCCCACGATGCTGCTCTCCACCATGGTCGTTGCGTCCGACACGCCCGGGTTCTACTACCGCTTCGTCTCGGTGTTCTCGACGGACGGGGGCGACACTTGGCAGTTCGCTGGGTCGGTCACACCGAACACCCCCGAGTGGGTCTCCGCGGCAGGCCCGGCCCAGGCGGCGCAAACCGACTACGCGTTCATGTTTCATCGGGCAGCCGCATATGATAACCAAGCGCAGAACAACGGGCGCTACCGCTGGCTCGGCGCGCAGTTCGGCAAGATTCACTATTGCGGTCTGCCTGGGCGCTGGGCGCCGTACGACGCCGCGATTCCAACCTTACTGAACGAGGTGCCGTGATGGCCTTCACCGCAGGGTACAGCACCCTTCACGATTTCGGAGCCGGAGAGCACATCTACGGATTCGGCGTCGTAGGAACTCGAGTCATCGCAGTTGCGTACAGCAAGCTGTTCTACAGCGACGACGCGGGTGCGACTTGGACACAGGGCGCAACGCGCTCGAACACTGGCACGACAGACGACAGGGTCGTGGCGGTCGACGGCGCCCTATACCTGCAGAACGGACTGTCCGGAGGCGTTCAGAAAACGACGGATGGGGTATCCCTGACCGCGCTCACTGGTGTTACGCGCGTGTTCGGAGGCGGGGGCGGGGTTCTATTCGGCCTCCATAGCGGGGCAAGCAAGCGGAGCTTGGACGGAGGAGCTTCTTGGTCCGCCATCACAGTTCCCGGCGCAATTCTCACACCGGAATCCGGGGCGGGCATCCACGGTGACGGGGCAACCTTCGTCGGCGTCTCCACCAGCGGGGGTGTGTATCGGTCGGTGGATGCGGGCCTGACTTTCACGCAAGCAGTCGCCAACGACTCGGTGCCTCTGTACGGCTTCTACTGGAGCCCGTCCCGCTCGCAGTTTGTCCGCATCCGCGATGATGGCGTGCTGGTGTCCCAGACCGGGCTCAGTGGGACGTGGACCGCACTAGGCGTAGGCGCTTTCGACCCCTGGACGCTTACGATGCTCGCCGGCGAAGCGTTCGACGTATTCGTGCAGCGCAGTAACGGGCGGCTGCTGCCTCTGGCCCCTGCCGACACGGTGCTGGCATCGTTGTCGCCGAACTGGGCGGCGAAGTTCGGAACCTACGCCGGGGCAGGCCGGTTCATCCTCGGGAACGTCTACAACGACAACACCTTCGACGATGTGTCGTCGGGTGTGGTGGTTGCGACCGTTACCAGCGACACTCCGCTTGCGAGTCCGAACGACAACTTCTCCACCCCGATCGCACTCGTCGGCACATCGGGCACGGTCACCGGAAACACAGTAGGCGACACCGTGCAGGCCGGAGAGCCGTCCGGGGCGGTGAACACGGTCTGGTATTCGGTCACCCCCGGGGCAAACAAGACGCTTACTCTGGACACCACAGGCAGTTTCGCAGGTGTGGTGGCCCAGGTGTTCTCCGGCAGCGCAGTCAATGCACTGACGGCGGTTCCGCTTGGCACCGGCTACTCGCTTACCGGAGGCACGACCTACTACGTGCGCGTCGGGGGCGCTTCAGGCGGCGGAGACATCTCGCTTGCCTGGGCTTTGGCTGATCCGCCTGCTGGCAGCGCCAACGACGACTTTGCCGATGCGATAGCCCTGGCGGGCGCGTCCGGCTCAGCCACGGGCAACGCGGCGTTCGACACCATAGAGGCGGGCGAGCCAGCGGAAGGCTACGTCGCCTCCGTGTGGTACTCGTACGTCGGAGCAGGCAGCTACGTCAAGTTCGCGGTTACCGACCCCAGCGAAGAGGTCATACCCAATCTATTCACTGGTGGGAGTGTGGCGAGTCTCACCCCGGTCGATAGGACCGACTACTACGATACGGGGGTCGTGTCTGCCGCAGCGCGGTTGGAGGTTGGCACCACGTACGCGCTCCAGCTCGCTGTAGAGCCGTGGGTCGCCCCGCCTACTCCGACGACGACAGGTTTCACGCTTGCGTGGGAGTCCTGCGATCGGTTCCCCGCCCCCGTTGCACCGAACCGCTACGTCATCCTCAGTGACGCGCTGACTGGTGATGGGCCGCTTAGCTCGGCTGCGCCTGCCGCGCTCTGGCCGACCTGGGGGGCGTGGCTGGATAACGCCGGAGTGGCCCGAACGGCTGCGGGCGCAGCCCTGACAGCTTCGACTTCGTTCGGCCTTCCGATCGTCCATGAGCTGCTGGCGGACGTGGCCTTCGACGTGCAGGTGTTCGCCAAATTCACGAAGCAGGAGGGGTCGTCACCGTATGGGATCGTCACTCTCTGGTTCCACAACGGCTTCGTGGAACTCTGGTTGCGGGATTACGGAGATGGACCGGAGTACGCCCTATCCATCTACAGGGCGGGCGGCTTCTCCACCACTTACGTCGTGCCTCTTGGGTTCACACCCCCACCATCCGAGTTCGTTGAGCTTCGCATGCGCGTGGGCCGTGGCAAAGTGGAACTCGTCCGTGGGTACTCGACGCTGGTTTCGGAGGCGTGGGACGGCCTATCAGGATTCGTGGAGTCGCCCGCGAAAAGCGCACGGGTTGTTCTGGGCGGCGTGAACTTGAACGTCTTCAAAGACCTCACGGTGATTGCGAGCACCGTGGACCTTCCGCCTGTCGAGCCCCCCGTGCCGCCCGATGGGCCGTTCTGGGGTGGATTCATCAACACCACTGAAACTTTGCAGGTGCTGTGATGGGTAACAACGTACTGGTCAAGACCG
>DAIMFJ010000285.1:5354-7060 GCA_036724695.1 Planctomycetota bacterium
CCTGGGATGCCGCCGCGCGGTCGCTGATAGGGTTACGCGGTGACGGCTCGTTCTTCTTCAAGATCGTGCCGGACACGTTCATGGTAGGGGTCGGCTTGCAAGGCCCTTTGCCGGCGGCGGGCTACACGGACCTGACACACCTGATCGTCGTGTCATCGAACGGGAACCCCAATGTGTACGAGTCTGGCGAGTACCGGGGCTTGTTCGGAACGCCGACCGGCTCGACCACGGAGTTCGAGATTCGCCGGGTCGGCACGTTGGTGACCTACTACCAGGACGGGACCTTGTTCTACACGAGCGCGGTTCCCAGCACCGGAGACGTGTGGCTCGGCGCGAGGCTGAACGGACTTGGCGATGGCGTTCAAGACCCGCGGGCGGAAGCAGGCGCAGGGGGCGAACTGTTCCTGGACGCGCTTACCGTGACCGAGGAGACAGTCTCTGGCGAGGCCGTAGGCGAGGCAACCCTGGCGCCGTTCGAGGTGCTCGCGCTGGTGGTGAGCGGACTCGCTGTGGGCGCCTCGGCGATCACGCCGCAGGAAGTCCTGAGTGCCGCGGTACGGGGTGTTGCAGTCGGCAGCGCAGGCTTCACGGTGTCCGAAGACGGCGCCGTGTCCCTGTCGCTGGTCGGCGTCGGGCGGGCGACGGTCCGGCCGGTCGGAGTGGACCAGGAAACCTGGGCGATGAACCTTGAGACCGGTGGCGTGACCTTCTACGAGGGCTTTGACTTCAACAGCTACGCGAAGATCGGTGGGCGCTACTACGGCTGTACGGACGACGGCATCTACCAGCTCGATGGCGACACGGACAACGGAGAACCGATCCGCGCGATGGTGAGCTTCGGCAAGCAGAACTTCGGCACGTCTGCCCTGAAGCGGATCACGAACGCCTATGTTGGCGTGAGTGGGCAGGGCCGGCTGTTCCTGAAGGTGCTGGCCGAGGGGCGGGAGTACACTTACGCCCAGCGCGGATACGACGAGCAGCTGCAGGTGCAGCGCTTCGACACCGGCAAGGGTCTTCGCGTGAACTGGCTCGAGTTCGAGCTGTACAACGCGGATGGGGAAGACTTTGAACTGGCGTCGGTAGAGTTCGCTGCCGTGCCGCTGAGCAGGAGGATTTAAGCATGAGCGCAGAGCAGCTAGTCGAGGACATTATCATGCAGGCATTGGCGACGGCTGCGGAGAAAGCCGAGCTCGCCGATACCTACTCCGAGCGCGCCATCACGGCCTCGATGGGGTCGTCGTCACCGGTGTTTAGGCCGCTGACCTTTGCCGCCGGCAATATCGAGCCTCCGGTCAGCATTCCCACGAATGCGACCGGCGTCGACGGGGCGCTGTATGGCTCGACATACAGCCAGATCATCACGGACCTGTCAGGCAAGTTTGCAGGGTTCTTCAGCGAGTACTTCCCCAACGAGTGCGACTACCTGTCGGGCGCTCAGACGCAACTCTGCGAAATGCTGGACGGCGGAAGCGGTATCCCCGCGCATGTCGAGAACCAAATCTGGCAGCGTGACCGCAGCCGGGTGCTGGAAGACGTGAATCGTGCGCGGGACGATGTGCTCTCGACCTTCGCCTCGCGCGGCTTTCCGCTACCTCCCGGTGCAGCGGCGCACGCAGTGCGGCTGGCCGAAGTCGATGCGAACAATAAGATCGCGCAGCAGAGCCGTGATGTGGCGATCAAGCACGTCGACATCCTGCTCGAGAACA
>DAIMFJ010000286.1:0-805 GCA_036724695.1 Planctomycetota bacterium
GCTGGTCGCGTCGCGTGGCCAGGTCGCGCAACGCCTCCGGCCCACGCCCGCGCCCGCCGCCGCGGAAACACAGGCAGCGCGCCTGCAGCGCCTGGATCTCCGGGTCGTCCGGCGCCTCTGCCCGCAGTTCCGCTGCCAGCTCGCGCGCGGCCTGCAGGTGCTTCTGCACCGCTTCGAGTTCGGCGCGCAAACCAGCGCCCGGCCCACCGAGCCCAGGCCCACCGGCACCGCCGCGCTCGGGACGCCCGCCGCCCACGCCGCGGAACTCGAACGAACGCGCCAGCTGCAGGTGCACCTCGGCGCGTTCGCGCCGCACCGCGCGACTCGCGCCGAGGCTCGGACTGTCGAGGATCTGCAGCGCCCGCCGGAACCGTTCGCCGGCGGCGGCCATGTTGCCGCGCCGCTGTTCGAGCTGCCCGAACTCGCTGTGCACCGCGGCGATCTCGCGGCTGACGTCGCGTTCGGTGACGAACTGGTAGCGCTCGAGCGAACGTTCGTAGGCCTTCGCCGCCTCGTCGAACTTGCCGAACCGGCCCTGGATCGCGGCGACGCGCCGGTAGGCACGCGCCGTCTCCAGGCGCAGCGACTGGTTGGCCTCGTTCTGGGTCGCGAACGCGTCGTAGAACTCGAGGATGCGCTCGAGCACGGCGACGTTCTGCGGCCGCACCACCGGCGTCAGCACGACGGCTTCGCCGGTGTCGGGATCCTCGTCGAAGGCCAGCAAGGGGTCCTGGCCGACGATCGCGTCGAACACGCCGCTGAACGCCGACATCGTCAGGCGCAGGTTCTTCTCCTTCTGGATCGA
>DAIMFJ010000286.1:815-6998 GCA_036724695.1 Planctomycetota bacterium
GCCAGCACCGCATCGGTCGTCGCCGCCGCGTGCGCCGCCATCGCCCGGTTGCGCCGGCACCAACGCAGCAGGTGGCCGACGGCGGTCTGTTTGCGCGCGGCGATCGGCCGATCGTCGAGGAACGCCTGCAGGTCGCGCGCGAAGTGCTCGGCGTCGCCGTAGGGGTCCTGCGGTTCGCGCGCGATCGCCTTCTCGACGATCAGGATCAGGTCCTCGGGCAGGTCGCTGCAGAGCGTGCGCAGGTCGGTCGGCGCCTTGGTGCGGATGCTCTCGAGCAGCTCGCTGCGCGTCTTGGCCCGGTACGCCGGCCGCAGTGCCAGCAGTTCGTACAGCGTCACGCCGAGCGCATAGACCTCGCTGCGCGGGTCGTACTGGCCGGCGAACTGCTCGGGCGCCATGTACTGCAGGGTGCCGAGCAGATCGCCGGAGTGGGTCAGGCCTTCTTCCTCGAGGGCTTTGGCGAGGCCGAAGTCGGTGACCCACAGCTGCCCGTCCTGGTCGAGCAGCAGGTTGCCGGGTTTGATGTCGCGGTGCAGCGTGCCGTGCTGGTGGGCATGGTGCAGCGCGGCCGCGGCCTCGGCACCGAGCCTGGCCACGAAGCGGGCCCGGTTGCGCCACGCGCCGCTGCCGGCCGGCGGCCGTTGGGCTTCGTCCTCGCGCCAGCGGTCGAGGCTGGCGCCGGCGATGTACTGCATCGCCTACCAGTGGTAGCCGTCGCTCTCGCCGCTGCCGAACACCGGCACGATGTGGCTGTGGTGCAGTTGCGCGGCGATGTGCGCCTCGCGGCGGAAGCGCTGCAGTTGCCGTTCGGTGAGCAGCGCGGCCTGCGGCAAGACCTTCAGCGCGACGCGCCGCCCGAGCGATTCCTGCACCGCCTCGAACACCACCCCCATGCCGCCGCGGCCGAGTTCGCGCACGATCCGGAAGTCGCCGAGCCGCTCGAGGGTCGGCATCGCCAGGGTGCGGCCACCACCGCTCGAGGTCTCGCGTTCGCGTTTGCAGGTCTCGAGGGCCAACAGCGTCGGCAAGAGGTCGAGCAACGCCGCGGCATGGGCTGGGTGAGCAGCTGCGAAGGCGGCCACGGAGATCGCCTCGCCAGCCCGGTGGCGACGCAGGTAGGCCTGCGCGAGCTCGTCGAGCGGATCGAGGTGGTCGTCCGCCGGGCCGCCGCCGGGCTGCGCGTCGCTCACGGTCCCAGGCCTCCGAGCAGCCCCTTCAGCCGCGTCAACGCCCGCACGTAGCGGTTGCTGGCCGCGTTCTCCTGGATGCCGAGCACGGCCGCGGCCTCCTTGTTCGACAGCTCCTCGAAGTGCCGCAGCAGCAGGACCTCGCGGTCGATCTCGTCCATGCTGGCGAGCGCTTCGTCGACCTTCAAGCGCAGCTCTTCGCGCTGCGCCGCCTGGCTCGGGGAGGTCAGGTGGCCGACGAACAGGCCGGACAACGAACCGGTGGCCGGTGCCGCGACCTCGCGACCGGCGGCGCGCATCTTGGCGCCGACGTGGCGTCGGAACAGGTCGACCATCGTCTGTTGGGTGACGAGCCGCATCCAGACGAAGAACGGCTTCTGGTCGGCACGGAACGACGCGATGCGCTTCTGCGCTTCGAGAAACGCCTCCTGCAGCACGTCCTCGGCGTCGAGGCGACCGACCAGGCGTGGATCGAGGCGGAACTGCACCATGCGCAGCAAGCGCTCGCGTTCGCGGTCGATCAACTTGCCCATCGCGCGGTCGTCGCCGGCGCGCAGGGCCTCTTCGAGCAGTTCGTCGGTCGGGTCCATCTCCGGGGCAGGATACCGGGTTACGGCGGCGGCGCGGCATCCCCCACCGCGGATCCGGCGAGCAGTTCGCGCAGCGTCGCCACCGGCAGTTCCGCGCCGGTGAACAGCCGCACCTGGGCGCGCGCCTGTTCGAGGAACATCGCCGCCCCCGGCACCGGCACGGCCCCCTCGCGCCGTGCGTCGACCAGGAAGCGCGTCCAACGCGGCTGGTAGACCATGTCGAGGACGACGGTGCCGGGCGTGAAGCGGTAGTCGGGCAGCGGCCGGTTGGTCTCGTCGCTGCCGCGGCTGCCGAGCGGGGTCGCCTGCAGGATCACCGCCGGGTCGAGCCGGCGCAGGCAGGACGCCGAGAACTCGGCGACCTGCACACCGGTGGCAGCGGCGAACGCCGCCACCCGTTCGGGCGTGCGGCCGAGCATCGCCACCGCGAACCCGAGTTCGCGCAGCGCGACCGCTCCTGCACGCGCCGCACCGCCGGTGCCGAGCACCGCGCCGAGCCGCCCGCCACCGGTGCCGACCCCAGCCCCTTGCAGGGCCGCGACGACGCCGGCGACGTCGGTGTTGTGACCCGCCCGCATGCCGTGGTTCTCGCCCACCGTCGTGTTGACGACCCCGGTCGCTTCGGCACTCGGCGCAAGACGCTGGCAGGCTTCGGCGAGCACTTCCTTGAACGGTGCGGTCACCGACCAGCCGCGCAGCCGGTCACCGGGCAGCATCCCAAGGACCTCGTGCGGTCGCGCCGTCTCGAACGGCAGGTAGACGGCATCGCGGCCCAGCCGCCGGAAGACGCGGTTGTGCAGCCAAGGGCCGAGCGACTGCAGCGCCGGATTGCCGAACAGGCCGTACAGTTCGGTCCGCGCGTTCAGGGTGGCGACCCGGTACAGGCCGGCCAGCAGCGCCACGGGCAGCTGACCGGGGGCGGTGCTGCGCTGGCCGGCGACGCTGCCGTAGACCAGGGGAGCACCGTACAGCGCCGCCAGGATGCGGGTCGGCCAGGCGGTGTGGCCCATCGCGAACGCGACCGTCGGGTGCAGGTTCTGGTCGGTCGCAGCCAGCAACTTCTGGATCGGCGCGGCGTCGGCAAGGTCGTGGGCGGTGACCACGAGCTTGGCGACGGTGCTCGGGAACGCCCGCAGGCGCGCGACGATCTCGTCGAGCTGGCGCGGCACCCCGGTCAGGCTGTGGAACGAGCGGATCATCAGCCGCAGCCGGGTCCCGCCGAGCGGCGGCGACCACGGTTCGTCGACCTCGAGGTCGAGCCCTTGTGCGCCAGCGCCGATCGCCGCGGACAGCAGGGCCCGCCGATCGGCGTTCGTGCCACGGAACTGGCCACCGTCCTCCGGCCGCCGGCAGGCGACCAGTACCGGCAGCGGCACGCTGCGCAGCAAGGTGGGCAGGTCGTGCACCTCGGGCCAGGCGTCGAGGCGCAGTTCGAGCCAATCGGCGCCATCCATCGCCGCCAGCCGGGCGGCGGCCAGGACCTGCGCGGGGGATTCGGCGAACACGCTGGCGACGATCTGCGCCATCCGTCAGGTTCCTCCCGGGCCGAGCAACCCGCGCAGGGCGGCAGCGGCCGGCGGCGGCAGTCCCTGGGCCACCGCCAGCTCGAGGCTGGTGCGCATCGTCGCGACGTAGGTGGCGAGCTGTCCGGGGGCTTGCTCGCGCAGCGCATCGAGATGCGCCGCGACGGTCGCCGCGTCACCGCGGCGTACGGGGCCGGTCAACGCCGCCGCGGGCCCACGGTCGGCGCAAGCATCCAGGGCCGCCCTGGCGAGGGACTGGGCCAGCCGCAGCCGGTCGGCGGCCGACAACCCGCCGGCAGCGGCGAACACGGCATCGACGCTCGCCTGCAGCGCCGTCAGGCCGTTCGCTGCCAATGCGCAAGCGGCGTGGTAGAGGACGGGCGAACCACCATCGCGCCAGATCGGCGTCATGCCCAGGCGCCGTGCGAGTCCCTGCGTGAGCCGGCGGGCGTTCGGCTCGGCCTGCAACACCGCCGGGGCACCGGCGAGCAGAGCCGCCCCGCGGGCGGCATCCGGGAACGGCAACACCGGGTGCAGCGCCGCGCGGCGGATGCCTGGGACCGCGGCGAACGGTTGCAGGTCGAAGCGCCCACTGGTGTGCAACCAGACGCTGCACGGCCGCGCGAACGGGGCCAGCGCGGCGATGGCGGTGGCGAGTTCGGGATCGCCGGTGCAGAACAGCACCAGATGGGCACTGCGCAGCTCGGCGGGCTCCAACGGGCGACCGGCACCGGCGAACGTGCACGCCGCAGCGCTGCGGTCCGGCTGGCGACCGAGGAAACCCAGCAACTGGGCGCCGCCACGTACCACGCCCAGGCCAAGGGCCTGGCCGACGCGGCCTGGACCGACGATCGCGATGCGCAGCACCACGGCATCATCCAAGCAGTTCGGCCGCGGCGGCGCCAGGGTCGGCCGCACGATCAGAACTCGTCGAGGTCAAGCTTCGGCGCTGTGCCCGTGCGATTGGTCGCCGGCCAGCGGGCCAGATCCGTTGGGACCACCATTCTGCCGACGGCGCACGCGCTCCTCCTGCCGGCGCTCGAGTTCCTCGAGGTACTCGTCGTCGATGCTGTCGCTGAGCACGTCGAAGTCGTCGAACGTCTTCGGACGGTAGGCGGCCCCGGCGCGCTGCGCGGCTTCGACCTCGTCGTGGTAGGCGCGCACGACCGCCTTGTGCAGTTCGATGCGGGTCGGTGCGTTGATCGGGTGCGCCAGATCCGCGTGCAGCCGGGCGCGCCCCCGTTCGTCCTTGCCGGCCCGGTCGGGATCCAGCCGCGCGCCACACTGGTTGCAGTACGCCGCGCGCAAGTGGTTCTTGTGGCGGCAACGCGGGCAGTGGTCGGCGAGTTTGCGGCTCGGCATCGCCACGAACGGCCCCTTGGCGCCCTCGATGATCTTCAGGTCGCGCACCACGAAGGCGTCGTCGATCGTGACGCTGGCGTAGGCCTTGAGCTTGTTGCGCGGATCGTCGGTCAGCTTGACGCGGATCTCGGTGATCCGGAACTGCACGGCAGGCGGGTGGTGGCCCACGTGGTGGCCAACATGGTGGGCATCCGCGGGGCGCCCCGGCTCGCCGGAACCCAGAGGCTCGGCAGCGCCTGGGCCACTCACGCGTGCGCCTCCGCGGGCCAGCCGACCAGGCGTGGTTTCGGCAGCGATGGCGCCGCACTGGCGGTCAGGTACAACGTGCACCCGGCGGCGGCTTCACTGGCCGCCAATCGGCCGTGCGCGGCATTGGCCGCTTCGGCAGTCGGGAAGGCGAGGAACAGCGTCGAGCCACTGCCGGTCATCGCCACCTCGCCAAGTCCGAGCCGACCGAGCCGTTGCCGCAGCGCCGCCAGTTCGGGCCGCACCTGTTCCGCCGCCGTCAGCAATGCGTTGGGGAATTGCATACGCTCGAAGGTATCCCCATTCGGGGGCACCGCACTGCCGCGCACGCTACCGCCAGTGCCATGGGCGTTCCACAGCGCGGCGTACATTTTGTACACCGCCACGGTCGGACACCCGAACGGCGGCGCCACCAGCACGAAGTGCCGCCGCGGCACCTCGGCAGGAGTCAGTTCGTCGCCGATCCCGCGGCCCCACTGCGAACCCCCGCGCAGGAAGAACGCCACGTCCGCCCCCAGCCTGGCGGCCAACGGGCGCAGCGGTACCCCAGCGCAAGCACCACCGAGACTGTGCGCACCGAGGCGCAAGGCGGTCGCCGCATCGCTGCTGCCACCGCCCAGCCCACCACCGTGCGGAATGCGCTTGTGCAGGTGCACGCGGAAGCCGCCGCGGTAGCCGACCGCCTGCGCGAGTCCGGCGAGCGCCCGCACCACCAGGTTGTCGGGGCCGACGGGGACCTGCAGTTCAGGGCGCTCGGCGCGGACCGTCAGCACGACGCCGGGCTGGCGGTGCCGTGCCAACCAGAGGTCGTCGGCGAGGTCGAGGGCGTGGAACAACGTCTCGAGCAGGTGGTAGCCATCGCCCCGCCGTCCGGTGATGGCCAACGAGAGGTTGAGCTTCGCGGGGGCCGGCAGCCACCACACGGGGCTGGTCCCGGCCGGCACCGGTTCGGCGCGCGCCGTCACGGCAGGGCCGCCTCGTCGGCGAGCGACAGGTTGTCGAGCAGCCGCACCGGCCGCGCGCCGCCGGAAAACCGCGCGGCCACCAACAGGCGACCGCCCTCGACGGGGCCGGGTGGCAACGGCGCCAGATCGCCCTCGCGTCGCAGTTCGAGGTAGTCGAGCGCCGCCCGCGGCTCGCCGGCGATCACGGTGGCCGCCCGCGCCAGCAGCGTGTCGCGGTCGCGTTCGCCGCGCCCGAACGCGTGCCGTGCGCTCAGCAAGGCGCGGTGCAGCACGGTGGCCGCCGACCGGTCGCCGGCCGCGAGGTAGACGT
>DAIMFJ010000287.1:0-6973 GCA_036724695.1 Planctomycetota bacterium
CGACGGCGTGGTCAGGAAGTGCTCGTAGAACGACGCGGCGCGGGCCACGCAGCCAGTGCCATAGCTGCTGCGGGTGGCGACCGTGCCGCCGGTGCCGACCGAGTAGCCGATCGAGCAGTTGACGACGCGCGGCGTGAACGGCGTCGCCGGCCACGGCGTGTTGCCGGCGGCGCCGGCGTTCAGCGTCAGCTCGTTGGTCGAGAACGTCTGGTTGGTGCCGGTGCCGTTCGTGTAGGCGAACGACACGTTGGTGGCGACCAGGGCCACGCCGTACGAGCCGGCGGCGAGCGGGATCGGCGAGATCGCGACCGGGGTCGGGATGTTCAGGCCGGCCGTCGTCAGCGAGCCGCTGCCGACCAGCGTCCAGACCGCCGAGTTGGCTTCGTTGCCGACGTAGGTGGTGGCGACCGTGTAGACGTCGACGGAGCCGGCCGTGCTGGCGACTTCGTTGAAGTTGACGTCGAGCGCGTTCAGGGTCAGTGGCACGCTGGCGGTCAGGTCGAAGAAGACCGTGCCGCCGACGCCACCGCCGTTGCCCCCGGTGAAGAACGTCGTCAGCGGGGATTGGGCAAACGCCGTGCTGGCCAACGCGGCCACGGCGAGGAAGGACAGGTTACGCATGGATGGTTGAGTGGTATGCCGACGGACACAGCCGTCGTCGCAGAGAATACCCTCTAGTCGGCAGGCGGGCCGAGTTGCGCGCGCTCCAGCGTATCGCGGAGCCGGATTTTCAGGCTTCCGGGACGCGGGCCAGGATGGCCTCGGCGGTGCTGGTGTCCGGGGCGACGACGGTGACGTGGCCGAGCTTGCGGCCGGCGCGTGGCGCCTTGCCGTAATCGTGCCAATGGGCCCCTGGGATGGCCAGTACCGCGGCGCGCTCGGGCATGCTGCCGACCACGTTGCGCATCATTGCGATCGGGTGGTTCGAGGCGGGGTCACCGAGGGGGAGGTCGAGCACGGCGCGCACGTGGTTCTCGAACTGGGAACATCGTGCGCCCTCGATGGTCCAGTGCCCGGAATTGTGCACCCGCGGGGCCATCTCGTTGGCCAGCAGCCGGTCGCCGACCAGGAACAACTCGACGGCGAGCACGCCGACGTAGTCGAGGTGGGCGAGCAGGTCGCCGACGAACCGCTCGGCGGCCGCGCGAACCGCCGCTGGCACGGCCGGAGCCGGTGCCGTGCTCAGGTGCAGGATGCCACGACGGTGCACGTTCTGGACCAGCGGGTAGATGGCGATCTCCCCGCGGCGGCTGCGCACCGCCAGCACCGACAGTTCGCGGTCGAACGGCACGAAGCCCTCGACGATCAGGTCGGCAGGGCGGTCGGCCGGCAGGTCGGGGCGCAGCTCGGCGAGCACGGCCGCGGCGGCATGGTTCGGGTCGGCGCCGGCGGCGACGCGGGCCTGGCCCTTGCCGTCGTAGCCCAGGCGGCGGGTCTTGACCAGGCACGGCGTGCCGATCGCGGTGATCGCGGCGGCGAGTTCGGCCGCGGTGTCGGCAGCGCGGAACGGCGGCACGCCGAAGCCCAGTTGCGCGAACAGGGTCTTCTCGGCGATGCGGTCCTGGGCGATCGCCAGGGCGCGCGGGTTGGGGGCGACCGGGGTGAGTTGGTTGGCCAGCGCTTCGATCGCCGCAGCGGGCACGTTCTCGAACTCGAACGTCACGGCGTCGACACCGCGCGCCAGTTCGGCGAGCTGGCGCGGGTCGTCGTAGTCGCCGACCAGCAGCTCGGCGACGTGGCCGGCGACGGCGTCGGGCGATGGGTCGAGGACCTTGCAGCGGATGCCGAGCGGCAGCGCGGCCAGGGCGAGCATGCGGGCGAGCTGGCCACCCCCGAGGATGCCCAGCTTCATCCGCGCACCTCCGGCCTCGGGTCGCGGTGGTCGAGCACGTCCTGGGTGATGCGCGCGCGGCGGGCGGCGAGGCGGTCGCGCAGGCCGGCGTCGCTGCGGGCCAGGATGGCAGCGGCGAGCAATGCGGCGTTGATCGCGCCGGGTTTGCCGACCGCGAGCGTGCCGACCGGGACGCCGCCGGGCATCTGCACGATCGACAACAACGCGTCCATGCCGCGCAGCGCGCCGACTTCGATCGGTACGCCGAGCACCGGCAGGATCGTCTTGCTGGCGCACATGCCGGGCAGGTGGGCGGCACCGCCGGCGCCGGCGATCACGACCTGCAGGCCGCGCGCTTCGGCGGTGGCTGCGTACTCCATCAGCCAGTCCGGGGTGCGGTGCGCCGAGACGACCACACATTCGTGGGCGATGCCGAGTTCGGTCAAGGTCGCGGCGACGTGCTGCATCGTCTCCCAGTCGGAGCGGGAACCCATGATCACGCCGATGCGTGGCGGGGAGGATGCGGGCTGCAGGTCGTTCATGGCCGGGCGGGCAAGGTCGCGGGTCGCCACCGCGCAGGCAAGTGTGTTTCGGGTGGTACTCCAGCTACTGCCGCAATAGACGCGCGTATCCACTTATATAAGGCATTTTATCGCAATGGCTTATGTTGCCTTCTGCGCATTCGGGACCGGGTGAGGTATGCGCAGGGTCAGTGGTCGGCGGGGGTGGCGAGGGTGGCGAAGGCGGTGCGTTCGGCAGCGAGCAGGGTTTGGCCGAGGGACTGGCTGAGGGCTTCGAGGGTGTTGTCGTCGCAGTCGCGGGGCACCGTCACCGGGTCGCCGTAGGTGACGATCAGGCGGGCGAACGGTTTGGGGATCAGGAAGCGGTCCCAGCTCGACAGGCGCCAGGCGCGGTCGACGGCGAGGCCGACCGGGACGATCGGCGCGCCCGAGCAGCGGGCGAGCCAGCCGACGCCACTGTTGACGCTGTGGCGGGGACCGCGCGGCCCGTCGGGGGTCAGCACGATGCTGCGGCCGGCGCGCAGCGCCTGGGCCAGGGCGCGCAGGGCCTGGGCGCCGCCGCGGCTCGACGAACCGCGGATCACGCCGTAGCCGAAGCGATGCAGTGACGTGACGACCAGTGCGCCGTCGGCGCTGGGCGACACCAGCACTTCGAAGTGGCGGTCGCGGTGGTGGCGCAGGGGCATCGCCGCGAGCAGGCGGCCATGCCAGACCATCACCACCTTGGTGGTGTCGGCGCGCATGCAGGCGAACCCGGCGTCGCCGCGGAACTCGACCCGCCAGGTGCGCGCCAGCAGGCCGACCAGCGGCGCCGCGAGGACGTCGAGCAGGTACTTGCCGACCGCGCGGCGGCCTTGGCGCCAACGTTTGCGCCACGGCGCGTTGCGGCCGGCGGCCTCGCGTGCAGCTGCCTGGTCGTGCCGTTGGTCGGCACGGGCCTGCCGCGCTTGCCGAGCGTCCATCGGGCGGAGTGTGCGCGAACTCGGCCGGGCTTTCTGCTACAAACGGCTGCGAATTCGAGCTCTTGCATGTCCCGCGAAGCCAACCAAGCCCCGCCCGGGGCCCTCACCGCGGCCCAGGCGGCCGCCGTCGCCGCTGCGATCCAGCGGTGGGCCGACACGCCCGGTGCCCTGTTGCCGCTCCTGCACCAGGTGCAGGAAACGCTCGGGTTCGTGCCGCCGGCGGCGCTGGAGTCGATCGCCAAGGCGCTGCAGCTGTCCCGCGCCGAGGTGCATGGCGTGGTGACGTTCTACCATGACTTCCGGACCGCGCCGCCCGGCGCCCACGTGTTGAAGATCTGCCGGGCCGAAGCCTGCCTGGCGGGCGGTGGCCGCTAGCTCTACGCGCAGGCGGCCACGACGCTAGGCGTCGGGACTCCCGGCCAGGCGGTCCATGGCACGACCCGGGACGGGCAGGTCACCGTCGAACCGATCTACTGCCTGGGCAATTGCGCCCTCGGGCCGTCGATCCAGCTCGACGGCAAGCTGTATGGCAAGGTGACCACGCAGCGCCTGGACGCCTTGTTGGCGAACTGCCGCGGCGGGGCCGCGGGTGGAGGTCGCTCGTGACGGTCACCGTCTACGTACCGCTCGACAGTGCCGCCCTGGCCATGGGCGCCGACGAGGTCGCCGAGGCCCTGCAGCGTGGTGCCGCCGCCGCCGGCCGCGACATGCGGATCGTACGCAACGGCAGCCGCGGCATGCTGTGGCTCGAACCGCTGGTCGAAGTGGCGACCCCGCAGGGTCGCATCGCCTACGGTCCGGTCGGCGTCGACGACGTGCCGGGCCTGCTCGCGGCCGGTTGCCTCGATGGCGCGGCCCACGCGCTGTGCCTCGGTCCGACCGAGGCGATCCCGTACCTGCAGAAACAAACGCGCTGGACGTTCGCGCGGGTCGGCGTGATCGATCCGCTCGACCTGCACGAGTACGCAGCCCACGGCGGGCTGGCCGGGCTGCGCGCCGCCCTGGCGCTGCCGCCGGCCGCGATCGTCGAGGCGGTCACCGCCTCGGGACTGCGTGGGCGCGGTGGGGCCGGGTTCCCGGCCGGCATCAAGTGGCGCACCGTCGCCGGCGCCACCGCCGACCAGAAGTTCCTTGCCTGCAACGCCGACGAAGGCGATTCGGGCACCTTCAGCGACCGCATGTTGATGGAGGGCGACCCCTACTGCCTGCTCGAAGGCATGGCGATCGCTGGCTTGGCGGTCGGCGCGACGCAGGGTTACATCTACCTGCGCAGCGAGTATCCGCAGGCGCGGAAGGTGTTGACCGCGGCGATCGCGAACGCCCGCGCTGCCGGCTGGCTCGGCGACGACGTGCTCGGCAGCGGCAAGGCCTTCGACGTGCATCTGCGCCTGGGGGCGGGCTCGTACGTGTGCGGCGAAGAGACCGCGATGCTCGAGAGCCTCGAGGGCAAACGCGGCGTCGTGCGCGCCAAGCCGCCGCTGCCGGCGTTGGTCGGCCTGTTCGGCAAGCCGACGGTCGTCAACAACGTGATGACGCTGGCCGCGGTGCCGCGCATCCTCGCCGAAGGTGCGAGCGCGTACGCAACGCTCGGCGTCGGCCGCAGCAAGGGCACCTTGCCGTTCCAGCTGGCCGGCAACCTCAAGCACGGTGGGCTCGTCGAGCTGCCGTTCGGCGTGACGTTGCACGAACTGCTGTACGACTATGCTGGCGGCTCGGCATCGGGTCGGCCGCTGCGTGCGGTGCAGGTCGGTGGCCCGCTGGGCTCGTACCTGCCGGCGGCGAAGTGGCGCACGCCGCTCGACTACGAGGCGTTCGCCGCGATCGGCGGACTGGTCGGTCACGGTGGCATCGTCGCGTTCGACGACACCGTCGACATGCGCGCCCAGGCCCGCTACGCGATGGAGTTCTGCGTCGTCGAGTCGTGCGGCAAGTGCACGCCGTGCCGGATCGGCAGCACGCGCGGCGTCGAGGTGATCGATCGCATGCACGGTCCCGACCGCGCGCGGCAGGAAGTGCTGCTGCGCGACCTGTGTGCGACGATGAAAGACGCGTCGCTGTGTGCGATGGGTGGCCTGACGCCATTGCCGGTGCTGAGTGCGCTGGACGAGTTCGCCGACGATTTCGCGCGCTGATCCCGGGGATCGCACGGTCTTCCGTAAGTGTTGCAGATTCTGGCAGTTGCGCGCGATTTCTTGTCTCGGGCCAAGCGGCGTCTCTACAATCGCGCCCTGCAACTGCCCCAAACAGCAACCATGTCCAGACTACTCCCCACCCTGGCGATGCTCGGCCTGTCGGCCGCCCTCGCTGCCCAATCGCCGCTCACCACCACCTACGCCGGCGGCAACGGCCTCGGCGCCGCCTCGACGATCTACTTCGACCTGGTCGTCAACGCGCCGATCCTGGTCAACCAGATCGACGTCAACCTGTCGTCGGCCGTCAGCACGGCCGGCTCCATCGACGTCCTGCTCTGCCCGACGACCTACGTCGGCAACGACACCAACGCCGCGGCCTGGACGCTGACCACCACCGGACCGGTGGTCGCGCAGGGTGGTGGCGTCGCCACGCCCGCGGCCATCACGCCGTTCAACCTCACGCCGGGCAACTACGGTGTGGCGATCGTGTTCAACGGCGTCGGCCAGAACTACACCAACGGCAACGGCACCACGACGCCGGGCAGCGGCACCAACCAGACCTACTCGACGGCCGAGCTGACCCTGCTCGCCGGTGCGAGCTCGGGCGGCGCGCCCGGCACGGCGATCTGCTGCAACCCGCGCGTGTTCAATGGCGCGATCCACTACACCGTCAGCGGTTCGGGCACGGTCGCCACGCGCACCAGCTTCGGCGCCGGCTGCGGCACCAAGGCCGCCTCGTTCTACGAGCACTTCCTGACCACGCCGTCGATCGACCTGTCGAACACGGCGTTCCAGATGCTCAACACGGGCAGCGGCTACGTCGTGCTGCCGAGCACCACGGCGTTCGTGCCGCCGAGCGGCACCGCCACCAACCTGAACCTCGGTGACGACACGACCGCCGTCGTCAACCTCAGCGCGCCGTTCCCGTACCCGGGTGGCACGACCTCGCTGCTCGAGGTCTGCTCGAACGGCTTCGTCTCGGTCGCGTCCGGCAACGGCACCAGCTACCAGCCGGCTCCGGCGGGTCTCCTGGCTCGCCCGCACGCGTCGTGGAACGTCTGGCACGACTTCATCTGCAATGCCACCGGCAACGTCTTCGTCGAGGAAGTCGGCGGCATCGTGATCATCACCTGGAACGGCGTCATCGGCTACGTCGGCCAGTCGGCCGGCACGGTCACCAGCACCTTCCAGCTGCAGTTCCACCTCGCGTCCGGCAACGTCGACTTCGTGTTCGGCAGCATGGACACGATCAGCGTCAGCACCTGGACCGGTGGTGACGGCTGGCTGGTCGGCTACTCGCCGAACGGCGTGTCGCGCGATCCGGGCAGCGTCGATCTGAGCGCCGTGCTGCCGGCGACCATCGCGCTGGGCGGCGCCGATCTGAACCCGCTGGCGATGACCTCGTCGAACCGCCCGCTGGCGGGCACGAACATCACCTGGGACATCAGCAACATCCCGGCCGGTGCGCCGTTCGGCGCGATCCTGCTGGGCTTCCCGCAGTTCACCCCCGGCATCGACCTGCCCAGC
>DAIMFJ010000288.1:0-4597 GCA_036724695.1 Planctomycetota bacterium
TGTAGGCGAACTCGTTGCCGCGCCACTTGTCGGCGGCCAGGATCGCGTTGTACATCGCTTCGGCCTGCAGGTTGGCCCACGACTCCTTGGTCTCGAGGCGCACCCGCAAGAACAGCAACAGCGCGGCTCGATAGGCTTCCTTGTCGGCCCCGGCCGTGTCCATCTTCAGCAAGCCGAGCCCCAGGTAGCAGCCGGCGCGCGAATTGACGTCGACGCCGTCCTTGGCCAGCAGCTCCTCGTAGATG
Source organism: Planctomycetota bacterium (assembly GCA_036724695.1). Taxonomy (GTDB): domain Bacteria; phylum Planctomycetota; class UBA1135; order UBA1135; family UBA2386; genus JACKIC01. The sequence goes on from DAIMFJ010000288.1 coordinate 246, forward strand.
CGCTGTGCCCCCGCGAGATCCTTGGTCTCGCGCAGGCTGTGGGCGAGCTGCACGTTGGCGCGGTTGGCGATGGTCGGGCTGGTGCCGCCGGCTCGCGATGCCACGCCGTTCAGCTTGAGCTGGAAGTCCTTCGGGTTGCCACCGCCGACCCGTTCGGCGAGGGCGGTGAAGAACTCGGCCTCGAGCGCGAACCCGGCCGGCCAGGCGTTGCCCATCGCCGCGTCGCGGAACGCGCTGGCGACCTTGCCGGCGTTGCCGGCTCCCTTGGCGCCCAAGCCCAAGTAGTACTCGAACTTCTGGCGGAACACCTCGGGCACGTACCCGGCATCGGGCAGCGACTTCTGGAGCTCCTCGAGCGCCGCGACCGCCTCGGCCGCCTTGCCCTGATCGAAGAACATCATCGCGGCGCGGTGCAAGCCCGCCTGCGCCATCAGCGTGTCCTTGGCGGCGAGCTGCTCGCGCGCCATCGTCAGCATGATGTCGGGATCGCGGTTGCCGAGCGCGCGCCGGTAGGTGTCGGCGAACTTCTCCAGCTCGATCTTCGCGACCAGGTCGGTCGACACGCTCTGCGCGCCGCCCTTGCTGTACTTCAGCTCCCGGACGTCGAAGCTGTTGATCTTGACGCCGTCGAGGACGGTACCGTCGTGGAGGTGGATGCGATCGGACTGGGCTTGGGCGCTGAGGGCCAGACCGGCGACGAACAGGACAGCGAGGGGCGTCGTCTTCATGAGCCTGCGAGAGGGGTTCGCGGGGAGGGAGGGGTGGAAGATCATGCCGCAGGAGCGGCGTCGAGACAACGACGCGCAGCCGGGGCAGGTTCGCCCCAGGAACGAGGTCGGCCAGCGAGCGTCGGGCGGCGCATGCTCAGGCTGTGTCGGCGTCCGGCAGCGGCAGGTCGCGCAGCCCCTCCTGGCGCCTGCGGGTCGCCGCCTTCGCGGCCCAACTACCCGCCAGGTCGTGGCCGAGGCGGCGCACGGCGATCAGTTCGGCGACGACCGAAACCGCGATCTCCTCGTGACTTCGGCTGCCCAGGTAGGCACCCATCGGCGTGCGTACGGTGGCCAGGAAATCGTCGCCGGTGCCAACCGTGCGCAGGTGCTTCCACAGCAGCGCCTGCTTGGTCTTGCTGCCGATCATGCCGAGGAACCGCAGCCGGTCGCCGGCCGCGAACCGCACCCCGAGCTGTTGCAGGACCAGGCCGTCTTCCTTGTGCCCGCGGGTCACGACCACTGCGTAGCTGTTCTTGCGGATCGGCATCTGCGCCACCGCTTCGGGGTACGGCGCGACCAGGGTCGCGTGCGCCTCGGGGAACCGCTGCGGACTGCAGTAGGTGGCCCGGTCGTCGACCACCGTGGTGCGGAACCCCGCCAGCGCGGCCACCTGGCACAGCGCCTTGCTGACGTGCCCACCGCCGAAGATCCACAGTGCCGGCGTCGTGATCGGTTCCACGAAGATCGTCACCTCGCCTCCACACATCAGGCCGGAATCGGGCGAATCCTGCTCGGTGAGCCGGAACTGCAGCGAGCGCGGCTGTTCGTCGGCGATGCAGGCCATCGCCGCGTCGTAGACCTCCGCTTCGAGGCAGCCGCCGCCGACCGTGCCCAGGAACGTGCCGTCGTCGCGCACCAACAGCCGCATCGACACGCGGCCCGGCGTCGAGCCGCGCGTGCCGACGATCGTCGCCAGCGCCGCCGGGATGCCGTCGGCACGCAGGCGCACGATCTGCTCGAAGATGTCGTCGGGATGGCTCACCAGTCGCCTCCCACGGTACTCGGCCGGCACTTCGCGCGCACCTGGGCGAGGCTCAGGCCTTCGAGGGCCCGCTGGCCGGCCGCGGTGGCGCTGGCCCGCAGCACCAGGAAACGGTCGCGGGCCTCGCAGCCCTGGCAACGGCCGTAGCGGACCGTCGCGTAGAGCCGGCGATCGCCGCAACCGTCGCAGACGCGCAGGTATACGAACCGGCGGCGGGCCGTGCGCCGGCGCCCTGGGACCGGGATGTCGTGGGTCACCTTGGGTTCGTAGCCGGCCAGGCGCATCAGGCTGCGCCAGTGCCGGCCATGCGCGGGCACCCCTGCGCCGAACAAGCGCACCGCCGCGACGTGGGCCGCCTCGTGGGCCAGCACCATCGGCAACTGGTCGGGGGCTTGCCCGAGCAGCTTGGGGTTGAGCTCGATCCGACCGGTGCGCACGAACGCGCGGCCCGCCGCGGTCTGCAGGCGCTCGTTCCAGCGCACCTCGACCGCGGCGTCGGGCACCCGCCAGGCGGCCATCAGGTCGCGCACGCGCTGTTCGAGTTCGCTGGCGTTCGGGAGGCTCACGCCGTCACTAGACCATCCGCGGCGACCGTTGTCACCCGCCTCGAAGGCACCCGGGCCGGACCGGCGTCGGGCTAGGCGTGGTCGCGACGCGCCAGTTCGCGCATCACGAACGGGTAGGTGACGAGCCCGAAGCCGATCGCCGCGGTCACCAGCCCCCCCGCGAACGCGTCGCGGTCGCGCGAGGCTTCGCCGGCGAAGGCGATCCCGATGCCGGTCATCATCGCGATCCAGCCCAGTCCGGCGAACATGCCGAAGCCGCTGCGCAACGCCTGGCCCGGCCGCATCGGCCGTTGGCCGGTGAACTGGGCCGTCAGGGTCTCGATCAGGTTGCGGTCGACCGCCGGGTTCTTCAGGGCCTCCTCGAGGAGCCGGAGGCTGTCCGCACGCTGCTTGGCGCGCTGTTCGAACGCGTTCTTGGCCATCACGAAGGCGAACACGAGGAACAGGATCCAGAACAGCTCCATGGGGAATCTCATCGCAGGCGCGGGGAAAGCCGTCGGTACGGCGCCCGCTGCAGTTTATTCGCAGGCGACCGCCGCCAGGGGCTCAATCCCGGCCCGGCACCGCCAGTTTCGGCAGGCCGAGGGCCCCCAGCAACTGGTCGGGATCGCCGTGCCAGGTCAGCTCGACGTCGTCGATCCGGCAGCGGTCGTTGTGGCGCCAGACGAACGGCCAACCCAGGGCCCGGGCGGCCTCGTGGTCGGGTTCGCGGTCGCCGACCATGACGACCCGCTCGGCGCCGGCAGCCTGTTGGGCGAGTCGCAGCATGTCGATCTTGTGGCCGACCCCGGGGCTGTCGAGACAGAACTGCCAGTCGGTCAAGGCGGCGAGCCCCTGGCCGTGCTGGATCGCCGCCATGTAGGTGCTGCGGCAGTTGCTGGCGAGCGCCACCTTGACGCCGATCGCGCGCAGGTGCACGAGCAGCGGCCGCACCCCGGCGAACAGGTAGTCGGTGCCATCGCTGATCACCTCCACCTCCATCGGCAGCACGACGCTGCGCAGGTCGTTCCAGCGGTGCTTGTGCGCCTCGGGCAGGAACGGCGCCCAGACCCCGGCGTCGCGCATGCCGACCACGGCTTCGGCCTCGGCGTCGCTCGGCATGCGCACCGCGAGGCCTTCGCGTTCGGCGAAGCGCTGCAGGCCGGCGCGGATCACCGGCGCCCACCAGCGGAAGGTGTCGTGCAGGGTGCCGTCGACGTCGAAGACGACCAGCTGCGGCGGCACGTGCGGCGCGAGGCGGCTCATCGCGCGGTGACCTGCATGTCGATGGTACCCTGCTTGACGCCCATCACCTGCAGCTGCGTGCAGAGGAACTGCTGGGCGGCGGCGGTCTGCCGATCGGATTCCGGCGAATCCGGCGGCACGATGCGCAGGTGCACGACGTAGCGCCGTTCGAGGTCCTCGCTGGCCATCGCGCGCATCCGGAAACGCAGTTCGAGCACGGCCTTCTCGACCGGCATGCGCACGCCGTCGAGGGTGACGAAGCCGTCGCCGCCGATCACGACGGTGGCGCTGCCGGCGCTGGCGTCGAAGGTGCGTTCGGGCAGGCCGGCGGGTTCGACCGCGCAAGCGGTCAGCGCGAGCAGCAGCGCGCCCGTGCGGCAGTTGGCGGAGCGGCGGTTCATCGTGCGGCGACCCCCTGGACCTCGATCAACGCCTCCGGGTCGAACAGCGAGACCACCTGGAACATCGCCATGCCCGGATAGTGCTTGCCGCAGTGGCGGCGCCAGACCTTGCCGAACGCCTTGCGCGCGGTCGCGTAGTCGTTGCGACTGGTCACGTAGAAGTTGAGCTGCACGACGTCCTCGAACACCATGCCGGCGTCGCGCAGGATCCAGCCGATGTTGGCCAACGCCTTGTCGAGCTGCGCGACCAGGTCGCCCTTGGTCTCGACCGCGCCGCTGTGGTCGTAACCGCACTGGCCGGCGAGGTACAAGGTGGCCTGCGGGCCGTGTTCGACGAGCCACGCGTGGGCGAAGCCGACGGGCGCGGCGAGGTCGGCGGGATTGATCGGACGCTTGCTCATGGGCGGAC
>DAIMFJ010000288.1:4607-6952 GCA_036724695.1 Planctomycetota bacterium
TCGCGACGGCAGGAGGCGGCGGCAGTTCGCGCAGGATCGCGCGCACCGGGCTGCTGTCGCCACCGACGATGCGCAGCGGCAGCGCGATCAGTTCGTAGTCGCCGGCGGGCACGCCGGACAGGTCGAGGTTCTCGAGGATCGCGACGCCGTGGGCGGCCAACGCGTGGTGGCCGTCGAGTTCCTGGCTGGCGGCGTGGTCCATGCTCGGCGTGTCGATGCCGACCAACACGATGCCGGCGGCGCCGAGGCGGGCCGCCGCCGCCGGGCCGAGCGCGGTGAAGCCGTCGCGCCAGACGCGGTGGTCGTGCCGTTCGCTGGTCCGGAACAGGATGCGCTCGGCGCCGCGCAGCAGTTCGTCGGTCAGTGCCGCGGCCGGGATCAGCGACGGCGAACCTTCGCCGCGCACGTCGACGACGCGGCAGCGGCCGAGGTAGCGGCGCAGGTCGACCGCCGCGATGTCCGGCGCGGCGACGTCGAAGTGCAGCGGCGCGTCGGTGTGCGTGCCGACGTGCACCGACATGCGGATCGTGCTGACGTTGCACGAGCCGCCGCGCTCCTGGCGCAGCACCCATTCCTGGCTGAACGGCGTGTCGCCGGGGAACGGCGCGGTCGCCGGCTCGATCGGTTCGCTGATGTCCCAGATGCGCATCGTCGCGGTCCTACCCGGGTTTGCGGGCCTGCTGCAGGAACGGCTCGTAGGCGCGTTCGGCGAGGATCGACGCGATCGCGGCGACGCACGCGCGCACCTCCGCCTCGGTCGAGTAGAAGTGGGGCGCGACGCGCAGCCCGGCGTCGGGGCGGAAGTCGACGACGATCTCGCGCGCCGCCAGCGCCTGGCAGACCGCGTAGCCGTGCGGCACGTCGAGCGCGACGTGGCCGCCGCGGCGCGCCGGGTCGCGCGGCGAACGGATCGCCAGACCGGCCGCCTCGGCGAGCTCGACCAGCAGCGTGGTCAAGTGTTGGCTCTTCCTGCGGATCGCCGGCAGGCCGGCCTCGAGCACCGTGGCGATGCCTTCCTTGCCCGCGCACAGGGCCGGCACGTTCGGCGTGCCGGTCGCGAAGCGCTGGCCGTCGTCGCGGTACTGCTGGCCGGCCGGCGAGAACGCGAACGGTTCGCGGTGCGCGGCCCAGCCGGTGAACGCCGGCCGCAAGCGCTGGCGTTCGTCGGGATGCACGTACAGGAAGCAGTTGCCCGGCCCGCCGCACAGGTACTTGAGGGCGCCGCCGACGACGGCATGGACACCGAGTTCGCCGAGCTGCAGCGGCAACGTGCCGGCCGAATGGAACGTGTCGAGCACCACGAACGCGCCGACCTGCCGCGCCTTGGCGACGATCGGCGCGGGGTCGAGGATCGCCGCGCTGCGGAACATCACGTGGTCGATCGCGACCAGCAGCGTGCGGTCGGTGATCGCGTCGCACACCTGCTGCACGTCGGTCGAGATGCCGTCGGCGGCCGCCGGGACGCGCACCAGCCGCGCGCCGTGCGCCGCCCGCGCCTCGTAGATGTACTGGTCGGACGGGAAGTTGCGGTCGAGGTAGACGATCTCGTTGCGCGGCCCGTCGAACCGGAAGCAGCTGAGGATCATCTCCTGGGCGACGGCGATGTTCTGGTGCATCGACACCGAGCCCTTGGCGACGCCGAGCACCTCGGCGAGGCGGTCGCCGACCTGTTCCTGCAGCACCCACCAGCCGTCGCCCCACGACCGCACGCCGCGCGTGTCCCACTGGTCGAGGAACTGCTGCACGCTGGCGCGCGTCGCCGCCGGCATCGCGCCGAGCGAGTTGCTGATCAGGTAGTTGCAGCGCTGCGTGATCGGAAACCGATCGCGGAACGGCAGGAGCGGGTCGGTCTGGGTCATGGCCGAGGCGATCGTTCTACAAGAACTCGCCGGCGGCTGCCTCACCCGGTCCGGATTCCGCCGGGCCCGGCCCGCCGCTCAGGCGCAACGGCTGGCAACCTCGCGTTCGACCGCCGCGAGCAGCTGGGGATCGGCGCCGCAGCGCTGCGCCGCCACCAGGTGCTGCCGGGCTTCGGTCGGCTCGCCGAGCAACGCGCAGGCTTGCGCCAGATGCAGCAGCGGCGCCGCGTCGTCGGGGGCCAGCCGGTGGGCGGTGCGCAGGTGTTCGTGGCCCTCGCGCAGCGCGCCGCGCTCGAGCAGCAGCACGCCGAGCCGGTTGTGGGCGTCGGCGCAGTCCGGATCGCCGGCGAGGGCGCGCCGCAGCCAACGTTCGGCGCGGCGCGGCTGGGCCAGTTTGTGACGCACCAGCCCGAGCAGGTACAGGGCCTCGGGCACGTCGCGATGGGCGGCGACGAGTCGGCGCGCCGCGAGGAGCGCGGTCGGCAG
>DAIMFJ010000289.1:0-6907 GCA_036724695.1 Planctomycetota bacterium
CAGATGGTCGGCGACGAGCTCGCGGACGGCGGCGAGGTTCGGTGGATAGTCCAGCGAGCCGACGAACAACAGCCGCGGGGCGGCCTGCGGGGCGGCCGGCGGCAGCAGCGGCAGGCGCTCGACGTCGACCGAGTTGGGCACCACCTCGATCCGCGCGGCCGGCGCCAACGCCGCGGCCAGCTCGCGGTCCGCCGCCGACACGACGACGCTCCACGGCGCGCGCCGCAGCGCCGCGCGTTCCCAGTTGCGCAGCCCGCGCGCTTCGCAGCGGCGCGTCAGCCGTTCGCCGAGCGAACGGCCCGGCCCCTCGGGGCGCGCCAACATCGCGCTCTCGAGGTTGTGCAGGTACAGCGCCGCCCGCAGCCCGGCGACCGGCAACGCGAACGTGCTGTCGGCGATCGTCAAGTCCGGGCGCACCGCCGACGAGATCGCCGCCGCGCGACTGGCTGCACCGGGCTGCCAGCGCCGCACGATCAGTTCCGACGAACCGACCAGCCAGCGCGCCACCTTGGCGAACCGCCGCGGCCGCGGTTCGGCGATCGCCGGCAATTCGTGGCCGGTCACGCCCGTGCTGGCACTGAGCGCGGCAAGCCGTTCGCCATCCGCCGGACCGGCGACCGCCGCGGCCAGATGCACCTCGTGGTCGACGCGCAACGCGTCGAGCAACACCTGCGAACGGATCGCCCCGCCATGGTGGGCGGGGTACGGCACGTACGGGGCGAGGACGAGGACCTTGGCCATCTTCGGGACCGGCCTTCACGGTATGCTGGCGACCGTGTCCACGCCACCACCCCCCCGCGACGACGAGTCCCCGGCGACGCTGCGCACCGAAATCGACCTGCTGCGCGCGAAGCTGCAGCTCAGCGAGCGGGCCCGCCAGGACTTGCTCGAACAGGCCGAACACCTGCTGGAGGTGATCGCCTGGAGCCGCCGGGAGATCCAGGAACTGCAGCGCCAGCGCGCCACCTGAGCACCGCCTGTAACGGTGCGATCAGCCGATGCCGCGCTCGAGCCGTTTGCCGAGCAGCCGCAGCCAGGCCCCTTCGCGGCCGCGCAGCCCGCTGCCGGCGCGTGCGCCGAGGTATTGCCCCCAGCACTGCCACTTCACGTAGTCGGCGGTCCAGCGCAGCGCCGCGGCTTCGGCGGCCGGCGGCAGGCCGAGGCTGCGCACGTAGTCGAGGTGCTCGGGGGTCGCGTTGCGGATCGCACCTTGCACGGCCTCGAGCGTCGGAATGCCGACCAGGCCGAACAGGTTGCGCAGGTTGCGGTGGTCGCAGAACGTGCGTTTGCCTTCCGACCACGCCGCGCGGTCGTGGCTGTGCACGACCGCCGCCCCACCCTGGTGCGCCAGCTTGAGCCCGGCCTCGATCACCCGCTTGCCGAAGTACACGTCCTCGCCGAACCGCCGCGGGCCGAGCGGGAAGCGCTGCCACGCGCTGCGGCGGATCGCCGACGCGACGTTGTCGAACGCGCACAGCATCAACTGCTCGAACGGCGGCAGTTCGCCCAGCTGCCGGCCGGCCGGCAGCTGTTTCTCGGTCACCCCCTCGCCCCACCCGGGCCAGCCGAGGATGCGCCGTTTCAGCACGGGCTGGCAGACCTCGCGCGGCACCTGCCGGCACCAGACGCCGGCGACGTCGGGATCGGCGAACGGCGCCACCATCTTGGCCAGCCAGTCGCTGCCCTGCAGCGTCGCATCCTGCACCAGCAGCACGACGACGTCGCCGGTGCTGGCCCGGATACCGCAGTCGCGGGTCGCGCCGTGGTCGAACTCGCGTTTGTCGATGCTCAGCACCGTGAAGCCGGCCTGCTGGAGCCGGTGTACGGTGCCATCGGTGGAACCGGAGTCGATCGCGACCAGTTCGTCGAAGCGGGTGCCCTGCAGGGCCAGGATCGACGCCAGCACTTCGTCGAGCAGGGGCCCGGCGTTCAGGGTCGGGATGACCAGGGAGATGCGCACGGTCAGGTTCGCGAAGGGCCGCCGAACAGCTTGCGCACGAGCCGCGTCAGTCCGCCGCCCTTCGCGGTGGCCGACGCAACGGGCTGCGCGGCGGGCGATGCGGTGCTCGGCAATGCCGGGCTGGGCATCGCGTCGGCGCGTGGCGTCGGCGAGGGCTCGGGAACCGGCACTGCCGGCGCCGACCTGGGCTCGGGCCTCGGCTCCGCAGGGGGCTTCGGCTCGGCGGCGACCTTGGCTGGCGGAGCCGCAGGCGGAGACGCAGGCGGAGCCGGTGGCAGGTGGTCCGGATGCCCCGAAGCGACCCGGGCGATCGACTGGCCACAATGCTGGAACAGGGTCGTCAGGATGTCGCGCTCCCCCTGCGTCGCCTTGGGGTAGTGGTACTGGATCAACCAGCCCATCAACGCCGCGTGGTTGGGCCAGCCGTCCTGCCGCATCATCGAGTCGTCGCGCACCCGGTAGTCGTAGAGCACGCGCGGCACGGTTTCGCCGAGGATGCCGCGATCGCAGCAATCCATCCACAAGGCCCAATCCTCGTAGCTGATCAGCACCTCGTCGTACCGCAAGCCGTGGTCGACGAACACAGACCGGCGGAAGAAGGCCCCCGCATCGCCGTAGCGGTTGGTCAGCAGGCACGACTTGCGATCGAACGGCAGCGCGTTGTAGGTGCCATTGCTGCCGCCGTCGCTGTGCCGGAAGTGGTGGTTCTGCGGCGCGACGAAGTGGCGGTCGGGCAGCCGCACGAGGATCTCGACCCCTGCCCGCGCGTAGTCCGGTCGCGGCAGGTTGTCGGCGTCGCAGAACAGCAGGAATTCCCCGGTCGCCTGGGCGATGCCGAAGTTGCGGGCCGAGCCGAGCCCGCCGTTCGGCTTGTGCAGCACGCGGACGCGCGGATCCTTGGCCGCTTGCCGGGCCAGGATCTGCGGTGCGTCTGGCAACGGCGAGCCATCGTCGACGATCAGGATCTCGAGGTTGCGGTGCGTCTGCCGGCAGATCGCGTCGATCGTCGCATCGACGGTCTCGCGATCCTTGTAGAAGGGCACGATCACCGACACCTTGTGCGCCTCGTGGTCGACACGCCGCGCTGCGGGTTGCAGACGCCGCTGTTCGTCGATGCGGGCCATCAGGGCGTCGCAATAGCGCTTCTGCTCGGAGAACCTGCGGATCCGCTCGGCGGCGGCCAACCCGATGCGGTCGAGGCGGCCGAGCGCCGCGGCGAGGTCCTCGCGGAACACCCGGACGATGTCGGCGCTCGAGCGGCCGTCGACGTGGAAGCCGGAGACGCCGTGCTCGATCATCTCGCCCATGCCACCGTGCTTGCTGCCGATCACGACCCGACCGGCCGCCATCGCCTCGATGCAGGTGTTGGGCCAGTTCTCGAACCGCGACGGGAAGATGCAGACGTCGGCGTCGCGCAGCCGTTCGAGCAACTGTGGGCGCGGCATCGGGCTCTGGAACTGCACGTTCGGCGGCGCCGTGCGCTCGAGGTACTCGCGGTAGGACTTGCCGTAGGGCGAATAGGGCACGTCGCCGCCGATCAGGGTCAGGCGGCACTCCGGCAACTCGCGGAACGCGTCGATGAGCTCCTGGATGCCCTTGCGGGGCTCGATGCGCCCGTAGTAGAGGATCGCCAGATCCTCGAGGCGCTGGCGGGGCGGCGTGGGGACCACCGGCGCCGGGCCGAAGTCCATCGGATAGCGGATGATCGCGACGTCGCGTTCGATGCCGAGCCGGCGCAGCACTTCGTCCTTCAGCCCATGCGACGGGCTGTTGACGAACGGGGCGATGCGGATCGCCTCCTCCTCGATGTTGCAGGTCTCGCGGATGTGCAGGGTGGCCCGGTGCACCTGACCGTCGTACGCGTAGCACTCCCAGGTCGGCGAATGCAGCATCAGGCCGAGCGAAGTGCCCGCGTAGGTGGCGAACTGCCGCTGCTCCTGGAAGACGACCAGCCCCTCGGCCTCGTAGTCGGCGAATTCGATGTAGTCGTAGACCGTACCGGCCGCCTGCAGGGCCTGCAGCGTCTGGTGCACAAGGTACGCGTAGCCGTAATGCGGATCGGCGTGGAAGAACCGACGGCGCTGGTCGTTCGCCACTCCCTCACCGGCCAGGATCACCCGGTCGAACGGCAGCTCGGCCAGCAAGCGGCGCTCCTGGTCGGGGTTCCAGAGCGTGGTCATCAAGTGGACCTCGTGACCGTGCGCACGCAGCGCCTTGCCGGCTTCGGCGATGTAGGTGCCGATGCCACCGCCGCGCAAGCCGGCGCATTCCTTGCTGACGAAACAGATCTTCATGAAACTCAACGTACGTCGTAGCCGAACGAACAGAAGTTGGCAAACTGTACAGTCACCTGGACCAACCCTCGTCAAGCCGTGAAACCGAACTTCGCCGAAATCCGGAGCAAGCTCCGCTTCGTCCGCCATGGTGCCGACGAGGATCTGGATCTTTCCGTGTTCCCAGACTTCCTGATCGTCGGTCCGCAACGGACAGGATCGACCTGGTTGCACGAGAACTTGATCGAACACCCCCAGGTCTTCATGCCATCTCAGAAGGAGATCTATTACTTCAACAACCTACGCGGGACTCAGTACCACCCCCCAGAGCTGCCCCCGGTGCAGGCGGAACTGTCGTGGTACCTCGCCCACTTCCGGCCTGACGCGGAGTTCCTCGCGAAGCGCAACGAGGAATGTGGCCAACGCTTCGGGGAACCCTACCGGATCGCCGTGCGCGGCGAAGGCACCGCCACCTACGCGGTGGCTCTCGCCAACGATCCCGAGCTGATGCGCGAGCTCTTCGTGCTGAATCCGGACATCAAGATCATGACGATGGTCAGAAACCCCATCGATCGCGCCTGGTCGCACGCGAAGAAGGACCTGGCGACGCGACGGAAGCGCGCCGTGAGCGAGGTCGCCGATGCGGAGTGGATCGAGTTCCTCGAACATCCATATCAGGTTGCCTGCGGCAACCACCTCGCGTTCAAGCAGAAGTGGTTGAAGGTGATCCCGCCGAACCAGTTCTTCGTCGGTCGTTTCGTCGACCTGGTCCAGGCCCCAGAGCGAGTGCTGCTGGACGCATTCCGTTTCCTCGGCATCGATGCCGACCGTCGCTACGTCGGCGGCGTGGCGACCCGGCGCGTCAACCCCACCGAGAGCGCCGACATGCCCCAGCGAATCCAGGAACGCCTGCAAGAGATCTACCGCGAGCAGGTGCAGGAGCTCCGCGACCTCGGCCTCATCGACTGAATCATCCGCTCGGCGGGAGGCTTTGCAGTCGACCGATCTGGATTCGGCGACCGAAGCCGCCTACCCGGTGCACCGAGGCTCGGGCTCGATCGCCGTACAACTGCCCAACCGTGAAGCGATGCGATCGTGGAGTCGCCCCTCGCAGACCGCCACGTCGAACGACTTCGCGACCGTGCCCGCCGCAGCGCGCCCCAGCCGCGAGCGCCGCGCCGAATCCCCCAACAACCCGCCGATCGCCGCTGCCAAGGCGGCGGCATCGCGTTGGCCGACGACCAGCCCGTCGACGCCGTCGGTGACCACCTCGAGCATCGAACCGGCGTCGGTGACGACCACCGCCGCCCCCGTGGCCATCGCCTCGAGCAATGCGGTCGGGATGCCGTCCTTGTCGCCGCTCTCGGTCTCGACGAACGGCGCCACCCAGACGTGACCGCGTTCGAGGAAGCGCCGCACTTCGCTCTGCGGCTGACGCCCTTCGAAGTGCACGACCGCACCCAGCCCTAGCTGGCCGACCAGTTCGCGGATCCGGCGCGCGTACTCGTCGCTCGCCGGGTTGCCGCGATCGGCCTCGCCGATCAAATGCAGTTCGACCGGCACGCCATCGCGACGACGCAGATGGGCCACGGCCTCGACGAGGTGCAATTGGCCCTTCTTCGGCTCGAGGCGTGCCACACACACCAACCGCCACGGCTCGCCGGGGGCGGGTGGGGTCCGTTCGACGAACGGGAAGTGCGCGGCGTCGATCGCGTTCGGCTTGACCAGGATCCTGTCGGGATCGACCTCGGGCGCCAGCCCCAGCAGTTCCTGCTTGATGCGCGCCGAGGTCGCCACGACCACCTCGCAGGTGCGCAGGTGCAACGGCACCAACTTGAAATCGTAGTCCGCCAACAGGTGGTCGGCATACGAGCTGATGCCGCGCGGGATCTGCAGGATCCAACCGGCGATCAACGAGTAGAACGAGCGCTCGTAGAAGAAGTACGAGTGCAGCCAGTGCGGCTGCCACGCTTCGACCAGGCGGGCGTGGCTGAAGCCGCGCACGAAGTCGTAGTGGCCGGTGATCTCGGCCTCGCCCTTGCCCGTCGCCTCGGCGATCGCCCGCACGAGGGACGCCACCCGGTCCGGAAAGCGCTGCCGGTAATGGGTGAAGTCGGCGACGTTCCGGTGCCAATCCATCTCGAGCCGCACCCGCCGCGGCCAGAGCGCGGCGAACGCCTCGTGCAGGTCCGCCCGCGGCAACTCGGCGGAGTAGGCGTGGCGAACCTCGTAGCCGGCCTTCTGCAGCTGCACCAGTTCCTGGTAGACGAACGTCTGCGAGTAGATCGGGAACTGGCCGCAGATCGACGCCATCAACCGCTTCCCGGTGGGCGCAGCGGCCCGCTCGGCGGCCAGCCTGGCCAGGACGGCATCGAAAGTCTCGCCGGCGGGATCATCCACCATCGCAGGACTCCGGGGATCGGTGCGGGTTCAGCATCGGCGCATGCTCCTATCGGCACACCGGGCACGCAAGTGTCGGCCGACCGCCGGGTTCGCTTGTCGGCGCTCGGTGGCATCAGGTACGCTCCGCCGCTCCATGCCCCCCGCCAACGATCCAGGCGCCGGTTCTGCCCGCGCTCCGGTCGACCGCCAATTGTTGGACGCTGCGCGACATCGCGTGGGCAGTCCGAGTGGGGAATCCGCCGGCCATTGGACGGCATGTACTGCACCTGGC
>DAIMFJ010000290.1:0-6882 GCA_036724695.1 Planctomycetota bacterium
CCGGAGTTCCCCAGCGCCAGGTCGAGGTCGCCGTCCCCGTCGACGTCGCCCAGGTCCACCGACCAGGTGCTGTCGTGGTCGACCGGCATCCGGCTCGCCGTTGCATCCGTGAACGTGCCGGTACCGTTGTTCAAGCAGAGCCGGTTCTGACCTCCGTTGCCGAGCACCAGGTCGAGATCGCCGTCCCCGTCGACGTCGCCCAGAGCCAGGGAGAAGGTGCTGTCGCTGTCCACCGGCAGTCGGGTGGCCGTGGCATCCACGAACGTACCGGTGCCGTCGTTGAGCAGGAGCCGATCCTGGCCACCGTTCCCGACCACCAGATCGAGGTCGCCGTCTCCGTCGACGTCGCCCAGCGCAAGCGAATGGGTACTACCGCCAGCCACAGGCAGCCTGGTCGCCGTGGCATCCGCGAACGTGCCCGCGCCATCGTTCCGGTAGAGCCGGTTCTGTCCGATGTTCCCCAGCACCAGGTCGAGGTCGCCGTCCCCGTCGAGGTCGCCCAGGACCACCGACCTGGTGCCGTCGTGGTCGACCGGCAGCCGGTTCGCCACGGCCTCGCGGAACGTGCCCGAGCCTTGATTCCAGAGGAGCCGATTCTGCCCAAGGTTTCCGATCGCCAGATCCAGGTCACCGTCCCCGTCGACGTCCCCGATGGCCGCGGACCAGGTGACGTCGTCGTCGATCGGCAGTCGACTCGCCGAGGCATCGGCGAACGCGCCCGTGCCATCGTTCAGGAACAGCCGGTCCTGGCCGGACTTCCCGAGAAACACGTCGAGGTCGCCGTCGCCATCGACATCGCCCAGGACCACCGAGTTGGTCGGACCACTGTCCAACGGCAGCCGATTCGCAGGGGCCTCCGTGAAGTTGCCCAGGCCGTCGTTCAGGCACAGCCGATTGGGCCCCAATGGTCCGCCAGTGAAGTTCCCGATCACCAGGTCGAGATCGCCGTCGCCATCGACGTCCCCAAGCCCGACCGCCTGGGTTCGGTCGTCGAGCACTGGCATGCGCCCCACGGTGGCGTCCGTGAACGTGCCCGTGCCGTCGTTGCGGTACAGCCGGTTCTGCCCGCCGGAACAGGGGCCGATGATGCAGAACCCATAGCTCCCGAGCACGAGATCCAGATCGCCGTCGCCATCGACGTCGCCCAGGGCCAGAGCGCGCGTGTTCTGGCTGTCGACCGGCATGCGACTCGCCGTGGCGTCCGTGAACGTGCCCGTACCGTCGTTCAGGTACAGGCGATCCTGCTGGCCGACGTATGAGCAGTTGCCGAGGACCAGGTCGAGTTCGCCGTCGCCGTCGACGTCGCCGAGCGCCACCGAGCGAGTGCCATGGTTGTCGATCGGCATGCGGCCCCCCGTCGCGTCGGTGTACACGCCCGCGCCATTGTTCAAGTAGAGCCGGTTCTGCGTCTCGTGATTGCCGAGGACGAGATCGAGGTCGCCGTCGCCGTCGACATCGCCCAGCGCCACCGCGGCGGTGTCGTCACCGTCGACCGGCATCCGGGTCGCCGTCGCATCGGTGAAGATGCCAGACCCATCGTTGAGGCTCAGCCGGTTCTGTCCCTGGTTTCCGAGCACCATGTCGAGATCGCCGTCGCCGTCCACGTCGCCGTAGACGACGGACTGCGTGCCGTCCGACGCGACTGGCAGGTGACGCTTGCCAAGCTCTGCGAACTGCAGCCCGGGCGGCACCTGCGCTGCCAGGACTGCAGCCGCAGCAAGCATCATCAGGGCGCCCCGCGCAATCGCGGAAGCCGCGCAGCCAGTCGAAGTACGGCACAGAAGCGGCATGTGGATCCGGTTCATCGAACTTCCCCTGGCGGAAGCCGGGGCTTGGAGATCGGCAGTGGACTGGGAGCTGGACGGTGCCTGCCCTGCCCGCGCGCCATCATACCCTCGAAAGTCGCCCAACCATGGCACACGGCAGTGCCACACGCTGTGCCAGCCAAGTCCCGGTGGCTGGCGTGCCGCGCCCCGCGCCGGGGCCTGCCTTGGCGAGCCAGGGGCAGCTTGCAAACGGCCGTGACGTTCGGGAACCGCGGCTGAACCGACGAAAGCACGTTGGCCGCCAACTCGGGGATCTTCGGGGCCGCCAGCAGCCGATCACCCGCATGGCCTGGGTAACCATGGCGACGTCCACGGCCTGAGGCGTGCTACCCCGCACAATACCGCTGCACGTCCGCCGCCCCGGCCCGATGCCCTGCCAGCCCGGCCCAGGTGCCGTGCAACTTCGCCAGCGCCGGTTTCGGCCCGAGCACGAAGGTAACCGGCCACAGCAGCAGGTCGAAGCACAGCCACGCCAGCCAGGCCCGCAGCGAACGGCGCGCGCGCAAGTAGTGCACCGCGTTGCAGGCCATCAAGAACTTGCGCAGCGGCGATCGCCCGCCGCCCGACGACCCACCAGCAGCGTGCACGACACGCAGCCACGGCAGCCAGACGATGCGGCCGCCGCGCGCCGCCAGGCGGTCGCAGAGGTCGACGTCCTCCCAGTACATGAAGAACCGCTCGTCGAAGCCGCCGACGGCGACCAGCGCGGCGGTGCGGTAAAGGACGCAGGCCGCCGGCAAGAACGGCACGGCCTGCGGGCCGAGTTCGCGCGGGGCCGGGGCCCGGCCGTGGCCGCGCAAGCGCACCGCATTGGGCGCAAACGCCAGTTCGCCGCCCTGCGCCCAGACGGTGCCGTCGGGGTGCAGCACGGTCGGCCCGACCGCCGCGACGCGCGGGTCGTTGGCGAGCGTGTCGGCGAGGCCGCGCACACACTCCTCGGGCAGCCGCAGGTCGTTGTTGAGCACCAGCGTGAACGCGCAGCCGAGGGCCTCGGCCCGCGCGATGCCGCGGTTCATGCCGCCGCAGAAGCCGAGGTTGTCGGGCAGCGCCAGCAGCTCGACCTGGTGTGGTCCGGTCGGCATGGTCGCCAAGGCACTGCGCAGCCGTTCGGCCGAGCCATCCCCCGAACCGTTGTCGATCACGACCACGCACAAGGGCTCGCTGCGGCTGGCCAGCAGGTCGCCCAGGCACTGCAGCGTCAGGTCGGCGCGGCGCCAGTTCAGCAGCAGCGCGGCGACGCGTGGTGCAGGCTCAGCCACAGGCCCACCTCACCAGCCGCCAGTAGACGACGAACAGCCGGTCGAGGCTGCGCCGCAGCCAGGCCTTGGCGCCGCGGTCGGCGAGCCCCGGATGCACCGTCATCGCCGTGCCGACCAGCAATTCCCGGTCGGGCACCGTGCGGCCCGCCTGGGCGCGGCGGCGCGCCCGCAGGGCGACGGGCACCATGCCGAGCAGCGCCCCCTTGGCGCGCCACCACGAACGGCCGTGCCCTTGCGCGTGCGCGAACAGCGCGAAGACGACCCCGTACAACAACTGCGCCGGCAGCGTCAGCAGCAGCGTGCGCCAGCGCATGCAGGTCAGCAACACGTAGTAGCGGTTGCGGCTGTGGAAGTAGGCGCGCCGCCCCGGGTAACCGGCCCCCACCCCGCGCATCGACAGCCCCGCGGTGCCGGCCAGGTGCGTGCAGCGCGCATCGGCCGCCAACCAGATCTGGTGGCCGCGCATGCGCAGCTTGTAGGCGAACTGCGTGTCCTCGTAGAGGTAGAACATCGCCTCGTCGCTGCCCCCGGCGGCGAGGTAGTGTTCCTTCCGGATCAGGAAGCACAGCGAGATCGCCGCGCCGAGCTGCCGGGTGCCGGGCGCCTCGGCCAGCGGGCGGTACCAGTGGTGCAGCACCAGGGTGCCCAGGTAGTGCAGGTCCCCGCCGTCGTAGTGCACGATCGACTCGTCGTCCCCGCACAGCGACCGCGCCTGCACCATCGCCGCCTGCGGCTGACTGGCCAACACCCGCTGCAGCTCGGCCAGCGCCCCCGGATGCAGCACGACGTCGTTGTCGAGCATCAGCAAGAGGTCGCCGCGGGCCTCCCGGGCCCCGACGTTGCGCGCCACCCCGGGCCCGCCGTTCCAGCCGGTGTCGACGACCCGCACGGTCGGGAAGTTCGCCGCGACCAGTTCGCGCGAACCGTCCTCGCTGTGGTTGTCGACGACCACAACCTCGTCCGGGGCCGGCACCTGCGCCAACAGGCCGGTCAGGCAGCGGTCGAGGTACGCCAGACCGTTCCAGTTGACGACGATCGCGGTGAGCAAGGCGGGCGCATGGTAGGCAAGGGGGCGGCAGCGCCGGGAAGAAAAACGGGTGATCGCCTCCCGTCAGGCGACCACCCTCCCTTGCACATCTCTCGCTCGGGCCACCGTCCGCGCGAACGCGGCCGACGACCCGGGCAGACCGACGGCACGCGCCGCCGGCAGCTGCTGGGCGCCGAAACCCTGCCGCCTGGCCGGCAGAATCCGGAAAATCCGCGCCGCCCAGACGGATTCCTGTCCCCGCCCGGCCCCTGGCGACACCCCCCCCGTCAGCGCAGCGGCGGTTCGAAGTCCGGGTGCTTGCAGACCTTGCGGTGTCGCAGGCAGTACGGCAGGTTGCCGAGCGCGGCCAGCGTCGCCTTCAGGCAGACCCAGTAGCCCCACTTGACCGCCTTGATGTTGTCGAACAGCCCGATCGTGCCGACCGCATCGGCGACCTCGCCGCCCTGCCCCTGCTGCTTGCCGCCCAGCTTCTTGCCGAGGAACACGAACGGGAACGCCAGCACCTGCGACCACGGCAGGTACTTGAACGCGTACAACCAGAAGTTGCGCACGTGGTAGTACAGGCTGCGTTTGCCGTGCCGCATGCCGAACGGCGCTTTGTGGAACACCTCGACCTGCGGGAACATCTTCACCCGATATCCCAGGTTCAGCAGCCGGGTCGTCAAATCCCGTTCATTGCCGAAGATGAAGAACCGGATGTCGTACCAGTCGGCTTCGCGCAATGCCGCCGCGCGCGCCATCGAGCCGCAGCCGCGGAACGTCGGCAGATAGCGCTCGGTGTTGACCTTCGGCGAATCCTTGTACCAATCGGGCATCTCCGGCTCGAGCACCTTCGGCGACAGGATCGCCGTGCTGGCCGGCTCGGTGGCGAACTTCGCCAGCATGTCGGCGACGAACGTCGGCGGCAGCACGACGTCGTCGTCGAGGATGCCGACGAACTCGCCGCGGGCACTCGCGAAACCGACGTTGAACGTCTCGCAGGCGCCGTACGCGCTGTGCGGCATGCGGATCAGGTGCACCCACGGGAACTCCGCGAGCACCATCTCCGGCGTGCCGTCGCGGCTGCAGTTGTCGACCACCACCACCTCGTCGGCCGGCACCGTCTGGGCGGCGATCGCGCGCAGGTTGTCGCGCAGGTCGTCCTTGCGGTTCCAGACCGAGATCACCAGCGATACGGTCGGTTTGGTCACGTGTCGTCCCTCAGCAGCAGCCGCTGCAGTTCGTCGGCGAGTGCGAACGCGCGCGGCAGTTCGCGCGGCCACAGGTCGGCGAACAACTCGGCGTACAACACGCCGGGCACGTCGAGATTGACGGTGGCGGCGCGGTCGCGGTGTTCGCTCATGCCGGGCAGGTCGATGTAGGCGTTCTGGCTGCCGTAGGCGAGCAGCGCCTTGTACTTCTTCGCGTAGACGTCGGTGGTGTCGAACAGCGTGCCGCCCGGCACCCCGTGGTTGACGCCGAACAACAGGCACCGGCAATCGCTCGGCAGCCGGTCGCTGGCCGCCGCGACGGCGCGGCCGACCGCGCGGTGGTCGCGGTGCGCTTCGCCGAACCAGAACGAGTACAGCGTGCGCGGTTGGTAGGCGGCGAACAGCTCGCGGAAGCGCGCCAGCAGCGTGTCGTGGTGCTCGGGCAGCTCGCCGTCGGGCAGGTCCCAGTGCTCGGGCTCGCCGATGCCGAGCCGGGCCAGTGCGTCCTTGCCTTCGCGGCGCCGCACCGCGCGGATGTCGTGTTCGCGCTGCGACGGATCGCCCTTGGCACCATCGGTGCAATGCACGACCCGCACCTCGTGGCCTTGCTGGCGGTGCCACGCCAGCATGCCGCCGGCCCCGATCACCTCGTCGTCGGGATGCGCGGCGAGCACCAGCACCGGGCCGCCGAGCGGTTGGCGAGGCAACAACGGACAGAACAGGTGCTTCATGCGAGGCTCTCGTAGAGGGCGAGGTGGCGCGCGGCGGCGGCGGCGATCGTCGGCAGCGCGGCGGGCAAGGCTCCGCGCAGCGCCGCCAGCCGGCCGGGTTCGCCGACCAGGGTTTGCAGCGCAGCGGGCAAGGTGTCGAGAGCGGTGACCACCACGCCGGGCTGGCTGCGCCGTTCGGCGAAGGCGCCGCGGTCGGACAACAGCACCGGGACGCCGTGTGCCAGGGCTTCGTCGACGACCAGCCCGTAGGTCTCCTGGCAACGCGACGGGAAGATCGCCAGGTGCAGGTGGCGGGCCGGGTGGCGGTCGCCGGGGCGGTACGGGCCGTGTTCGACGAGGGCCAAGCCGTGTGCGGCGGCAAGCTTATGCATGCGGTCGCGGAAGTCGGTCTGCAGCCAGGCGCCGGCGAGGTGCAGTTCGATCGGCGGTGGCGAGCCTGCTGGCCGGCTCTGCAGCAGCTGGGTGGCCGCCGTGACCAGCTCGAAGACGCCCTTCTCGGCCACGAGGTTGCCGAACGTGCCGAGGCGCAGCGGCTCGCCGGGCTGCGGTGCCTGGGCGCGTTCGGCGGCTGGCACGGCGCGCAGCAGGCCGTGCGGCACCACCTCGATCGAGCCCGCGTACGGCAGGCATTCCCGCACGAACCGCGCCGCAGTCTGGCTCGGCGCCACCGCCTGGTCGGCCAACGCAACGTCGGCGCGCACCGCGGCGTCGCGCGCGGCGATCGCCGCCGCGACCGCAGCCGGCCCGGCGCGCACCCCCAGGTCGAGGCACGGCACGCACGCGGTGCGGTCGGTGCCGGTCGGGCAGACGAGGCCGGCCGGCGGCAAC
>DAIMFJ010000291.1:0-396 GCA_036724695.1 Planctomycetota bacterium
CAGCGGCTGGGCGAGGAAGTGCCCAGCCAGGTAGTTGGCGACCTCGGGCTGCAGCGCCCCGCTGCGCTGCGTCCATTCGGTCAGGAACTCCTGCAGACCGGTCAGCTGCACGAACAGCTGCTGGCTGGGCCGCAACTCCGGCCTGGCTCCGGAATGCACGCTGCGCGGCTCGATCAGCTCGGTGGCGCTGTAGGTCGCGCCGCACTTCTCGCAGCTGTCGCCGTACTGGTCCGCCGACTTGCAGCGCGGACAGGTGCCCTTCACGAACCGGTCGGCCAGGAAGGTCTGCTGCTGCGGGTCGTACAGTCGCTCGACCTGCCGTTCGACGACCATGCCGCGCTGCCGCAGCGCCGCCCAGATGCCGTGCGCGATCTGCCGGTTGGCCTCGCTGTTGGT
>DAIMFJ010000291.1:406-6855 GCA_036724695.1 Planctomycetota bacterium
GTGGTCGAACGACACCCCGAACGCCGCGAAGTCGCGCTGGTGCTCCTCGCTCATCGCCGCGATCAGCGCCTCCGGCGACCGGCCCTCCTTCTGGGCCCGGATCATGATCGCCGTGCCGTGCGTGTCGTCCGCACACAGGTAGGCCACCCGATGCCCGCGCAGCCGCTGGAACCGCACCCAGATGTCGGTCTGCAGGTACTCGACCAGATGACCGAGATGGATCGAGCCGTTCGCATACGGCAGGGCGCTGGTGACCAGGATCTGGCGCGTCATGGGGCGACGGAGGTTACGGCCCCCGCCACCCCCGTTCCACCTTCCCCCCTGCGCATACCTCACCCGGTCCCGAATGCGCATCGCCTTCCGCAAGGCACGATTTCTCAACGGCTTGTGGTTGCGACCCGGCAGGCCAACTGCAGCGCCCCCCGGATTCCCGCGGGTCCCGGGAACCGCGCGCGTTGGAAGGCGTCCTCTGGCGGCTCGACCACGGAACCACTGCTGATGCGCCCAAGTCTGCTCGCCGCTCTCCTGTTCGCCTCGTTCCTGTCCGGCCAGAATCCAGGCCCTGACGTGCGCCTGCTCGCCCAGGCCTGCAATCGCTTCGGGGCCGAGCTGCACACCAGGCTGGCCGCGACCAACGCGCCGACCTGTTCGCCCGGCAGCATCGCGATCGCCCTGACGATGCTGCTGCCCGGGGCCGGCGGCACCACCGCCGACGAGCTGGTGGCCGTGCTGCAACTACCCGAGGAGTTGCGCGGGGAGCGCCTGCTGGTGGCGAGCCAGCAGCTCCTGGCGAGCCTGCGTACCCAGCCTGGCGGTCGTCCCGAGACCACCACCGTCTGCGAACTGGTCAACGATGCGTTCGTCCAGCAGGGTTTCGCGCTGGCGCCGGCGTACACGCAGCGGCTGACGGAGTTCTTCGGGGCGCGGGCGACGGCCGTCGATTTCTTCGGCAATGCGGAGGTGGCACGCAAGACGATCAACGAGCACCTGCAGCGGCTGACGCACGATCGCATCCGGGACCTGCTCAGTGCCGACGACGTCACCCGCGACACCCGCCTCGTGCTGACCAACGCCCTGTGGTGCAAGGGGCCCTGGCAGACGCCCTTCCGGGTCGCGAACACCAGGCCGGGGCCGTTCACCCGCGCCGACGGCACGGTGGTCGAAGTGCCGCGCATGCATGCAGTCAGCGGCCTGCCGTGGGCCGAGGCAGAAGGATGGCTCGCCGTCTCGCTGCCGATGGCCGGCCACCAGTTCACCGTCGATCTCGTGTTGCCCAGACCGGGGCAGGCTCTACAGGCCGCCGAACGGGCGTTGCTCAGCGGCTAAGAGGCTGCCGCACTGCAACAAGCCAGCGTCGCGGTGACGCTGCCGAAGTTCTCGCTGCGCCAGAAGCACCGCCTGCGCGACGCACTGCTGGCGATGGGGGTCGTCGCGGCCTTCGATGCGAAGAAGGTCGATTTCCGTGGCTTGGACCCCAGCAACTCGCTGGTGCTCAGCGATGTCGTCCACGAGGCGTTCGTCGCCGCCGACGAAGCGGGCTTCGAAGCGGCCGCCGCGACCGCCGTGGTGATGAAGCGGGGTGGGCGCCCGGCGCCCAACCCCCACGTGTTCGTCGCCGACCGGCCGTTCGCGTTTGCGCTGCGCGACCTGCGCACCGGCCTGCTGCTGTTCGTCGGGCGCGTTGCCGACCCCAGCGTGGTGGCGAAGTGAGCCGCGGCGCTGGCCGTTTGCGATGCCACCACCCCCAAGTCCCCGCCATCAAGAGGTTCCATCGATGATCCGCGTTCTTGCCCCGGTCGTGCTGCTGCTGGGCGGTGCCACCGCGATGCTGTCGGCGTCGCGCACCGACGTCGCCCCTTTCGCCCGGTTCGTGCCCGCCGTCGTGAGATGCGACGGCGTCGAGGTGTTGCGCGCCAGCACCAGTGACAACGGCAGCCCCGACGCCGACGAGGTCTGGTACTACCTGCGCAACCTGACCTTCCAGCCGACCGACGAGTTCGCGCGGTTGGGGGACCCGGCAGCGGATGGGGTGTGGCGCATCCCAGCCCAGGCGACGGATCAGGAGAAGCCACTACCGGTGCGTTTCACCGTCGACATCGCCTACGGCGGCAGGCTCGAACTGCGGGAGCTGCTGCTCGAACCAGCGGGCACCGGCAAGGTCGGCTGGCGGCTTGCTCCGGGCGAGGCCGAACGCTGGTTCAAGCACCGCTGGATTGCGCGCGATGCCGCCGCCGCGCTCCGCGATCCCAAGCGCGCCAAGTAGAGGGGGGCGCATTCGGGACCGGGTGAGGTGTGCGCAGGTGAGAGTGCAAGTTCTTGGTTGGTGGTTGGTTGGGTTGGTTGGCGAGGTGCGCGGGGGCGCCGAACAGGGTTTTTTTGGCGGCGTAGAACTGCGCGCGCCGCGCGGACACCTACGCGCTACCGTTCCGCGAGCACCAGCACGTGGATGTGGTCACTTCCCAGCCCCTCCAACACCACCATGTTGATCAAGCAAATCTCCCGTCTGCTCCTCCTGCTGTCCGTTCTGCCCGCGTACGGCCTCGCCCAGGGCCCCCCGGCTCGCCCGACCGACCCGTCGCACTTCGAGGTGCACAAGGAGGAGAATCGGTTGACGCCTTTCGACATCACGGTGGAGTTCCTGTTCATCGATCTGATTGGCAACCACTTCTACATCACGACGGTCACAGATCGCGAGAAGGACGTCGTGGTTGGGCAGGGCCTCATGATCGCTCCGATGGGCGTGACCGAGATTCTGCACTGCTACAGCGACGATAGTGGCTTGTGGAGCAACTGGGTCTGGCAGGGCAACCGCTATGACAAGGTCGGCGGTAGCCCGGCGGTCCGTTCGTACTTGCCGATTTCGCGCCGGTGAGCACCGCCGGTGGGGCGCGGGCCGGGCCCGTCGATCCCGCCGCAGACTTCACGCAGTCTTGTCCTGTCAACCTGGTCCGGCCGGTACCGTCGCGGCATGCGATCGAACCTCGCCGTCCAGGTCCTCTGCCTCGCGTCGCTCGCCGCCCAGGACCAGCCGCCGCCGCGGCCGGTGCGGGCGCTGGTCTGGGAGCACCAGGACCAGTGGACGAAGTCCGCGCAAGCCATCGAACGGCTGCGCGCCGCCGGCGCCGAAGTCGCCGAACTGCCGCTCGACCGTTCGCCCTGGTTGCTCGACGTCGACCTGATCGTGCTCGGCTCGTTCGTCAGCGAGCACCCGGGCTACGCGGCGTACATGAAGGAGTACGCCGACGATCTCTACAACTTCGTCGACAAGGGCCACCTGCTGGTGCAGCTGACGCAGGCCGACCAGGTCGAGGCGGTGCCGCCGTTCCTGCCGAGCACGCACGGTGCCCGCCGCGCCGACCCCGACGCCGCCGAGGTGGTGGTCAAGTCGCCGCGCCACCCGTTGCTCGCCGGCCTCGCCGAGCCGACCGGCACGCTGCGGCTGTCGCGTGCGCGCACCGCGTGGGAGGCGTTCGTCGAACAAGGCGGCTTCGAGGTCGCGTTGGCCGCCGGTGCCGAAGGCGAACGGCCGGTGCTGCTCGAGGGTGCCTACGGGCAGGGCCGCCTGGTGCTGTGCGCGATGGCGCCCGACAAGGCCAACTTCGGTCTCGCCGACGACGACGAACTGGCGCCGGCGCGCGCCGCCTTCGCCGAACGCTTCTTCGCCAACCTCGTCCAGCACGCCGCCGCGGTGCGCGACCGCCAGGCACCCGTGCTGCAGATCACGCCGGGTACCTTGCCACCGCTGCCGTTCGAGCCGGGTTCGTGGACGCTCGCCGTGCTGCCCGACACCCAGGTGTACTCCTTGCGGTTCCCGGGTCTGTTCCTGCTGCAGACCGCGTGGCTGGTCCAGCAGCAGCAGGCGCGCGACATCCGCTTCGCGATCCAACTCGGCGACGTCGTCAACAACAACACGCCGCGCGAATGGGCGAACGCCTACGCGGCGCTGCGCGTGCTGTACGGGGCGGTGCCGTTCGCGCTGGTGCCGGGCAACCACGACTACGGTCCGAGCGGCGACGCCAGCACGCGCGACACGCTGCTCAACGAGTACTTCCCGTTCGCCGAGCACCGCGGGCAGCCGACGTTCGGCGGCGCGATGGAGGACGGCAAGCTCGACAACACCTGGCACACGTTCGTCGCTTGGGACCGCCGGTGGCTGGTGCTGTGCCTCGAGTGGGGGCCGCGGCCAGCCACCGTGGCGTGGGCCAACGAGGTGATGGCCGCGCACCCCGAGCACCTCGGCATCCTGGTCACGCATGCCTACATGAACAACAACGACCGGCGTTACGACCACCGCGACCAGGCGCACCCGCAGCACTACAACCCGCACGAATACCGGACCCCGGGCGGCGTCAGCGACGGCGAGGAACTGTGGCAGAACCTGGTCCGCAAGCACCGCTTCGTGCTCACCTTGAACGGCCACGTGCTCGGCGACGGCACCGGGTACCTGGCCAGCCAGAACGACGCCGGCAAGACGGTCCACCAGATCCTCGCGAACTACCAGTTCCGGCCGCTCGGTGGCGAGGGCTACCTGCGGCTGCTCGAGTTCCTGCCCGACCGGCGCACGGTCCGGGTGAAGACCTATTCGCCGCTCTACGACAAGTACCTGACCGAGGCGGACCAGCAGTTCGTAGTGACGATCGACTGACGGCATCCAGGCGGCAGGTCCAGGCGAAAGAACCGCGTCGGGTCCGGCTTTCCAACGCTGGGCGGCTCGCTACAGTGGCCGTCCACAAGTCCCCGTCCCTGGCACGCATCCGCCGATGAGCGATCTCTACAAGGCCCTCGATTTCCTGAACGTCGACGAACTCTACACGGACGAGGAGCGGATGATCCGCGACACCGTCCGCAGCTGGGTTTCGGACCGGTTCATGCCGGTCATCGAGGAGCACAACCGCAACGCGACGTTCCCGACCCACCTGATCCCCGAGCTCGGCGAGATGGGGGTCTACGGCGCGTCGCTGACCGGGTACGGCTGTGCCGGGCTGTCGCCGGTCGCCAGCGGCCTGATCTGCCAGGAACTCGAACGCGGCGATTCGGGGCTGCGCTCGTTCGTGTCGGTGCAGGGCTCGCTGTGCATGTACCCGATCTGGGCCTACGGCTCCGAAGAGCACAAGCAGCGCTACCTGCCGAAGATGGCGACCGGCGAGCTGATCGGCTGCTTCGGTCTGACCGAGGCCGACTTCGGCAGCAACCCCGGCGGCATGCTGACCAAGGCGGTGGCCGACGGCGACCACTACGTGCTCAACGGCAGCAAGTACTGGATCACCAACGGCACCTGCGCCGACGTCGCGGTGGTCTGGGCCAAGCTCGACGGGGTCGTGCGCGGCTTCCTCGTCGACAAGGGCACCAAGGGCTACCAGGGCCGACCGATCAAGAACAAGTTCTCGCTGCGCGCGTCGGACACCAGCGAACTGATCCTCGAGGACGTGCGGATCCACAAGTCGCAGATGCTGCCCGGGGTCGAGGGCTTGAAGGGCCCGCTGTCGTGCTTGACGCAGGCCCGCTACGGGATCGCGTTCGGCGCGATCGGCGCGGCCCAGGCGGCGTTCGACGAGGCGTGCCGCTACAGCAAGATCCGCGTGCAGTTCGACAAGCCGATCGCGCGCTTCCAGCTGGTCCAGAACAAGCTGGTCTGGATGGCGAACGAGATCACCAAGGCCCAGCTGATGTGCTGGAAGCTCGCCAAGATGAAGGAAGCGGGCACGATGCAGCACTTCCACGTGTCGATGGCCAAGCGCAACTCGTGCTGGATGGCGCTCGAATGCTGCCGCCTCGGCCGCGACATCCTCGGCGCCAACGGCATCACCGACGAGTACCAGATGATGCGCCACATGTGCAACCTCGAGTCGGTGATCACCTACGAGGGCACGCACGACATCCACGGCCTGATCATCGGTCGCCAGTTGACCGGCGAAGACGCGATCCTGTGATCGCGCCGTGACGGCGAGCCGGCAGATCGAGCGCGGCGCGGCTGGCCATTGGCCGGGGCCGATCGTGCACGTCGACACCGAGCAGGGCTTCTCCGGCGGCGAGGTGCAGGTGTTCCTGCTGATGGAGGGCCTGCGCGCTGCCGGCGTGCCGCAGCTGCTGGTGGTGCCCCCGGGCAGCGAGTCGGCGCGGCTCGCCCGCGAACGGGGGCTGCCGGTCGCCGAGATCGCGTTGGCGCACCAGTTCGACCTGCCATCGGTCTGGCGGCTGCGGCGGCTGCTGCGCAGTGCCGCGCTGGTCCACCTGCACACCGGCCGCGCCGCCTGGCTCGGCTGCCTGGCCGCGCGGCTGGCCGGCTGCCCGGCGGTGATCACGCGCCGCATGGAGCGCCGCGTCAAACGCGACCTGCGCACCTGGTTCGCGTACCGGCGCACCGCCGCGGCGGTCGTCGCGATCAGCCCGGCGGTGGCGGCGTGCCTGCAGGCCGGCGGCGTGCCGCCGGCGCGGATCCTGACCATCCC
>DAIMFJ010000292.1:0-5347 GCA_036724695.1 Planctomycetota bacterium
GGCGGCCCTTCCCGATGCCGACGCGCCACCCCGCACGCCAGCCAGACGACGCAGCCGGTCAGCAGCGGCAGTTCGACGAGCTCGGCCCAACGGGTCCCGAGCCGCGGCACCAGCAGCGGCACCCGGACCAGGCCGAACAAGAAGCCGAGCGCGAACACGCGCACGAAGTAACCAAACGCCGCTGGCAAGGTCGCCATGCCCCGCCAGCGTGCCACCGGCGCCTTGCCACCCAACCGGGAACCTTGCCCGACCCCTTGGAAATCGCCGCCGTCGCCCGATAGACTGACCGGTCTACTTGCCCTAGACCGACCAGTCTACTCATGACGCCGCCAACCCCCGAACCCAACCCCGACGGCACCCCACGCGACCACGACAGCCGCGAACGCCTGATCGCCGCCGGCACCGAGCTGTTCGGCAAGAAGGGGTTCCACGGTTGCGGTCTGACGGAAATCCTGCAGCACGCCGACGTGCCGAAGGGCTCGTTCTACCACCACTTCCACTCCAAGGAGGAGTTCGGCGTGGTGCTGATCGAGCGCGCGCGCGACGAGTTCCTCGCCGAGCTGCGGCCGATCCTCTCGGACCTGAGCATGAGCCCGCTGCAGCGCCTGCGCCGCATGTTCGAGCACATCCGCGCCGAATGCGCCGACCACGGCCCGACCGTCGAGTGCCTGATCCCGAAGCTGGCCCTCGAGACCGCCAGCCTCAGCGAACCGGTGCACGCGGCAGTGCGCGACGCCTACGCGCAGGCCAACGCGCTGATCGCCGACGTGCTGCGCGAAGCCCAGCGCGGTGCCGAGATCGACGCGCGCCACGACGCCGACCACCTCGCCAAGGTGCTGCTGATGCTCTGGGAGGGTGCGACCCTGCGCATGCAGATCGAACGCAGCACCGCCCCGCTCGACGACTTCCTCGCCTACGTGCTCGACTCGATCCTGCACCCGCGCAACCCGGCCGCTGGCACCTGAACACCGGATCCGACGCCTAGGCGGCACCCGCCGCACCCTTCGACCTACCCCCCGATTCGCATGCCATCCTCCCGTACCTCGACCGCGCGCAAGGCGCTCGGTTCTCTACTCCTGCTGGCGAGCCTCGCCGGCGCCGGCCTCGGCATCTACCTGTGGAAGGGTGCGCTGGTCGCCAACGCCGCGACCGCCGCCGCCCAGCAGCAGGAGATGCCGATCGTGGTCGGCGCAGCACCGGTGCGCACCAGCCAGCACGCCCGCACCACCACGGCGATCGGCACCGTGCGCGCCTTGCGCTCGATCACGTTGCGCAACGAACTGCCAGGCACGGTCCGCAACGTCGCGTTGACGGCCGGCGCGATCGTCGACCAAGGGGCCCTGCTGGTCGAACTCGACGTCGCCGTCGAGACCGCCCAGCTGCACGCCCTGCAGGCCGAAGCCCGGCTCGCCGAGTCGATGCTCGGCCGCATGGAGCGGGCCCTGCAGAGCCAGGGTGCGTCGGCGGCCGACGTCGACCGCGCGCGCGCGCAGCACGACATGGCGGTCGCCAACGTGCAGCGGCTCGAGGCCCTGATCGAACAGAAGCGCCTGCGCGCGCCGTTCCGGGCCAGGGTCGGCCTGGTCGACCTGCACCTCGGCCAGTACCTCGAACCCGGCACGCCGATCACGACGCTGCAAGGCGTCGACGCCGCCGTGCACGTCGACTTCGCGGTGCCGCAGGAGGCTGCGGCACGACTGGTGGTCGGCCAGGCGGTGCAGGTCCAGAAGCGCGGCGGCGAACCGGTGGTCGCAGCACAGGTGGTCGCGGTCGACGCGCGCGTCGACGAGGCGACCCGCAATGCCTGGGTGCGCGCCGAACTCGGCGGCGAGAACCTGCCGCAGCCGGGTGCCTCGGTGCGCGTGCAGGTGCCGATCGCCGCACCCGCCGAGGTCCTCGTGGTGCCGGTCAGCGCACTGCGCAAGAGCCCCGCGGGTGACTTCGTCTACGTGCTCGCCAAGGATCCGCAAGGGGCGTTGCGCGCCCGGCAGCGGCCGGTCGTCGGCGGACCGAGCCTCGGCGACGAGGTGATCGTGCGCGAGGGCCTGCAGGTCGGCGAACTGGTCGCCGCCGAGGGTTCGTTCAAGTTGCGCGAAGGTGCGCTGGTGCAGGTCGCCGGCACCGCTCCACAGGCCCCGCAGGGCAACTGAGGCACGACCATGAAGAACCTCACCGACACGTTCGTCAAGCACCCGGTGCTGGCCCTGGTCGTCAACCTGCTGATCGTCCTGGTCGGCATGCGCGCCGCGGCCGGCCTGCCGGTGCAGCAATACCCCAAGATCGACGCGGCCTCGGTGATCGTCACCACCGCGTACATCGGCGCCAGCGCCGAGACGGTGCGCGGCTTCCTGACCACGCCGATCGAACGCGCCGTCTCGGCGATCGGCGGCGTCGACCACCTCGAGTCGCAGAGCCGGGCCGGCCTCAGCACGGTGACGATCCGCCTCAAGCTCGGCCACGACACCACGCAGGCCCTCGCCGAGGTCACCGCGCGCCTGCAGCAGGTGCGCAGCGAACTGCCGGCCGAGGCCGAACCGCCGGTCGTCGACGTGCAGCGCGCCGACCGGCCGTACGCGACGTTCTACCTGAGCTTCACGTCGACCACCCGCAACCTCGCCGAGGTCACCGACTACCTGACCCGCAACGTGCAGCCGCAGCTGGCGACGATCGCCGGCGTGCAGCGGGTCACCAACGCGGAAGGTGGCCGGCCGATGGCGATGCGCATCTGGATCGATCCGGATCGGCTCGCCGCGGTCAACCTCGCCCCCGGCGACATCCACGCGGCGATCCGGCGCAACAACTACCTGGCGGCGGTCGGCCAGACCAAGGGCAACCTCGTGCAGGTCAACCTGCTCGCCGACACCGACCTGCGCTCGGTCGACGAGTTCGAGGAACTGATCGTCGCCGACCGCGGCGGCGCCGTCGTGCGGCTGCGCGACGTCGCGCGCGTCGAGCTCGGCGCCGAGGAGGCCGACTTCATGGCCAAGTTCAACGAGACGCCTGCGGTCTACCTCGGCGTCTGGCCGCTGGTCGGTGCCAACGAGATCACCGTCGGCGACGCCCTGGTCGCCGAGATGGAACGCCTGCGGCCGACCCTGCCGGCGGATCTCGACATGCAGATCGCCTACGACGGCACCAAGTTCATGCGCGACGCGCTGCGCGAGATCAGCACGACGCTGGTCGAGACGATCGGCATCGTCGGGCTGGTGGTGTTCCTGTTCCTGGGTTCGATCCGCACCGCGCTGGTGCCGCTGGTGGCGATGCCGGTGTCGCTGATCGGCGCGGCGATCGTGATGGCGCTGCTCGGCTTCTCGTTGAACCTGTTGACGATCCTGGCGATCGTGCTGTCGGTCGGCCTGGTCGTCGACGACGCGATCGTCGTCGTCGAGAACGTCGAACGCCACGTGCGCATGGGCAAGACCCGCCTCGTCGCGGCGATGGAGGCGGCGCGCGAACTGCTCGGTCCGATCGTCGCGATGACGATCACGCTGGCCGCGGTGTACGCGCCGATCGGCTTCCAGGGCGGCATGACCGGGGCCTTGTTCCTCGAGTTCGCGATCACGCTGGCGGCGGCGGTGCTGGTGTCCGGTGTCGTCGCGGTGACCTTGTCGCCGGTGATGAGCATGGTCGCCGCGCGCGAACATGGCCAGGAGGCCTGGCTGACGCGCGCCGTCAACGGTGGTTTCGAGCTGGTGCGCCGGATCTACGAACGCTGCCTCGACGTGGCGCTGACGCTGCGCTGGGCGATCGTCGCCGGGGCCCTGGCGATCGCGGTGGCGGCGTGGCCGCTGTACGAACAGTCGCGGCGCGAACTGGCGCCGGTCGAGGACCAGAGCCACGTCAGCCTGTTCTTCGACGTGGCGCCCGACGCCACGCTCGAAGCCGTCGACAGCGCCTCGCGGCAGGTCGTGCAGGCGGTGCGTTCGCTGCCCGAGACCCGCTTCATGTGGTCGCTGGTCGCCAACTGGGGCGGCTTCGGCGGCATGGACAACAAGGACTGGGGCGACCGCGCCGCCAACGGCATGCGTTCGACCACCGAGCTGCTCGGCCACCTGTACGGGGCCGTGTCGTCGGTGCCCGGCGTCAACGTGTTCCCCCGGCTGGATCCGCCGTTGCCGACGTCCGGCCAGCACGACGTCGAACTGGTCCTGCAGACCGCCGGTTCGGTCGAGGAGATGCTCGAGCAGACGATGGCCGTCGTCGGTGCCGGCTGGGCCAGCGGCAAGTTCCTGTACGTCGACACCGACCTGAAGATCGACCGCCCCGAGGCCTGGGTGCGCATCGACCGCGAACGCGTCGCCGATCTCGGCATGGACCTGGCCGGCGTCGGCCGCGAACTCGGTTCGCTGCTCGGCGGCGGCAACGTGAACCGAATCAACTGGTTCGACCGCAGCTACAAGGTGATCCCGCAGATCGCCCAGCAGGCCCGCGCCACCACCGGCCCGCTGCTCGACCTGAAGATCAAGACGCCGACCGGCGACCTGGTGCCGGTGTCGTCGTTCGTGACGATCGAGTCGGTGGCGTCGCCGCGCACGCTGAATCGTTTCCAGCAGCGCAACGCGGTGCGCATCCAGGGCGGCGTGCTGCCCGGGGTCACCAAGGAGGAAGGCCTGCGGGTGTTCGAGACCGCCGCGGCCGCTGTCGCGAAACCGACCACGACGATCGACTACGCCGGCGAATCGAGGCAGATCCGCCAGGAAGGCGCGTCGCTGGTCACCACGCTCGGCTTCGCGATCCTGTTGGTCTACCTGGTGCTCGCCGCACAGTTCCGCAGCTTCCGCGACCCGCTGATCGTGCTGCTCGGGTCGGTGCCGCTGGCGATCAGCGGCGCCTTGCTGTTCTCGTACCTCGAGTTCACGACGATCAACGTCTACTCGCAGGTCGGGCTGATCACGCTGGTCGGCCTGATCGCCAAGAACGGCATCCTGATCGTCGAGTTCGCCAACACGCTGCAGGAACGCGGCCTCGCCAAGCTGGCGGCGCTGCGCGAGGCGTCGTGCTGCGGACCTCCTGGGTATTTTCGCACGGAGGCACCAATTTTCTGCGCACGATGCTGCGTCTCGCCGCCACTCACGATCGCGTGCGCGTCGTGAGCGACCAGTTCGGAGCGCCGACCTATGCGCCCGATCTTGCGGAGGCCTGTGTGACGATCGCCCGCCGCATCGTCTCCGAGCCGGAGAACGAAGGGCTGTTCGGGATCTTTCACGTCGGCGGCGGCGGCGATACGAGCTGGGCGGGTTTTGCCAGCGCGATTTTCTCCTCGGCCCGAGCCCGGGGGCTCAAGGCCGCCGACGTGCAGCCGATCGCCACGTCGGATTACCCCACTGCCGCCGCGCGCCCCGCGAAT
>DAIMFJ010000292.1:5357-6817 GCA_036724695.1 Planctomycetota bacterium
CCCCGTTGACGCGCACGTTCCCGCCCTCGATCAGGCGCTGCGCGAGGCGTCGGCGACCCGCCTGCGGCCGGTGCTGATGACCACCGCGGCGACCGTGTTCGGCCACCTGCCGCTGGTGTTCGTCACCGGGCCGGGTGCCGAGGCGCGCAACAGCATCGGCAAGGTGCTGGTCGCCGGCATGCTGCTCGGCACGCTGTTCACGCTGTTCGTCGTGCCGGTGTTCTACCTGCTGCTGGCCGGCGAACGCCGCGCGCACACACCCGCCGCGGCCCCGGCCCCCGGCGACGGTCCCACCGCCGCCCCCACCACCCCGACCGCGGAGTTCGCCTGATGCCTCGCCCCCGTCGATCCTGGTCGCTGCGGCTCGCCGCGGCGTTGCTGCTGCCGTTCGCCGCGTGCACGGTCGGCCCCGACTACGAACCCCCGACGGTGGCCGTGCCGGCCGCCTGGAGCCAGGCCGGCCCAGCACTGCCCGACGCGCCGCTGGCGCCGTTCTGGCACGAATTCGCCGACGCCACGCTCGACGAACTGGTCGCCACGGCGCTGCGCGACAACAAGGACCTGCAGGCCGCGCTGCTGCGCCTCGAGGCGGCGCGCAACCTGCGCGGCGTCGCCGCCGCCGATCGCTGGCCGACGGTCGACGCCCGCGCCAGCTACGAACACCGCCGCGAGAGCCTCAACACGCCGTTCGGCGCGTTCATCCCGCGCACCGACATCCACACCGTGGCGTTCGACGCCAGCTGGGAACTCGATCTGTGGGGCCGCGTGCGCCGCTCGGTCGAAGCCGCCCAGCGCGACCTCGAGGTCGCCGAGGCGGAGACCGCCGCCGCGCAGCTGTCGGTCGCCGCCGAGGTGGCGCGCAGCTACGTCGAGCTGCGCTCGGCGCAGCGGCGCCTGCAGATCGCCCAGGACAACCTGCGCCTGCAGGAGCAGACCCGCGGCCTGGTCGCCGCGCGCCTCGCCGCCGGCCTGGTCGGCGAACGCGACGTCGCGCAGGCGGCGACCAACGTCGAGACGACCCGTTCGCGCCTGCCCCAACTGCAAGCCGCGGCGACCTACGCCGAGCACCGGCTGGCGGTGCTGCTCGGCAAGGCGCCGGGCGAGCTCGAACTGCCGGCGGCGGGTGCCCTCCGCAATGCGCCGGTGCAACTCGCCGTCGGGCAGCCCGCCGACCTGTTGCGGCGCCGGCCCGACGTGCAGGCCGCCGAGCGCCGGTTCGCGGCCGCGGTGGCGCGGATCGGCGTCGCCGAGGCCGACCGCTACCCGCGCTTCTCGCTGCTCGGCACGCTGGGGCTGGCCGCCGACGGGCCCGAGCACCTGTTCGACACCGACAGCCGGGTCGCCGGCTTCGGCCCGTCGCTGCGCTGGAACCTGTTCGACGGCGGTCGCCTGAAGCACCGCATCGCCGCGTTGACCGCGACCGCCGAGGCCGAGCAACGCGGTTACGAGCAGGTGCTGCT
>DAIMFJ010000293.1:0-6815 GCA_036724695.1 Planctomycetota bacterium
GACCAGAACGGCGAGCTCTCGATCGACATCGTAGCACCGGTGACGATCTCCCTGACCGCGCTCGACGGCACGCACCACGCGCCGCTGATCGGCGCCAACGGCACCAACGCCAGCGTCACGGTGCAGCCCGGCGTCAACGCGACGCTGCAGCTGCTGACCGCCGCAGCGACCGCCAACGAGGCGGCGCACACCTCGACCTCGTACTGGGTCGACCGCAGCAACGAATGGGCGCGCGGGATCCTCGACATGTCGATCCCGAGCAACGTGTCGGCGCTGAACACGATCAGCGGCATCACGCCGACGGTCAACATCACGTCGACCTGCAACGCCTACTACACCGGCAACACGATCAACTTCTACCAGGCCGGTGGCGGTTGCTCGAACACCGCGTTCTCGACGGTGATCGCGCACGAATGGGGCCACGGCCTCGACGAGCGCTTCGGCGGCATCAGCAACACCAACGCCGACGGCGTCTCGGAGGGCTGGGGCGACATCATCGGCATGTACCAGGTCGACAGCCCGATGCTGGGCAGCGGCTTCCAGAACGCCGGTGTGGCGCTGCGCCGCGGCGACAACACGTTCGTCTACCCGTACTCGGGCAGCTCGCCGCACGCCGCCGGGCAGGTCTGGATGGGTTTTGCGTGGCGGTTGCGCGAGAACCTGCGCGCCACCTACGGCACTGCGCAGGCGATCGCGATCACCGAGGACATCGTGCTGACCTCGATCGTCGCCGACGCGACGACGCGGATCGACGCGGTCCGCGAGGTGTTCCTCGCCGACGACGACGACGGCAACCTGTTCAACGGCGTGCCGAACTACGCCGAACTGAGCGCCGCGGCGATCACCAAGGGCATCCCGTATCCCGAGATCCAGGTGGCGACGATCAGCCACACGGCGCTCGGCAACACCGGCAACCGGCTGGTGCCGCGCAAGGTGTCGGCGTTCGCCGTCCCGACCGTCTCGGGCACGATCAACGCCGTGCGCCTGCACTACAACGACGGCAGCGGCACCCAGGTCCGCAACATGAAGCCGAACGGGTTCGCCAACGGCTTCGAAGGCATGCTGCCCGGCATCCTGAGCGGCTCGGTGAGCTACCACCTCGAAGCCGACCACAGCAGCAACACGACCGTGCGCCTGCCGGCGAGCGGCGAGTTCAACTACGTGGTCAGCACGGCCAGCACCGGCACGTTCACGCCGTTCTTCAGCGAGAACTTCGACGTCAGCGCGAATGGCTGGACGACCGGGCGGCTGAGCTCCTCGGGCACCATCGACTGGGCGCGCGGGGTCCCGGCCGGCCGTTCCGGCACGGTCAGCGGCGTCGCGTGGTCCGATCCGAGCTCGGCGAACAGCAACGGCTCGGTCTACGGCACCGACCTCGGCACCGGCTTCAACAACGGCCGCTACCCGAACAGCATCAGCTACTACCTGCGCAGTCCGGTGATCGACTGCTCGGGCCGCACGGGCGTGACGCTGCGCTTCCGGCGCTGGCTGACCGTCGAGGAGGGCATCTACGACCAGGCGCAGATCTACTGCAACGGCCTGTTGGTCTGGGAGAACCCCGCCAACGGCAACCTGGTCGACACCAACTGGCAGAACATCGAGCTGGCCCTGCCGATGGCCGACAACAACAGTGCCGTGACGATCGAGTGGCGCCTGACCACCGACGGCGGCCTGAACCTCGGCGGCTGGCAGATCGACGACGTGGAGGTCGGCGAACGCTTCGTGCCGCCGCTGGCGGCCGAACTGCGCATGACGCCCGAGCAGCAGAGCAACGGCGGCAACATCGCGATCGCGGTCAAGACCGAAGGCCCGTTCACGCTGTTCGCACTGGCGATCGGCACGACCAGCGGTCCGACGCTGATCGCCGGCGTGCCGCCGGTGCTGGTCGGTGGCAACTACTTCGTGCTCAGCGACATCACCGGCGCGACCGGCACGTTCGCGTCGAGCTTCGGCGCGCCGAACATCGCCAGCACGGTCGGTTTGACGTGGTTCAGCCAGGTGGTCACGTTCGATGCGACGTACAGCAGCATCGTGACGTCGAACCAGTGGTTGAACCTGTTCACGCAGACGCCGTGATCGGTGTCGCGTGAGGGGCCCCGCCGGTGGCGCGTCTGCGCCCCGGCGGTCGCCGGCGAGCCGGCTCGCTACCCATCGCTGCAGAGACCTGCTGGAAGGCCCGTGCCGGGATCGATCGGGTCCGTGAAGCGCTCACCGTAGTACCGGCCCAACACCGCGATCCTGCCCAGGATGTGCTGGTTGAACTCCGCCAAGTCCTCGGCCGGCACCCACAGCTCGCGATGGCGGCTGGAGCCAACGACCTGGACCTGGTAGCGCGACGCGTATCCGTCGTCGACCTGGAAGCAAGTCACGAACCCGGCAAACCCCGAAGCTTCGTCGACGGGGTTCCAGTCGCGCGCGATCTGCACGGCGTACTCCTCGTCGAGGACTGGGTAGAAGATCGGCTGCCCCGGTAGGCGCGGCGGGAATGCGACCCAGCCTGAGCTTGCGACGAGACGGAGTTCGTGGATGCCAACGGGTCGGTAGAGCTGCATGGCAAGTCGAGCCGGTGGTGTCGCCGTCGAGCCGCGAGCGGCACGGCGGCGCTCGTCGATTCCGAGGACTGGTTGGGCGGCATCCTACTGGTCCCAGTCGAGGACGATACCGTCGATGTCGTCTCCATAGGTGCATTCGACAAAGGATCGAACGGCGCTCTCGAGAGAGTCCGCCGGCCTGGACTCCAGATCGGAATACCGCATCACGCCAATCTCGTGCCGCTCGTGCAGGAGCAGCCCATGATCGCGTGCTTCGATGACCATGCCATCGAATGGTCGATCGAGCCGCCAATCGCTGGGGAACTGGCCTGTCTCGATGAGGATCTGGCCCACGGCCGCGACGAATGCCGACCCGCGCATCCTGCCACCGGTGAGTTCCGATCGCTCTGCCACACTGAGGCGAAGACTCTCAGCAAGCTTCCGCGCCAGGACTGCCTCTCTCTCACTCGTCAGAGGTGACTGCCAGCCCGACGGCGGAACGGCTGAGCCTCGAGGGCCGCTGTGGCGCTCGCCGGCTGCATGGTCTTGTTGGACAGCACTCCGCCGCCAGCGTCGCCCGAGGACGACCAACCGCAACCCCAACAGAAACATGCCGCCAAAAGCGATGACTCGAAGACCCGGATGGCTTGCCGCCTTGAGTGAGCTACTCAACTGGTAGGCCTCAACCGAGGGGAAGAAGACGCGGACAGCGGTGGCCAGCAGCACTGTCGCCGCGATCATGACGAAGACGCCGACACCCACCACGTTCTTCGGGGATCCGTCGTCCTGATCAGCCATGTGAGCCGGCCCAAGGTCTTCGACGCTCAGCCGCGAGCCGGCTGCGGCGCCATGCTGCGATGCGCCAAGATACCACAAGAGCTGCGAATGGCGCGTACAACAAGACGGATCGCCAAGCCAGGATTCGCTGCTGGATACCTACCTCCGAGGCGGTCTCCCCCATCGGAGGCTCCCACCACCAGGATCGATGAGTGCTTTCGCTCCCATCCGGAAAGGTCACCTGCCAATCCGCGAACAGCAGACTCACGATGCAACTCACAAACATAAGCGCGAACACCAGCCAGTTCCCGGCTCTGAGTGCAACGCTTTGGCGAGAGTGCGTCATTTCAACGTCTTTGCCGATCGGCCGGAAGCGCCGCTTGGGGCGCCCGCCGGTCGACCGCATGGTCTTGTGGATCTTCAGGGTTTCGCGTAGGCCACCCGTGGGTTCGGTCGCCCATTGCCAGCCTACGTCGGCCGGCGCCAGTCGAGAAGGGGGTGGCGGCCAACCGCCTCCGCCAAACGTCTCTCACGCTCAGCCGCCGGCGCCGGTCGGCTGCAGCGGCTGGTCAGCCACCTTCAGACCATAGCCGGTTCGCTTCGCGAGCGACACCATCCAGTTGGCCAGCGTCGAGGCCAAGTTCAGCGTCGAGCTGCCAGCTGTCCAATATGCCAGGGTCAGACCGAACTCGAACCGCCACGGTGACGTGACCACGGTTGTCGATGCTCAGCACGATCCGAAGTTCGCCCTCGAGCGATTCCCACACCTTCGGCTCCTGCCAGCCTCTCCACTCCTTCGCGGCGTCAGCGAAGAGCCGCGCAATACCGGCGCGATCCATGTACGCGTAGACACCACGCGTCGCCGAGTGATCGCTCGAGACCACGGAGACCCGGAAAAAGTCACCCTCGACGTCGAAGAACTCCACGACGGTATCGGAGTTCGACGATTTGAGCCGCAGCGTACTCATGTGTGGCCAGTGGTCGAGCCTTTGCTTCGTGGGCGGTGTTGCGGCGCTCGCCGGCTCTTGCGGCGAGCTGCGTATCCAATCCGTGCGACGCAGCTCGCAACATTCCGCAGGAAACACGAAGCACCGGCGCGGCTCCAGGAAGCGCGGCGCATTCTCGGCCCACCATGCTGCGGCGTCCGGAGCACGGTCGCGCAGGTGCGCTAGGCACTTGCGCGACTCGATCGAGTAACCCCGCCAGGTCTCGACACGCCGCGTGACGATTCCCCACAGAGTTCGCCAGAACCCATACGGACCTGAACGCACCCCTACTACGGGGACCCTGTCGAGCAGTCGCGCTTCGTGAGTCGTGACCGGAACCGTGACACCGACCCAGGCGCGTCGCACCTCGTCAGGGGCTTGACCAGGCGGCGGTGAGATGAATGTGATGAACGGCACTGGGTATGCCAAAGTATGAGCCGTCGATCCGCGAGCGCCACTGCGGCGCTCGCCGGCTGCTGCGTCGAGTCAGGCGCCCATCCTACTCGCTCCTCGCAGCGGCTTGAAGGGCACGCAGTTGAGCAGCGGGGAAGTCATGCTCGACCCACCGATCCTTGTAGCCCTCGACGCCATGCTCGTCGACAACGCGCTGCAGCGCGCCCCGAACGGCGCCGACGAGCGCAGCCAAGGCGCACTGACCATCCAGGAGGACCTTCCCCTCGAGGTCCGGACGGTTACCCCACAGCTCCTGGAACTCGAGGACTCGTAGCCGCACCTGCCCGTCCGTGCGGTCGATGATGCACCGGTACTCGCCTGGCTCCTCGTCGAACGAACACCTCGCGCTGGCTGCGCCCTGCAGCAGCTGCACGGCAGCATCAGCCAGTCCGCCAAGGCAGTCCGACAGATAGGAACCCGTGATCTCGACGGCCTTGCCGTCGAGATCGATGGAACACCTCGCCCATCCCGTCCCGACAAGCTGGTAGTCGATGGAGACGGTCACGATCAGGTGCGCCTGACGGTTTTGCCCATCACTCGCAAGCGCCACTGCGGCGCTCGTCGGCTGCATCGGCTTGTTGGGCAGCCATGGTACCTGGCATCCGCGACGGAAGTCGTCGTACGAGCCAGATGCATGCGTAGAAGCTCACCGCAGTGATCACCAAGCTCCACCCCGCAGCCGGTCCGGCAACGGCCAGCATGGCATCTACCGCGAACAGCCTGGACACCCCGATCGTGGTCAGACTGAAGAAGAGCACCGACGTGCTGGTCGCGCAAACAAGCCATAGCAGATACCAGGCCGTTTCAAGGCGACCCGCAGAGCGCCAAGCGGTGTAGCAGTGCTGGACGGCGCTCGCGACGACGGCCACGGAACCCCAGGCGAGTACACCGCTTGCTGTTGCCATGATACCTCCAAGTAGCGGCGACATGATGCGGACGAGATACTTGGTCTACCCAACGCCTTCGACGCACAGCTGCAAGCCGCGTTGCCATGGGCTGCCTGGCCCTTGGCCTTCCGCGGGGCGTGTCGGCTGCTGCGTGTCGTTGGACAGCATTCTACGGCTTCTTCTTGGGCTTCCACTTTCGGACCACGCTACCCATCGATCCGAGACTGTCGACCCACTCCTCGATGAACCCACAGTTGGTGCAGACGTAGCGTGACACCGGGATGTTGCTGAGGGGGGTCATGCCAACACGAATGTAGTTGCCACCTCCGAAGCCGACCATCTCGCCAGGCACCCGGACGATGTCTGTTCCGCCGCACTTGGCGCACTTCTCCACCTTGTTCATCTCGCCTCCGAAAGGTCACATGCCTGCCCAACGGCTTTGACGCTCAACCGCTGGCGCCGCTCGGGGCGCCGGCCGGCTGCTGCGCCGTGTTGGACGGCGCCTGCTCTGGAAGGAAAAGCCGTGACACGCCTGGGCTGACGAGAACCCGGTACTGCCAGAGGAGCAGCAGGAACATGGCAGCGGCCGCCAAACTCAGCCATGGCCTCGGGAGGTGTCCGATCGGGATGCCCAGCACACCGAACGTGGCTGGACCAGAGCCGAGGACGCCCATCAGGAAGACGATTGGCAACAGCAGCAACCCCACCCACAAGAGAGCAAGGGCGCAGGTACGCCAGCCGCGACGGAACCGTAGCAACCCGAAGCAGACGGGGATGCCCAGAACCCCGAGGTTGAGCTGGTAGTGGTTGCGGGTCAAGTTGACGAGAACCTCCACCAGCGCGCCAACCCCCACCACGAAATGGATGATCGCAACAGCCCGTAGAACTCCTGGAATGTGAGAGCGATCGCTCATGACTCGTCCGTCCAACGAAGAGGGTCCTATCCGGAGGATAGCCGCGACGAGCGCCTGACCACGCAGGCGGACACCCCGCGGCTGATCCTGGCTGGGATCAGTCCAACGATGCCGCGGTATCGCCGTTATGGGCGTTCTATCCGGCCTCGCGATCCCGAGCAACCCGGGCGCCCCCGCACGCCCGGGCTGCGCGCCCCGGATCCGCGCTGCATTCAGCGGCCGAAGTGGTCCATCCACCACTGGATCCGCTCGGCCGACGGGGTCTTG
>DAIMFJ010000294.1:0-6807 GCA_036724695.1 Planctomycetota bacterium
CGGCCACCCACTCGGTGAGCTTGCCGCCGCCCGCGGTCCACGCGGCGCGCGCGACGTCTCCCATCTGCTGCAACCGTGGCAGGAGGGACTCCGCCAGCACGGCGTGTTCCGCCTCCACCGCGGCGAGCATTGCCAACTCGCGCACCGCCATGGCAGTCGCGTCGAAGCCAGCCTGTCGACGCAAGGCATCGGCCGCGCGCACGCGCGCTTCTGTCTCGCGCACCGCGCCTTCGATGGCGGTTCCACGCAACCAAGGCAGCGTCATGGCGGCACCGAGGGTCTGGCTCATGGTGCCCATCACCGTGGCACTGAGGGAGAACTCGGGCACGCGCTCCCACTCGGCCATCGTGACCTCGGCCATCGCGGCAGCGTGTTCGAGCCGCTGCATCTCAACCTCGGCGTTGTTCGCCAACACGGATTCGATCACGTCCCGCTCAACCGGTTGCAGGGACGTCAGAGGCGGCAGCACCGGCTTCGGCACGTTGGCATCGCCCCCTACACCGACGAGCGCACGCAGTGCCGCCTCCAGGGCTGGCCGCTCGCCTGCGAGCTTCGCGCGCTCCGCTCGGACCCGATCGCGTGCCACCTCCGCGGCCAGAAGCTCGGCCTGCATGGCAGAGCCCGCTCGCACCCGTGCCGCCACGGATGGCACCTGCACGGCAAGCAGCCGCTCCAGGCGGTCGAGAAGCGCCAACTCCTCGTCGCGCAAGGCCAGGGCGTAGTACGCGTCGCTGACCTGGGTCTGCAGCCGCAACCGTTGCCGAACGAAGGCGGCCCCAGCGACACGTCCATCGGCGAGGGCCGCTTCGCCCGGCTCGCCGCGGACACGCTGATGCTGGTCGTGGGCCATGGTGTTGTTCATCAGCAGCAAGGCCGTGCGATCGAGCGCCGACCCGCCATCCAGGGTGTGCTCCAACCCGACCATCGCGGTAGTTGCCTGCGTGCTCGCCTGGGGCACCTTCTCCAGTGCCGCTTCCCAGGTGTGAAAAGCCGCTTCCAGTGCGCCGTTGGCCTGTTCGGCGTGCGCCAGGAACGTAGAGAGCGTTGCTCCTTGGGCCAGTTCAGGAAGCTCTCGATCCGCAAACGGCTTGTGGAATGCGACTCCGGCGGCAGCCACGCGGTCGCGCTCCGCTTGCTCGCCTTCGGGACGCATGACACACCCGGCCAAGGCCAGTGCCAACACCATGGGCACCGCCTTCATGCGACCACCTCCAACTGGCCCCGCATCCGCCAACGCTGCCACAAGTAGAAGATCACCGGGTACGCCAGCAGCTCCATGAGGAAGCTCACGGTGATGCCGCCGATCAGCGGGGCGACGAGCCGTCGCGTGACGTCAGCCCCGGTTCCGGTTGCCCAGAGAAGCGGCAACAGACCGATCATGTCGGTCGCGACGGTCATGGTCTTCGGACGGATGCGCTTGACGGCTCCGGCGTGGATCGCCGTCATCAGGTCGCCGGTCGTTCGCATGCGCCCTTCCGACTTCGCGCGATCGAACTCGCT
Source organism: Planctomycetota bacterium (assembly GCA_036724695.1). Lineage (GTDB taxonomy): Bacteria > Planctomycetota > UBA1135 > UBA1135 > UBA2386 > JACKIC01. The sequence continues at coordinate 1,501 of DAIMFJ010000294.1, forward strand.
GTCGAGGTAGAGCAGCATCACCTGCCCGGTCTCGGCGTCGACGCCGAGCAACGCGATGATGCCGACCCAGACCGCAAGGCTCATGTCGTAGTCCAGCGCCCACAGGAACCAGAACGCGCCGATCAGTGAGAACGGCACGGCGAGCAGGATCACGCACACGCGGAACCAGGAGCCGTTGGCGAGATACAACAGCAGCACGATCAGGAGCCCCGTGATCGGCAGCACGAGCCACAGCCGCTCCTCGGTCTCCTGCAGGTACTGGAACGTGCCAGACCAGACGCGGCTGTAGCCCGCCGGCAACGGCACCGCGCGCTCGACGACGTCGCGGGCCTCGGCGACGAACCCACCGAGATCGCGGTTGGCGAGGTCGACGTAGACCCAGGCCGTGCGCTGCGCGTTCTCGCTGCGCAGCATCGGCGGGCCGGAGACATGGCTCAAGGACGCCAGTTCGCCGAGCGGAACCTGTTGCCCGGCGGGCGTGTCGACCAGCACGCCGCGCAACGAGTCCAGGTCGTCGCGACGTTCGCGGGCGTAGCGCAGGTTGATCGGGAAGCGGCCCAGCCCTTCGACCGCGGTGCTGACCGGCATGCCGCCGATCGCGGTCTGGATGACCATCTGCACGTCGCCGGTGGTCATGCCGAAGCGAGCCGCCGCGGCACGGGCGACGGCGATGTCGAGGTAGAGCCCGCCGAGGTTGTTCTCCGCATAGGCACTCGTCGTGCCGCGCACACCCTGCACGGCCGCTGCGGTGCGCTGCGCCAGATCGTTCAAGACGGCAAGGTCCGGCCCGAAGAGCTTGATGCCGACCGGCGTCTTGATGCCGGTCGACAGCATGTTGATGCGGTTCTCGATCGGGTAGGGCCACGCATTGGCCATCCCGGGCAGGCGCACGATCTCATCGAGCCCTGGGTGGTGGCTGCCGTCCGGCTCCGACCAGCCGAACTTCAACTCGTCCATCGTGATCGGCCGGCGGTCGGGCCAGAACGTGTGCTCGAATGGCCAAGACAGCCACGACAGCCAACCCGGGAGACCGTGCCAGAACCGATCCACCGACCGCGTTCGCCACTTGCTGCGGTCGGCTTCGAGTTGCACGACCGTTTCGACCATCGACAGCGGTGCGGGGTCGGTCGCGGTCTCGGCGCGGCCGATCTTGCCGTGCACGGTCCGAACCTCGGGCACCAACGCGATCAGCTTGTCGGTCTGCTGCAGGATCTCGCGAGCCTTGCCGACCGAAACGCTGGGGCTGGTCGTCGGCATGTACAGCAAGTCGCCCTCGTCGAGCTTCGGCATGAACTCGGAGCCGAGGTTGGTCGCCGGGTAGATCGCCGACACTCCGAGGAGCAACACGCACAGCAAGGTCGCGAACGGGTGTCGCAGGCAAATCCAGAAGAACGGTTCGTAGACGGCCTCGCTGAGCCTGTTGACCGGGTTCCTCTCCTCGCGCGGGATGCGGCCCTTCAGGAACCAGACCATCAGCGCCGGCACCACGGTGATGCCCAGGATGGCGGCTGCGCCGATCGCGAAGGTCTTGGCCCAGGCCAGCGGACTGAACATGCGACCCGATTCACCGCCCAGCACGAAGATCGGCAGGAAGGCAACCGTGATGATGAGCAGCGAGCTGAACAGACTCGGTGCCACCTCCTTTGCCGCAGCGAGCACGATCTCCGGCTGCGGAGGCATCGGCACTCCGCTCTTCTCGAACAGGTCGCGCGCCCGTTGCAGATGCTTGTGCGCGTTCTCGACCAGCACGACCGAGCTGTCGACCATGACGCCGATCGCCAGCGCGAGGCCACCGATCGACATGATGTTCGCGTTGATGCCTAGCAGCGTCATCAACAGCATCGCGACGAGCAGGCCGATCGGCAGAATGACCAGCGCGACGATCGCCGAGCGAATGTGGGCGAGAAACACGAGGCAGATGAGGCCCGTGACGATCAGTTCCTCGAAGACCGCGTCGCGCAGCGTGTCGACCGCACGTTGGATGACGAGCGAGCGGTCGTAGGTTGGGACGATGCGCACGCCCTCGGGCAGCCCTGGCTTCAGCTCTTCGAGCCGTGCCTTCGCATCCTTGATGACCTGGAAGGCGTTGCTGCCGAAGCGAGCAACGACCACGCCGCCGACGGCCTCACCCTTGCCGTCGAGGTCGCCGACGGATCTCCGCGCCTCGCCGCCGACGCGCAGCTCGGCGATCTGCCCGAGCAACACGGGCGTGCCGTTGGCACCGAGTCCGACGGGCACCTTGGCGAGGTCGTCGACTCCGTGCAGGTAGCCGCGGCTCCGCACCATGTACTCCTGCTCAGAGCGTTCGACGACCGAGCCGCCGACGTCGCGGTTGCTCGATTCGATCGCCGCCGCAACGGCGGTGACCGAGACACCGAACGCTCGCACCCGTTCCGGGTCGAGCAGCACCTCGTATTGCTTGACGAACCCACCGAAGCTCGCGACCTCGGAGACGCCGTCGACGGAGCTGAGCGGATACCGTAGGTAGTAGTCCTGGATCGTGCGCAGTTCGGCGAGGTCGTGGCGATCGGAGACGAGCGCGTACTGGTAGACCCACCCGACGCCCGTGGCGTCTGGGCCGAGCTTCGGCTGGACGCCGGCCGGCAGGCGGTCCCGGATCGTCGACAGGTATTCGAGAACACGGCTGCGCGCCCAGTAGATGTCGGTGCCATCCTCGAACAGCACGTAGCAGAACGACAACTCGAACATCGACACGCCGCGTACGTCGGTGGCCCCGGGCACGGCGAGCAAGGCACTGGCCAACGGGTAGGTGACCTGATCGTCGACGACCTGCGGGTTCTGGCCCGGATACTCGGTGACGACGATCACCTGCACGTCGGACAGGTCTGGGATCGCGTCGAGCCGGACGTTCCGGTAGCCCCACAGGCCCAGCGCCAGAAGCCCTACCGTCAGCATCACGACCAGGGCGCGGTGGCGCACGCTGAGTTCAAGGATGCGAGCGATCATCGACCCGCTCCCGTGTCGAGTGGCAAGCGGCTCTTCACCTCGCCGCACGTCGTCATGCTGAGGTCGAAGAAGTTCTTCACCTGCTCTTCAGTCTGCAGCCAGTCGGCCTCGACCATCGGGCAGTGCATGACGAACAGCGACGCCCCGAAGGTCCTGCTCGGCCTTGCTGCCGCGAACAACTCGGCGAACAGCTTGCCGGCCTGGATCAATGCCTTGCGGCGCGCGGCAACATCGTCGGAGTCGGCGGGAACGGCCTTCGGCAGCCCGTGCACGAGTTCGTGAAGGTCGGGGGGCGCATCGTCGTGCAACGCCTGCACGGCAGTCGACAGGCGAACCCAGCCGTCATCGTCGTCCTTGTCGTGCAACAGAGCGTCGGCGACAGCAAGGTAGGTGCTCAAGACGACATCGACACGCTGCTGGGTCTCGGCAGTGAGCCGCAAGGGCTCGCGAACGGCCGGTCCCGGATTCTCGTGCAGGAGTCCCTGGCCCTGCAGCTTGCGAGAACCTTCGCGCAACTGGCTCTCCGCGTCGATCAGCAACTGGCCCGAAACAACGACGCGGTCGCCCTCCTTCAGGCCATCGAGCACCTCGACCATGCCGCCGTCGCCGGCCTTCCCGACACGCAGCACGCGCGGCTCGAACTTGCCGTCGCCCAGAGCCAACCATGCAAGCTGACGCTCGCCGGTGTCCAGCACGGCTTCCATGGGCACCAGCACCGCATCGGTTGCGAGCGACAACGGAATGTGCAACCGAGCAAACATCCCCGGCCGATACGACTCGTCCTCGTTCGGCAGCACGGCGCGCACCGTGACCGTGCGCGTCGCGACGTCGACCGCCGGGGCGATGTAGACGATTCGGCCCTTGGCCACACGCCCGGGTAGGGCGGCGAAGGTCGCCTCGACCTGCATGTCGAGCACAACGGTGCCGGCTTCGTGCTCAGGCAACTGCGCATCCAGCCAGACCTCGGACAGGTCGACGATCCGCAGCAGCGACTGATTCATCATCGCGGGCGCGCCTTCGACGATGTCGCGGCGCATGAGTCGACCGCTGACAGGACTTGGCCAGGGGATTGTCTGTTGGGCGCGTTCCCTCGCTTGCAGTTCGTCGACCAGCGAAGTGGGCAGGTCCCAGAGCAGTAGCTTCTGTCGCGCAGCCGCGAGCAGCTCGGCATCGCCGCTCTTGCGGGCGGCGATCAGCTCCTCCTGCGCCACGATCAGCTCGGCCGAGTAGAGGTCGAACAGCACGTCCCCCTTGCGGATCGCCATCCCCTCGGTGTGGGCGTGCAGCTTGTGCACGAAGCCCGGGATCTTCAGCGCGATGTCCCGCTGCCGCGCCTGCGCCTCGCGCACCGCGCCAAACGCATGCACGGTCCTGGACAGCGGACCCCGCGCGATGGTCGCCACGCGGACGCCCATGTTCTGGACGACCACCGGGTCGATCGTCAGGGCGGGTCCGGAGTCCTTGGGCACCGAGGCCAAGGGCACCAACTCCATGCGGCAGATCGGGCAAGTGCCAGGGCCATCCTGCCGCACCTGGGGGTGCATCGAGCAGGTATAGACGCTGGTTGACTTGCTCGCGCCACCACCGGCGCGTTGGGTTCCAAACCAGTAGCCAACGCCAGCGGCGGAAAACAACAAGACGAAGAAGGCCGTGGCCGGAAGGGCGGTACGAAACCAACGCATGACGGAAGCCTCTCGGCTCAGGGAAACACTGCAGGAGGGTCACCGGCAACGCGCGCCGCGCATCGCCACGAAAGCCCCATTCGGGGCCGCCCGGGCACCTGGACTGCGTCGTCGGCGACGTCAGTACAGAGTGCTCCTACAGAGGCTCGCTACTCCCGCCAGACTGACAGCACGCCGTGACGTCGGCGTCCTTGCCTGAAGTCGTTCCCGAATCGAATCGAATCGCAAGCGAGCAGACTCGCACCGTCGGGCGGTCCGGTGATGGAAGGCAACCGCCACGGCTCGTGGATCCGCGTCGCCCCCGCCGCGCTAGAAGGGTGGTGCGGCGTCGGTGCTTCCGGCGGCACGGCCGGCAGTCCCGGGCGTTCGACGTTCGCTTCGCAGTCGCAGTCCGGCTCCACCTGCTTCGCGCACTCACATGTACCCACGCAGCAGGAGTACGCATGCTCGGGGCCGGAGGTCGTCGCGCCGCATCCCGTCCCGCCACCGAACCCAAGCGCGAGCGCGAGGGCGGTGACAAGGGCTGCCAGCAAGCTGCGGAACGACATCATGAACAGATCGGGTCAACGGAGTATCGGCACCGTCCCTTCAGGAATCAACTCACGGGGGTAGATTTTACTACTGGCAAGAAAATGGAAAGTGGCTGCGGAGCTGCTCG
>DAIMFJ010000295.1:0-1916 GCA_036724695.1 Planctomycetota bacterium
CACCACAACCAGCCCCAGCAGCCCCACGCCGCAGGCGACCAGGAGCGCGGCCATCCACCGTTGGGTGCTGTCCATACGGGTAGCCTACTCCGCCGGGGTGGTTTCCGGCCCTCTCCCCCCGTCGACGTCACGAGCCGCCCTGGCCAGGAACCGACACAACGCCACCCCTGCGGCCGTCAGTGGCCCCCAGCCCACCCCGTCCCAAAGCCCGGCCGCAGCCAGGCCGAGGCCATGCAGCTGAGCAACGGACTCCTCGAGCGCGATGGCGTGGAGAACGCCGGGCACCCGCATCGCGTCCTCCCGCCAGTCGCGACACACGACCGCATCGGAGTTCGCGGCGATTGCCTCGTGGTGCCGGAACAGCGAGTCGAGCACCCCGGCCTGCACCGGGCTCAGCCGGCGGGCGAGCTCGAACATGTCCTCGTCGGCCGTGCCCTCGGGGTCTTCCACCGCGTCCCCGATCAGGACCGCGCGGAAGGCACGGCGCAGCAGGTCGACCCGAAGCGGGTCCGGTTCGCCGTTCTCGGCCTCGTCCACCATGCCGGCCATCGCGGCGGCGACGGACGGGTCGTCGAACCGGGCGGGCTGGATCACGCCCCGGCCCAGGAGGTCGTCGACCTCGGCCTTGACCACCGCGGCGACGGCTCGGTGCATGAGGTCGCGGAGCACGCGGCTCGTGACGGCTGGCGGACCGTTGGCAGCAGGGTCGCCGTGCGCCGCAGCAGATCCGATACTGCCCGCGCGCACGCCCACGGGCTTCTGGGTCTCCCCATGACTCTCGTCCATGTGCGCAGAATGCCGGCTGCTGGCGGCCACTTCTACGCGGAAGGCGCGCGGTGACAACTTCGTTGCGGAACACCGCCACACCGCCAGTTGCCTAGAACACTGGTTGACCAGGTCCCGCGGCGCCTGGGAACTGGTATCCCATGTGAGTAACCGTGTTTACCACACCACATGCAAGCTCGGCAGTGTGGGCACGCAGCTGGTCAAGCCATGCGACGGTAACAGGAACGCTAAAGACCTGCTCTACTCCGGCCTTGCCGGTGACGTAGAAGGGCACCGATCCCCCATCAAGATCCGGTGCGCCCCACGAGCCATGGCATATGATGTTGCGGAGCTTCGCGGCTGCGCGAAGGTCAAGCAGGAAATCGTCCAAGTTCTCGTGTTTTGAGTCTGGGTGGAACCTCGCAGACTTGCCAAACGTGTCGATCAGAGGACTCAACGTGCCAACGAGCGATCGGGAGACCACATCTCGCCAAGCTTCCACTGCAGCCGGGACATCCGCCTCATCCGGCGGTGCAGGGTATGTGCCGGTCAGTGCGAGGATGGCGCGCTTCAAGACCTCCTCAAGAAAGCCGAAAGTCGCAACGGCACGCCCGAGGCTGCACCAGAACTCCTCGCAGTGCAAGTGAGTTGGATGGAGATCGGGAAGCTGGGAAACATCGACGATGTGCGGCACGAGTGGCTTGGGTTCTTGCATGAAGCCCAAACTACCGTCCGAAGGATCGCCATTCCGCGTGTTTTTGGGTCTGCGTCTCCGGCACCTGCGTACAGGTCGGCGCATCCCGCTGAAACTACCTGATCACGTAGTCTGCCCTGATTGACCTTCCGGCAGATCGCCCAGCAGTTCGCGGCTCGGATCCTGCCTCAGCAGGTCGAGGGTCGTGAGCGCCTCCTTCGGTGCCCCGTGCTCCCCGGCACCGGCCCGGGCCGCCTCCAGGCTCGTGTACCGCCCCAGGTGCCGCTCCTCGCCGGCGCCCTTCTGGACCAGGAGCCAGCACTCCGGCTCGGCGACCACCCACCACTTCCCCGACGGATCGAGGCGGATCAGCATGGTGTCCTCGGCGACAACCGTCCCCCCCCCCCCCCCCCCCCCCCCCCCCCACACCCCCCCCCCCACAAGACACCCCCCCCCC
>DAIMFJ010000295.1:1926-4409 GCA_036724695.1 Planctomycetota bacterium
CGTCACCGCCACCGCGTTGCCGACCACCGCATCGATCGGCGAAAACACCCCCTGCGCAGGCGCCCACGGCTGCACGAAGAAGCGCACCCCCACGAACGACGGATGGCTCGGAATCGCCATCGAGAACCGCGCGCTCGTGGCACCGGTCGACGCACACGGCAGCGTGATCGCATCGTCGCTCTGCAGCAGCCAGCACCCAGGCAAACCGAACGCCGCCATCCGCAGCGGCAGCGAGAACTGCAACGCGCTGCGGTTCGACCAACCAAAGCACATGAACGCGAGCCCGGCCGGCACCTCCGTCACGTCGACGCCGAACGTTCCGCCGAGCACGGGCCGCGCCGACGGATCCTCCACCGCTCGCAAGGCCGGCGAACCACATGCGACACCATATGGCTGGGCCACGGCCATGCCCGTCGCTTCGTAGACGCGGGTCACGTCGTTGCCGTGCTGTGCCAAGGTGGACGTGAACAGCACCATGCGACCCCGCTGCCGGTCGTACGTCATCAGGGCCGGGATCCGCGGCGTCACCGGGGCGGCGACCGGCGTCCATACGGATCCGTCGAACTCGTAGGCGACCTCGACATAACCGACCTGGACACCGACCAGCAGGGTCCGCGCCCGCTCACGGTCGAAGGCCATCACCGGCCCGATCGCCGTCGGCTGCAGGCCCGAAGTCGCCACCTGCGCCCAGTCCGTGCCGTCCCATTCCCAGGTGTCCGTCATCTGGGTCGACCCCTGGGTGCCACCAAAGAGCACCGTGCGCCCCCGCCGTGCGTCGTACGCCATGGCGGGGTTCACCCGTCCCCCGGGCGACTGCGTCGAGGTGCGCTGCGACCAGTCCGAGCCGTCCCACTCCCAGGTCTCGTGGCCGAACATCACGATGCGGTCGCGCCGCTCGTCGTAGACCATCCGGTGGCCGAACATCGGCGGTGGCGTGTTGTTCGGTGTCGCTTGCGACCACGTCGAACCGTTCCAACGCCACGTGTCCGTGAACCAGACCGGCCCGAGGGTCGAGCCGCCGTGCATGACGACCTCGCCGCGGCGCGAATCGAACGCCATGGCGTGGTCGAAGCGCGGTGGTGGCCACGGCCCCCCGGTGGCCTGGATGGGCACCCACGTATCACCGTCGAGTTCCCGCACGCCCGAGTACGGGATGTAGCCCGAGCCACCCCCGAAGTAGACCGTGCGATCGCGCAGGTCGTCGTAGACCATCGCACCGGGGCCAGGGTGGAAGCCCAGCGTCGTCGGCAAGGTGCGCCAAGCCGGCACCTGGCCAGGCAGGTTGCCGAGGCACACGGCGACGGCGCCAAGGCTGAGGAGAGAGCCGATCCTGCGACATGCGAACGGGGAGGTCATGCGAATTCGATTTGCAAGAAATGTACCGTAGGCACCAGCCCCGAGGAGCTTCGCCAAGGCACGTGCCAAGGCCCGTTTGCCGTCGTCCAGCCAACGGCGCGGCGGCGGTGGGGAGACGTTCGCCGTCGCCCCGCCGTCAACCCGGCCAATCGGACTGTCCGCACTTCGCGTGAGGTGTTGGCAGGTCGTTGATCCTGATCCACTTGGCAAGGCAACGGAGAACCTGGTCGAAGCCATCTCTGCCGAGGAGATCCGCCGGCCCAACGCGGTCTAATCTTCCCCCCGCAGCGCGCGCAACCCTTCGGGATTACCCACCCCCTCCCGCCAACCGCCCAATCCCCACGCGTTACCGCCCTTCCCACCGCGACTACCGTGCTGATCCGCGGTGCATCTCCCTGCCCCGCACACCCGCCCGATCGAGTGCGCAGACCGCCCCTCCTGCGCCTGGGCTCCCTGCGCGAGTTCCTGGCCTGCGAGCCGGCAGCTGCAATCCCGCAAGGGCAAGACCCCCTCGCAACCCAGGAGTCCCATGAGCACCTCCCGCGCTTCCACCTTGGTGGCGCTGTGTCTCGCCAGTCCGGCAATGGCGCAATCGGTCGTCGTCGAGACGTTCACGAACGCCGGCAAACTCGATCCGCAGGTGCGCGCTGGCCGGTGGGCCAACGGCAGCCTGACCTTCGACACGATCGGCGGCGACGGCCGCCACGGGGAGTTCCTCGCCACGTCGGGGACCTACCTGGGCGTCGTGCAGGGCAAGGACACCTACGAGTTCGACACCGGCAACTTCGCGATCCCTGCCGAGCAATCGCTGACCGGGGTCGCGATGTTGGTGACCGACGGTCGGCTGTCGTTCACGCGTTTCGTCGTGCCGGCGAACGTGCGCGTCGTGTTCCGCGGCAATGCGCCGCAGCACGTCACCTGCATGGGCCCGATCGAGATCCTGGGCGAACTCGACGCGTCGGGGGAATCGCGGACCACGTTGCCGACCAACGTGACGGTCCCCGGCCAGCTCGGCGGGCGCGGCGGCCCCGGCGGCGGCCAAGGTGGCCAAGGCGGCGACAAGTGCAATGGCCAGGGTGTGCAGCCCAATCACTTCGGCCGCGACGGGCAGAGCGTGCAGGCGCTGC
>DAIMFJ010000295.1:4419-6752 GCA_036724695.1 Planctomycetota bacterium
GGCCACCCGTACAGCGGCAGCGCCCAGGCGACGCGCGGCCGCGGTTCGGAGCTGTTTCCGAGCGACGGGCTCAGCTCGAGCCTGATCTTCGGCGGCACGACGGTCGCCTACACGCCGTCGGCAGCGGCCGGCGGCGGTGGCGGTGGCAACTTCACCGCTGGGCTCGGCGGTCTGGTGGTCAGCAACAACCACATCGACCCGATCCTGCTGGTCGCACCGCGGCGCGATGCGATGGGGCCACCGTCGCCGGCCAGCAGCGCCTATCCGTTCTTTCCGCTGCTGCCGTTCGGCGGGCAGAACACCGTGCGCAGCAGTGAACACTTCCTGGTCGGTGGCGCGGGTGGCGGTGGTGCTGGCTCGCACGGCTGCTTGTCGATTGCGATCACCACGGCGCGCAACTGGGCGCCGGGTGGCGGCGGCGGTGGCGGCGGCGGCGCGGTCGCATTGCGCACCGGCACCGACCTCGTGATCGCCGCCAACGGCGCGGTGCTCGCGAACGGCGGCCGCGCGGCGAGCCAGACCGGCGTGACCGCGTCGTCGAGCCCAGCCCCCGGCGGCGGCGGGGCCGGCGGCGCGATCGTCCTGCAGGCCGAACGCACGGCCGCGATCCTCGGCAGCCTCGACGTGCGCGGCGGCGCCGGCGGCGTGTACAACCGCATGGCCAATGGCAGCCCGAACATGGTGCCGTTCAGCGCCGCAGTGCGCATCGAAGGCGGCCAGGGCGGCGACGGCGTGATCCGCTTCGAGATGCCGACCGCGCCGAGCGCCGGCAGCCTGGCCGGGGCGCAGCCCGCGGCCACTGCGCAGAACGTCGGCCCGCTGGTCGAGGTCGACGTGCGCACCGCCTCGCGTTCGGATTTCTATTGGACCGGCTCGGCCGGCAATGTCGCCTGGGGTGCCTACGAGATCCGTGCCACCGTCGACGGCGTGCCGACCGTGTTCAGCGACGATCCCAACCTGCAGGCGCTGCCGGCCGGCGCCGGCCAGCCGGTCGAGATCTACCTGCAAGCCGCTGAATTCGACCCGAGCACCACGATCGTGCAGAACCTGCGGCCGTGGCGGGCGCAGGTGCGCCCGGGCGGCGGTTCGGCCGGCATGAGCGGCGACGGCGGCAACGCGTTCCGCTTCCACGTGGTGGCCGACCGCACGCTGGCGACGACGATCGTCGTGCATTCGGTCCGCGTCGGGTTCTTGCCACTCGGCACGACCCGCGGCGACTACACGGCCGCCCCCGTGGCGGTGACGCTGCCGACCGGCGGCCTCGCCGACCACCGGATCGCGCCGACCGCCAGTGGCGAGCTGCTGCTGTTCGGCGGCACCACCGACGGTGGCATGCAGCCGTTCACGTACCTGTTCGACGGCGCCAGCTGGAACAAGCAGTTCCCGGCCTTCGCACCGGTGCCGCGGACGGCGTTCGACCTCGCCTTCGACGCGGCCCGTGGGGCCACGGTGCTGTTCGGCGGACGGCTGCCGACCGGTGCCGCGCTCGGCGACACCTGGCAATGGCAGAACGGCGGTTGGCAACTGGCCGCGACCAGTGGGCCGGCGGCGCGGTACGGCCACGGCCTGGCGAAGGCGCCGGGCAACCGCGGCGTCGCGCTGTATGGCGGCCGCGACCTGCACGGCGCGCTGCTCGGCGACCTGTGGACCTGCGACGGCCAGACCTGGACCGCGCAGGCGGTGAACGGCGTGCCGGCACTGGCCGAGCATGCGATGGCCTTCGACGCCAACCGGCAGCGGTTGGTGGTGTTCGGCGGCAACACCAGCAGCGGCCCGAGCAGCGAGGTCCACGAATGGGATGGCCAGACCTGGTCGAACCCGCAGGCGCTCTACGCGGTGCCCGCACCGCGCCAGCAGGCGGCGTTCGCCTACGATCCGCGGCTGGCCACCTGCGTGCTGTTCGGCGGGCTGGACCAGAACGGCTTCCGCGACGATGCGTGGCAGTGGGACGGCCAGGATTGGCAACCACACGATCCGGCCGGGCAGGCGCCGGCGGCCCGCGCGATGGCCGGCATGGCGTTCGATGCGGCGAGCCAGCGCCTGCAGTTGCTCGGCGGGCGCGATCAGACCGGGCGGCTCGGCGACCAGTGGGAACTGACCCTGCCGAGCACGGCGCGCACCAGCGCGTACGGGGCGGGCTGTGCCGGTTCGCTGGGGGTGCCGACCTGGCGCGCCGCGCCGGGCTCGCGGCCCGTGCTCGGCCAGAGCTTCGTCGCCGAACTCGGCAACCTGCCGCCGAGCCCGTACGTGCCGTGCTTCGTGTTCGTCGACCTGCAGCGCGACACGTTCGCCGGGCTGGCGATCCCAGCGCCGCAGGCGGCGGACGGATAGCC
>DAIMFJ010000296.1:0-6723 GCA_036724695.1 Planctomycetota bacterium
CGCATCTCGGTTGGCGCAGCTGGTACTACGGCGAGTGGCTGCCCAACACGTACTACGCCAAAGTGGTCGGGGCGTGGCCCGAGAGCGGCCTGCGCTACCTGTACTGCTTTGCCTGCGAACACGGCGTGTTCGCCTGGGCGGGGCTCGCCATGCTCTGGCTCGGCACCGCGGCGCTGCGCGGCGCCGACCTCTTGCGGTTGTTCGGCAGGGCGATGCCGGCGGCGCTGGTGACCGCGGCCTGGGTCGGCTACGTCGTTTACTACAGCTTGATGGTCGGCGGCGATCATTTCGCGTGGCGACCGTTCGCCCACCTGCTGCCACTGCTGTTCGCGAGTGCCTGGTGGTTGCTGCGCGAGCTCGGCGGGAGCGAACGGCTGCGCAGCGGCCTGCTGGCGACGCTCGCCGCCCTCGCGACGGTTCCCGGTTGGTGGCTGGAGGTGCGCTTCGAGCGCGCGCCGACCGACGGGTTCGTGCGGGTCGCTGCCGAGCTGCCGCCGGCGGTTGCGCCGTGGGTCGCCAGCTACGACCGCTGCCGGGCCTGGTTGCGTCTGCGGTTCGTCGCGCTGCCACGGCCGATGCACGCCCATGCCTGCGCGCGGCTGCGCGAACTGTTGCCCGACCGTCGACCCGGGCAGGTCGCCGGCCGCGAGCCGGGGCGCCGCGCCGTCTACGGCACCGTGGCCGCCGGCGTCGTCGCCTGGGGACTTGCCGACGTCGACATCGTCGACGAGGTCGGGCTCAACGACTGGGTGGTGGCGCGCAGCGACGCGGTGGCCCCGCCCATACCGTTCGCCACGAGCGCCCTGACGCTGGTGTTCGCCGCGTTCGACGGCGACCGGGACGGTGGCCTCGACGCCGCCGAGATCGCCGCGCTGGCCCCGGTGGTGCAGCTCGACCAGACCGGCGTGCTGCTGCCGCCGGCGACCTGGGCCAGCCTGCTGCTGGCGCTCTGCGACGGCGATCGCAGCGGCGGCCTCGACCGCGCCGAGTTCGCGACCGCCGTCGCGTTGCTGCGCGATCCGCGCCACATGGCGCACGAACGGGTGCCTCCGGCCGGCTACGTCGAGGCGTTGCGCCCGAATGTGCGGCTGCGCGACGGGCGGTTCGCGGTCGATCCGGCGGTGCCGGAGCTGACCGACCAGGAACTGCGCGCCGTCGAGGCGGATTTCCGCGCCCGCGCCGCCGGCCGGCGCTGAACCGCGGCTGGCGCGCGGTGGCGCCGGTCGGCATCATCGTGGCCGGACTTTCCACTCCGCGCGGCATTCCTGGCCGCGCTTCGGCCACGGTGGCCATCTCCGCCGCCTCGCCCGTCTCCGGCATGCAACGCAGAACCCTCCTCGTCCTCGGCGTGCTCGCCGCCGGCCTCACCGCCTTCGCCGTCTACCGTTCCTTGCAGCCGGCTCCCCCGACGCTGGTGGTGACCAGCAAGCTCGAGGTCGTCGGGCGGCTGCGCTCGATCGTCACCGCGACCGGCGAGATCCGCGCCAAGGAGTTCGTCGACATCCAGGCCGAGATCGCCGGTCTGATCACCGAAGTGGCGGTGCGCGAGGGCGATTCGGTGCAGAAGGGCGACATCCTGCTGCGCATCGACGACCTGCAGCTGCAGGCCGAGGTCGACGCGGCGCGGGCGCAGGTCGGTGCGGCGACCGCCGAGGCGAAGAACGCGCTGGTCGGCGTCGCCACCGCCGAGGCCAACCTGGCCGCCGAACGCACGGCGCTGGCCGCGGTCGAGTTCGAACTGCTGCAGGTGCAGACCTCGGCGACCCGCGCCGAGGCGTCGTTCCAGCGCAAACTGGACCTGTACCAGAACAAGCTGATCGGCGAGGAGGAGTTCGAGGTCGCCGACGCCGACGCGCGCATCGCCAAGCAGCGGGTCGCGGTCAGCGAAGCGCGCGTCGCGCAGGCCAAGGCGCAGCTGCAGGCGATCGAGACCCGCATCGACGCCGCCAAGGCGGTGCACGACGCGACCCTGGCGCGCACCGAGGCGGCGAAGGCGTCGCTGGCGCGCGCCACCGACCTGCTCGGCAAGACGGTGTTGCGCGCGCCGCTCAGCGGCCTGATCACCAAGCTGAACGTCGAGAAGGGCGAGCGCGCGGTGCCGGGCATCCAGTCGAACCCGATCGCGACCTTGATGACGATCGCCGACATGTCGGTGATCGAGGCGGAGATCAGCGTCGACGAGGCCGACATCGTGATGGTCAAGGTCGGCGCCGAAGCCGAGGTCGAGGTCGATGCACTGCGCGACCGCAAGCTGCGCGGGGTCGTCACCGAGGTCGGGCAGAGCCCGATCCAGACCACCAGCGGCACGCAGAGCCAGGAAGGCAAGGACTTCAAGGTGGTGGTGCGGATCGCCGAGCCGCCCGCGGAACTGCGCCCCGGGCTGACCGCGACGGCGTCGATCATCACCGCGGTGCGCGACAACGTGCTGGTGCTGCCGCTGCAGGCGCTGGTCGAACGCGAGGTCGAGGTCGACGGCGACGGCCAGTACGTGCCGCCGCCGGTGCCGCAGGAGGGCCAGCCGCCGGCCCCGCCGCTGACCGCCGAGCAGCGCCAACGGCTGCGTGAGGTCGAGGGCGTGTTCGTGCTCGACGCCGGGCGGGCGCGCTTCGTGCCGGTCGGCACCGGCATCACCGGCGACATGGACATCGAGGTGCTGCGCGGGCTGGAGGCCGGCGCCGAGGTGGTCAGCGGGCCCTACCAGGCCCTGCGCACGCTCAAGGTCTGGGACCGCGTCGCGATCGACGAGAAGCGGCAACGCGAGCGCGGCACGCTGTTGCGCGCGCAGCGCTGAGGGGCGGCATGGACACGACCAGCGAAGCGACCCCGGTGATCCGCACGCGCGGCCTGTGCCGTTCGTTCGCGATGGGGACGACGACGGTGCACGCGCTGCGCGGCGTCGACCTCGAGATCCACCGCAACGAGTACGTCGCGATCATGGGGCCGTCGGGGTCGGGCAAGTCGACGCTGATGAACCTGATCGGCTGTCTCGACACGCCGAGCGACGGCGAGTACTGGCTCGACGGGCAGCCGGTGGCGCGGCTCGGCGAGGCCGAGCTGGCGCGGGTGCGCAACCAGCAGATCGGCTTCGTGTTCCAGACCTTCAACCTGCTGGCCCGCGCGACCGCGCTGCGCAACGTCGAACTGCCGCTGATCTACGGCGGCGTGCCGCCCGCCGAACGGCGTCGGCGCGCCGAGGAAGCGCTCGCCCAGGTCGACCTGCGCGACCGCATGGACCACCGGCCCAACCAGCTGTCCGGTGGCCAGCGGCAGCGGGTCAGCATCGCGCGGGCGCTGGTGACGCGGCCGTCCCTGCTGCTCGCCGACGAGCCGACCGGCAACCTCGACAGCAAGACCTCGCACGAGATCATGGCGCTGTTCGACCGGCTGCACCGCGGCGGCAACACGATCGTCGTGGTGACCCACGAACGCGACATCGCCGAGCACTGCCACCGGATCGTCACGATCAAGGACGGCGTGGTCGCCAGCGACGAACGGCGGGCCGGACGCCGCGCCGCCGCGACCGGCGAGGGCGCATGAACGTCGTCGAGTCGACCAAGCTGGCGCTGGAGTCGATCTGGGCGAACCGGCTGCGTTCGTTCCTGACCCTGCTGGGGGTCATCATCGGCATCGCCGCGATCATCGCCACCGCGGCGGTGATCCACGGCCTGAACCTGTACGTCGCCGACAAGCTGAGCAACCTCGGCCAGGGCGTGTTCGTCGTCAAGCGCTTCGGGTTGATCACCAACCGGCAGGATTTCCTCGACGCGCTGCGCAAGAACCGCCGCCTCGAGGCGATCGACGGCGTCGCGATCCGCGACCGCTGCCCGACTGCCAAGGCGGTCGGCTGGCAGGCGACCGTGACCCGCGACGTGGTCCGCGACGGCAACGAGATCCGCGACGTGCAGATCGGTGGCATCACGCCGAACCTGCTCGAGATCGAGCCGTTCGACCTGGCCGAAGGCCGCGCGCTGACCTCGCTCGACGACGAACGCGCCGCCGCGGTGGCGTTCGTCGGCCACGACGTCAAGGAGCGCCTGTTCCCGATCGGCGATCCGATCGGCAAGGTGCTGCGCGTCGCCGGCCAGCCGCTCGAGATCGTCGGGGTCGCCGCCAAGAAGGGCTCGTTCCTCGGCTTCTCGCAGGACAACTTCGTCAAGATCCCGTACGGGCTGCACCGCAAGATGTTCGGCAGTCGGCCGACCGTCGACATCAGCGTGCAGGCCGCCGATCCCGGCCGCCTCGAGGACACCATGGACGAGGTGCGCGCGGTGCTGCGGGCGCGGCACCACCTGCGGCCCGGCGATCCGGACGACTTCGCGATCCTGACCGCAGAAGGCATCAACGACCTGTGGCGCAGCCTGACGCAGACGATCTTCAGCATCGCGCTGTTCGTGGTCGGCATCTCGCTGGTGGTCGGTGGCATCGTGATCATGAACATCATGTTGGTGTCGGTGATCGAACGGACCCGCGAGATCGGCGTGCGCAAGGCCGTCGGCGCGCGGCAACGCGACATCGTGCAGCAGTTCCTGATCGAGGCGGTGCTGTTGTCGTGCCTGGGCGGCGTGCTCGGGGTCTTGCTCGCCTATGTCGCGACCGCGGCGCTCGCGACCTTCACGCCGCTGCCGGCGGCGTTCCCGGCCTGGGCGCCGCCGACCGCGTTCTTGATCTGCACGGCGATCGGCGTGTTCTTCGGCATCAGCCCGGCCAGGAAGGCGGCCCGGCTCGACCCCATCGAGGCGCTGCGAGCGGAATAGCATGCGCGCTTCGTTCTTCCGCGTCGTCGAAGCCGTGCGGCTCGCCCTCGAGACCCTGGGCGCGAACCGCTTCCGCGCCTTCCTGACCGTGCTCGGCATCCTGATCGGCACGTTGATCGTGGTGGCGGTCGCCTCGGTGCTCAACGGCTTCCGGCAGTCGGTCGTCGACCAGGTGCAGCAGTTCGGCTCCGAGAACATCTACATCGCGCGGTTCCCGTTCGTGCAGATCGGCCGTCCGTCGCGCGAACTGCGGCTGCGCAAGCCGCTGACCCTGCGCGACGCCGAGGCGATCCGCGCCACCTGCCCGGCGGTGGCGCTGGTCTCGCCGGGCATCTCGGCGCCGATCTTCGGGTCGCGGGCCAGCCACCGCGGCGAGTCGATCGACACCCCGCGACTGCGCGGCGTGTTCCCCGACAACGTCGAGGCCGCCAACCGGGTGATCGCCGAAGGCCGGTTCTTCACCGAACAGGAGAACGAACACGCCGTCGGCGTCGTCGTGCTCGGCCACGCCGCCGCCGAGGGGTTGTTCCCGCGCGGCAGCGCGCTCGGCAAGCAGGTGCTGCTCGACGGCCGCAAGTACACGGTGGTCGGCACCCTCGAGAAGCGGCGCGAAGGCCCGTTCGGTCGCGAGAACGAGGAGGACACCCTGTTCCTGGCGCCGTACCGCACGGTGCTGCGCTTCTACCCGGGCATCGAGGACCACTTTCTGGTCGCGCGGGCCCATCCGGGGCGCCTGCAGGACGCCCTCGACGAGATCTCGCAGACGCTGCGGCGCACCCGCAAGGTGCGCTGGAACGAGGACGACAACTTCGAAGTCGGCACTGCCGACACCCTGATCGAGTCGTTCGACGCGATCGTGATGGCGTCGCTGGTGGTGATGTTCCTGTTGTCGATGGTCGGCTTCCTGGTCGGCGGCGTCGGGGTGATGAACATCATGCTGGTCTCGGTCAAGGAACGGACCCGCGAGATCGGCCTGCGCAAGGCGCTCGGGGCGCGGCGGCGCGACATCCTCGGCCAGTTCCTGATCGAGGCGGTCGTGTTGTGCGTGATCGGCGGCGCGCTCGGCCTGCTGCTCGCCGAGGGGCTGCTCTGGTTGGTCGGCCTGGGACTGCCGCAACTGCAGACCGCGACGCCGGTCTGGGCGCGGGTGTTCGCGTTCGCCGGCTCGGCGAGCGTCGGGCTGTTCTTCGGACTGTGGCCGGCCTGGAAGGCCGCGTCGCTCGACCCCGTCGAAGCGCTGCGTTACGACTGAGCGTCGACGGGCAGGTGGGCGGCCAGCAGTTCGCCCAGCGCGGTCTTGCGCAGCGGTTTGGCCAGGAAGTCGTCCATGCCGGCGGCGAAGCAGCGGTCGCGATGCTCGGGCAGCACGTTGGCGGTCAGCGCGACGATCGGCACGTGCGGGTTGCGCACCTTCGAGCCCGGATGGCGGATCGCCCGCGCCGTGGCCGGCCCGTCCATGCCCGGCATCTCCATGTCGAGCAGCACGAGGTCGAAGTCGCTGGCGGCGAGCAGTTCGAGCGCGGCCTCGCCCGAGTCGGTGCAATTGGCTTCGATGCCGAGACTGCGCAGCATGGCCAGGGCGACCTTCTGGTTGACCGGGTTGTCCTCGACGACCAGCACCCGGTGCAAGGTCGGCGGCGCCGCGGCCACGGACCGGGGTGGCGTGGTTGGCGTCGCCGTCGCGGCCACGCCGAGCAGGGTCTGTCGCAGCGCCGCGTGGCGCAGCGGCTTGCCGAGGCGAACCGTGGCGAGATCACCGAGCGGCGCTGGCAAGGGCGCGCCGGCCTCCCGCATCACGACGACCCTGGCCGCCCGCCCGCGCAACAGTTCGACCTGGGCACTGCCGGCCGGGAAGGTGCCGTCGAGCAGCACGGTGATCGGGCCGCTCGGCACGGTGGCGAGCTGCTCGGCGAGCTGGCTCGCATCGGCGGCGGTGGTCACCGGCAGCTCGAAGTGGCGGCACCAGGCG
>DAIMFJ010000297.1:0-2838 GCA_036724695.1 Planctomycetota bacterium
AAGTAGCGTGCGCAGGTCACCCACAGGTCGTGGAACGACAGCAGCACCGGGATGCCGAGTTCGCGACAGACGGCGACCGTGCCCGCCCCGAACGCCGCGAACGAGTGCACGTGCGCGACGTCGGGCCGCACTTCGGCGAGCCACGCGCGCACTTGCGCCAGCACGCGCGGCCGCACGAAGCCGTCGTGATCCCATTCGCCGTGCTGCTTCCAGACGCGGCGCACCGGCACCTGTTCGAAGACCTCGTCGCGCCAGTCGAGGCCACTGTGCAGCTGGTCGCTGCAGGTGATCGCGGCGACCTCGGCCCCGAGCGCACGCAGCTCGCGCGCCAGCGCGGTGACCACCTGCTCGGTGCCGCCGCGCCCTTCGGGCGGGTAGTTGCTGGTCAGGAAGGCGATCTTCACGAGCGCAACTCCGCGATCTTGGCGTCGAGGAACGCGTGCTCGGCGGCGCGGGCCTTGGCGTCGTGCGGGTGGCGGCGGTCGATCTTGCGCCGTTCTTCCCAGATGCGCAACCGCACGCAGATGCGGATCCAGAGCCGACCGAAGGCCCCGTAGTGCTTGCCGTAGTAGGCCAGGCGGTTCTTGTGCCAGAGCACCAACATCTTGCCGAAGTTGCGGGTGCTGCCGCCGCGGTGGTGCAGGACCTCGGCGTCGGCGAGGTAGTGGATGCGCCGGCCGTCGCGCCACAAGCGGCGCGACAGGTCGACGTCGTTGTAGAACAGCGACAAGGTCTCGTCGAGGCCGCCGTAGTGCCGCCACTCGGCGAGTCGCATGACGAACACGGCCCCCGGCGGCTGGTCGACGTCGCGCGACTGCAGGTGGTCGAAGTCGCGCATCAGGTAGCGGTCCTGCACGACCTTGCCGGGCCAGAAACTGCCCCACCACGAATCGAAGCACAGCGCCGTCAGCAGCGTCGGGAAGCGCTGGCAGGCGTGCTGCACGCTGCCGTCCGGATCGACGAGCCGCGGTGCGACCGCCCCGTGGTCTTTGTGCTCGCGCAGGAAGGCGACCAGGCGGTCGAGTGCCCCGGGGCGCACTTCGGTGTCGGAGTTCAGCGTGCAGAGGAACTCGCCGCGCGCCGCGGCGGCACCCTGGTTGTTGCCGGCGGCGTACAGGCGGTTGTCGGCGTTGCGCAGCAACTGCACCTGCGGGAACGCGGCGGCGATCGCGTCGGCCGAGCCGTCGTGGCTGCCGTTGTCGACGACGATCACCTCGCGGGCGTGACGCGGCGTCTCGGCGAACAAGGCGCGCAGGCAGGCCAGCGTCAGCGCCTTGGTGTTCCAGCTCAGGATCACCACCGACAGCGTCGGGGCAGCCGGCGCGGTGCCGGTCACGGCTGGCCCTCCACGACCGGCTTGCCGGGTGGGTTCGCGGCGGGTGTGGGTGCCGTTGCAGGTGCCGGTGCCGCCGGTGGCCCGACCTTGACGCCCAGGTGCGACAGGCACTGGAAGCGCCACATGCCGAGCCATTCGGGCGTGCCCGAGCTGAGGTCGTACGCGGCGTAGTGGAACGTCGTGTAGCCGAAGTTGCGCCACATCGCCGGACTCGGCGTCCAGCGGTCACCGCTGCCGAACAGGCCGCCCGACAGGTAGAAGCGCGCGTCGAGCGACATCAACAACAGGAACTTCTCGCAGTGCCGCGGCAGCACGATCACCGGCGGTTCGCTGCTGGCCCCGAGATCGGTCATCGGCCCGTGCGGCGGCAACTTCTTCCAGCGCCTGGTCAGCTTGTGGTTGAGCAATTTCTGCTGCAACGCCAACGCCCAGCTGCCCAGCCGCCCGTACCACTTGCGGTAGTAGAGCTGCCGGCTGACGTCGTGCCGTTTCCACATCGTCTCCGGGTCGCTCATCCCCGAACGGTTGACGAAGTGCACCAACCGGGCGTCCGGCACCTGCGTGATCGTGCGCCCCGATCGGCGGATCGTCACCGACAGGTCGGCGTCCTCGTAGTACAAGGGGTAGCGCTCGTCGAAGCAGCCGATCGACTCGAAGTAGCCGCGTTCGACCAGGAACAGGCAACCCGACATCATCGGCAGGGCGAGCGGCCGGTCGGCGGTCCACACGGGCAACCAACTGCGCATCAGCCGCCGCGCGTACCAGCGGCTGACGGTGCGCGAGAACGCCGCCAGGGTGGTCCAGAACACGTCGCCGAGCGTCGGCAGCGTGTTCGGCGGCAGGCGGCCCATGAAGTCGGTGTCCCAGAAGCCCTTGGGCACCGCGATGCCGGTCTTGGGGTCGTCTTCGCACTGCCGCTGCAGGGCCGGGATCAGCCCGGGCGTGAACAACAGGTCCGGGTTGCTGACCAGGATCCAGCGGCCGCGGCTGTGCCGCAGCGCCAGGTTCATGCCCTTGCTGTAGCCACCGTTCTCGGTGTGCAGGATCAGCTGGCCGGCCGCCGGATCCCCCTGCTGCTCGGCGAGCAGCTGCAGTTCGCGCTCGACCGCGGCGATCGCGGCCGGTGGACGGTTCGGCGACAGGTTGTCGACGACGATGCACTCGAACGGCATCGGCGAGCCGTCGCGCCGGGTCGGGCCATGCTCCCGCAGCGAAGCGATCGCCTTCTGGCATTCGCTCCACGTGTTGTAGTTGACGATCAGTACGGACAGTTCGGCCATGGCCAGGTCGCCAGGTTCACCCAGGTTGCCCGGGCAGGCGGCGCGCTACCACCGGCATCGGCGTCGGCAGCAGTCCATCAATACCGCACCGGCCGGCGATTCCCACTGCGAGCCAGCCGCCGATGGCATCGGTGCCACCGGACGGTCAGGTCCGCGGCGGTGTCGCCGGCGTCAGCGGTTTGCCGATCCGGCGCTGCAGTTTCTCACCGAAGATCGCCTCGC
>DAIMFJ010000297.1:2848-5943 GCA_036724695.1 Planctomycetota bacterium
CTGGCCGTTCTTCGACCAGTCCTTCTCCTCGGGTTGGGTGCTGCGCCGCAGGTCCTTGACGAGCTGTTGCTCGATCGCAAAGCGCACCAGCCAGCCAGTCTGCGCCGAGCCCTTGTCGACGTCGATCTCGGCGACCAACCGGTAGCGGCCCGGGCGCCCCAGGCTCAACTGGCGCATGCGCCACTTGCTCTGCAGCGTGCCCATGCCGCGGTCGGTACCGTTGACGTCGACCGTGAAGCCGTCGTTCTTGGCGATGAACAACAGGCCTTCGTAGCAATCGCCGTAGGTCATCGGCGCGGTCTCGAGCTCCTGCCAGTCGTGCACGGTGCCACAACTGGCCAGGAACGGCAGGGCGGAGAGCAGCAGCAGGGCGGCGCGCATGGGGCGAGCGAGTATACAGACGCCGGTGACCGCTCCGCGCACGTTCCTGTTCGATCTCGACGGCACGCTGGCCCAGACCCTCGCCGACATCGCGGCGAGCACCAACCACGTGCGGCAGGTACATGACCTGCCGCCGGCCAGCCTGGCCGAGGTCGGCAGCTTCGTCGGCGACGGCGCGCGCACCTTGCTGGCCCGGGCCCTGGCCGAACGGCTGCCGCCGGCCGGCGCCGAACGCGAACGACGCCTCGACGCGGCGTTCGCCAGCTACGTCGAGCACCACCAGCAGCAGTGCCTGCGCGAGGTGACGCTGTACCCCGGCGTGCGCGAGTTCCTGCTCACGCAGCACGCGGCCGGCGCAGCGATGGCGGTCGTCACCAACAAGCCCGAGCGCTTCGCGGTGCCGATCGTGGCACACCTCGGCCTCGCCGAACTGCTGCCGGTGGTGGTCGGTGGCGACACCTTGCCGGTGCGCAAGCCCGACCCGGCCCCGCTGCGCCTGGCGCTCGCGCGCCTCGGTCGGCCGCCGCAAGGTGCCGTGATGGTCGGCGACGGGGTGCAGGACCTGCGCGCCGGCAAGGCGCTCGGCGTGCGCACGATCGCGTGCCTGTTCGGGTTCACGGCCCCCGAACGCCTCGCCGCCGAAGGTGCCGACGAATCCTGGCACCGCTTCGGCGGCTGAGCTCGGGGTGCTGCACCGGGCAGCACCCCACCGGCATCACAGGTTGCCGAGCGACAGGTCCATGCCGTTCGACGACAGGAAGCCGAGCGCGTTGACGCCCGGCACGTAGCTGGCCGACTGGGCCGCCATCGACACGCCGACGAACGCCGGGTTGTTCGGGATCACCACCGGCGTGGTCACCGACGGGTTGCCGAAGCTGACGCGGCTCATGATCGGCAGGTTCAGCAGGTCGCCGGCGTACAGGTTGCAGCCGGGCATGCCCAGACCAGCCAGCGAGCTGCCGCTGGTGTTCTTGATGAAGCTCAAGAACATGAACGTGAACGGCGAGCTGGCCGGGATCGCGGTCGTGGTCAGGTTGATCGTGCGGCCCAGCACCGGGCGCTGGTCGGTCGACAGGATCAAACCGTCGAGATCGGTCTCGGTGACGAAGCCGGCGGCCGAGATGTCACTCGGCGGCGGCACCTTGTTGTTGGCGCCCGGGCTGAAGCCGACCGTGGTCAGCGTCCAGCTGTCGTTGGTGCCAAGCTGCTGGTAGCGGACCTCGTAGGTGCCGTTGCTGAACAGCGCCACCTGGATCGTGTTGGTCTGGCGCGGCGTGCTGGGCGTCGCATTCCAGATCGGCACGTTGAGCCAGGTGATGTACGCGACCCCGTTGGCCGGGTCGCTGTCGAAGTGGATCGAACCACCGCCGGTCGCCGGCGTCGGATCGAAGTCGTCGTTGAATGCCGCGATCACCGCACCGCGCGTCGTCAGCGGCACACCGCCGGTGCTGACGATGAAGCTGGTGTGGGTCGGGGTCTGCAACCAGACCTGCCCGTTCGACTCGACGGTGACGTCCGTGGTGCTGCCACCCGGGTACGGGAACGTGAAGCCGAGCGGCTGCGGCGTCGAGATCGCATCGTCGGCGAGCAGCAGGTCGGGCGAGGTCGGCGTGTGGAAGCCGCTGACCCCGTTGACGACGATGTAGCCGCCGACGCCGTTGGGGATCATCGTCTGGCCGACGGTGACGCCGGGGCTGCCGCTACCGAGGTCGACCGTGCCGGCCGGGAACTGCTCGTAGAACGAGACGTACTTGTTGTAGCAGCCGAGGCCGTACTGGAACCCGAACGCGGTACCGGCCGGGATGTTGTAGTCGAGCGTCATCGCCGCGGCGAAGCCGGACAGGGCCCCGGTCGTCGCGTTGGCGGTCGCCGTCGAGCAGCGGCGCGCGAACTGCGTCAGGTGGTTGTTGGACGCGGCCTGGTTCGGGATCGTGCCCGACGGCGCCTGCGGCGCATCGACGTCGACCAACAGCGGACCGTTCTCCGGGTTGTAGAGGAACGGCGTGGTCAGCACGAGGTCGATGTGGTGGTTGTTCGGCGTGGTGCCGTTCGACGGCAGCAGCGTCACCGGTCCGCTGTACACGGTGGTCACGTCGAGACCTTCGTTCGACGCAAACGTCGTGCTCATGTTCGCCGAGTCGAACTGCGCCGTCGACAGCTTGACGGTGACCTGCGGATAGATCTGGCCACCCGCGTCGACGGTGCCGTTCAGCGCGCGGAAGCGCAGCCGCGTGATCTCGATCGGGTGGTTGATGTTCTGGTTGAAGAAGTGGCGCGTGTCGTAGACGCACTGGTAATGGAACAACGTCGACCGCCACAGCAACGTGGTGTTGCCGGTGTAGGTGGTCGCCATGCCTTCGGGCACGGTCGTCTCGGTCTGGGCAAGGCCCAGCGGGGCGAGGCTTGCCAGGGCGGCAAGCATGAGGGCGGAGTGCTTCATGGTTGGGGCAGGTGAGGGAGCGGCGGACCGAACGCGGACCGCCGGGCGCGACGCGGCGCCTCGGGACAGGCTTGGGACGCGGGCCGCGGCTGGCGTGTTCGGTACTTTTTGCCTGAAATCTCGCTCCGGCACCAATTTACGCCGAAACGCAATGAGGCGAACCGCGGTGCGCCTAGCGGAACCCGGTGTCGTGCGACCGGAACAACTGCACGAGCGCCATCGCCATGCGGTCCTCGAAGCAGCCGCGGTACGCCTGCGCCACCACCCGCAGGGC
>DAIMFJ010000297.1:5953-6686 GCA_036724695.1 Planctomycetota bacterium
CGTCGCGCCCGCCTTGGTCGGCATGCACCTTCTGGAACGTGTTGACGAGCCCGACGATGCGGGCCAGCGGCGGGATCCGCGAACCGCGCAACCCCTGCGGGTAGCCCGAACCGTCCCAGCGCTCGTGGTGCGAACGCGTCGCCTCGACGACCTGCCGCGGCAGGTTCCATTGGCGCAGCAGATCCGCCCCGCGTTCGGCGTGCCCGGGATCGTGTTCCTGCCCCTCGTTGCCGACCTTGCCGATGTCGTGCAACAAACCCGCCAACCCCGCCTGCACCATCGCCGTGCTGTCCGGCGACAGCGCGATGCGCGCCACGCCCATGCACAGGAACCCCACCGACAGGCTGTGTTCGGCCAGTTCGCGGCTCGCCGCCAACACCGAACGCACGGCCAGCATCGCCCCCTGCTCGCGGTGCAGCAGACCACACGCCGACAATATCACCTTGTGGGCGCGGTCCATCAGCGCGCGGGCGGGCGCGCCGAGCAACAGGTCGCGGACGACCGCCTGACCGACGCCGTGCAGCACGTTGGCGCGCTGCGTCAGCGGCGCGTGACGGGTGCGCAGGATCGCCTCGAGGGAACGCTCGACGTGCGCGTAGTAGGCCGGCGCGTCGAGCTCGCGCACGTACAGGGCCTGGATGCCCTCGGCGCGCAGCCGCCCGAGCTGGCCTTCGTCGAGCGGTTCGTAGGCGGCGCGGTACAGCACCCAGACGTCGTCGCCGGTGCGCAGGTA
>DAIMFJ010000298.1:0-6680 GCA_036724695.1 Planctomycetota bacterium
GCGGTGTACAGGCCGATCCGGCGCCGTTCGGCGACTTGCCGGCAGGCCAGCGCAGCCACACCCCCGACGGCGAGCACGATCGTCACGCCGACCAGGAGATCGCCGCCGTGCGCCACCAAGTCGTCGAGCAGCCAGTTCACGACCGACCTCGACCGCGCTCGGCCGCGGCGATCAGTTCGCGCAGCTTCGCGAGTTCGGCGGCGCTCGGCTTCTTCGCCGCGAACGCGCTGGCGACCAGCTGGTCGAGCGCGCCGTCGAAGACGGTGTCGAGCAGGCCCGACAACAGGTTCTTCTTCGTGCGGTCGCCCGGAGCGGTCGCGCGGTAGACGAAGGTGCGGCCGACGGTGCGATGGGCGACGAGGCCCTTGGCCTCCATCAGCCGCAGGAACGCCTGCACGGTGTTCTGCACGATCGGCACCTCGTCGCGCAGCGCCTCGTAGACCTCGCGGACCGTGGCTTCGCCGCGGTCCCAGAGCACCTTCAACAACAGCAGTTCGCGATCGGTCGGTTCGGGGGTGGTCATCGTCGGGCTCGGCGCTCTAGGCCTATGCCCTAAAGCTTAACTCTTTAAGCGTTGGGGTCAAGGGCCATCCGGGAACCGTTCGAGATCCGGGATCCGGGGCACCTGGCCGGCCGCCCGGCGCCGTCACGCCGCCGCGGGTGCCCGTTCGGCCGCGCGCTGCAGCCCGCGCAGCATGCCGGCGAACACCAGACCGTGCAGCGGCAGCACCGCGTACCAGTAGGCGATGCCCAGCAAACCGCGCGGCCGGAACCGGGCGGTCAAGCCGAGCTTGCTGCCAGCACCGTCGGGGTCGACGGTGACGGTCAAGGTCGCCACGCCGGGCAACTTCATCTCGGCGCGCAGTTCGAAGCGGCGACCCGGCACCACGTCGGTGACGCGCCAGAAGTCGAGGGCGTCGCCGACCACCAGTTCGTGCCGGTCGCGGCGGCCGCGGCGCAGGCCGGGGCCGCCGACCACTGCCCACCCACCGCGTCTTGACCGGCGCGGGTCCCGGCGTGACGCTTGGCGCATGGAGATCGAACTGCCGGTCCGCATCGAACGCCAGCCGGACTACACGACGTGCGGTCCGACCGCACTGCACGCGATCTTCCGCTCCTGGGGCGGGCCGTTCGGGCACTTCATCGTGTCGTGCGGCTACCGGGACGAGGACCAGTCGGTGGCGATCGCGGACCCGCTGAAGGACAATCCGCTGCACGGCACGAAGTACTACCGCAGCAGTGTGCATCGACTGATCGGTGCGACCTTCCTCGGCGTCGGCAGCGACGACGGCAACCTGATGCGCATCGGGCCCAAGGATTGGCAGACGCGCCTGCCGGGGATCCTCCGATGAGCGGGTCCAGGCGGCGGCGTGCGGCTCTGGTGCTGACCTGCGAACACGCCGGCAACCGGATCCCGCGCGAGTATGCGGGGTCGTTCGCCAGCGCCGCCGCGACGGCTGCACTGGCTTCGCACCGCGGCTGGGATCCTGGCGCATTGGCGCTCGGCAAGCTGCTGAGCAAGCGCTTGCGGGTGCCGCTGCTGAGCACGCCGTGGAGCCGACTGCTCGTCGAAGGCAACCGTTCGGCGCATCGACCGACGTTGTGGTCGGAGTTCACGACCGGCCTGCCGGCGGCGGAACGCGCCCGCATCCTGGCGAAGTACTGGCGGCCGCACCGCGAGGCAGTCGAGGCGGCGATCCGCACGGCGATCGCCGAGCACGGTTCGGTCGTGCACGTGGCCGTGCACAGCTTCACGCCCGAACTGCACGGCGAAGTGCGCAACGCCGACGTGGCGTTCCTGTACGACAGCAAGCGGCGGCCCGAGCGGGAACTCGCGCGCCGCTGGGGACAGCGGTTCGCCGAGCTCGTGCCAGAAGTCCGCGTGCGCAACAACTACCCGTACCGGGGCGACACCGACGGCCTGCCGTTCGCGTTGCGCAAGCAGCACGGTCCGTCGCGCTATCGCGGCTATGAACTCGAGGTCAACCAGGCGTTGCTGGCAGCGCCAGGTTGGCGACGCGTCGGCGAAGCGCTGGCGACGGCCCTCGCCGAGCTGGCGTAGCGCGCTGGGGCGGCCGCCGGCGGGGCTTCGGGCTCGCATTGGCCGCCCCGGCTGCCGTCGTGGGTTGCGCCGGCCTCCCACGCCATCCAGGCTTCGGCTACGCTGCCGCGCACCATGCCGGATCCCGCGGCCGTACAGCGCCTGTTCACCGCCGCCTGCGACCTGTCGCCAGCCGAACGCGCGGCCTTCCTGGCCGCGCAGTGCGGCGACGACGCAGCACTGCGCGCCGAGGTCGAAGCGCTGGGCCGGCTGCAGCACCCCGGCATCGCGTCGATCCTGCAAGCCGGCACCTTCCGCAGCGCGTACGGTGAGCAGCCGTGCCTGGCGATTGAGTTGGTGCACGGCGAACCGCTGCACGCCTTGGCCCGGCGGACCAGGCTGGACCTGCCGACGCGGCTCGCGGTACTACTGGAGATCTGCGGTGCCGTACACCACGCGCACCAGCAGGGCCTGATCCACCGCGACCTGAAGCCCGGCAACGTGTTCGTCGACCGATCCAATCACGCCAAGGTGCTCGACTTCGGCATCGCGCCTGGTCGACGCGGACGAGGACCGCGCGCTGCGACCTGCTGCTAGAGGGCGCACCCGCAAGTCGCGCCTGCTACCTGCTGCTCGGCATCGATCGCCTCGACGCCGTCGGCTGCGGCAGCTGCACCCTGGTGCCGAATCCGTTCACGGCCCTGTTCGCCGGCGGCGACGACGCCGACGACTTCGCGCGGACGGATGTCGGCTTCGGGTTGCCGAACGTGCCGGCGCTGCGCGGACTGCAGTTCCTCGCCCAATGGCTGGTCGACGCCCGCAACGCCCCGCCCTGCCCGTCGTTCCCGTTCGACCTGTCGAACGCGCTGCAGGTGACGATCCAGTAGGGATTCGTCGGCGCCGGCGATGCGTTGGAGGAACGTCTGCAGTGGCCGCTCGGCGTTGTCGCGCGACTTCCAGAACCTCCACACGTCGCGGCCTCCGCCCCCCCGCACCAACGTGCCCAGAGAAGCCGTCGGCAGCGCCCTCTGCGTGGCCGTGCCCCGTGTTGCACGTTGGGTCGAACGCCCACCGCCCCAAGCCTGATCGCATGCCAAGCAAATCTCGCCGGAGCGGTGGTCACTGCCACGATTCCGAACGTGTCGGCGCGGCGATCACGCCGCTAGCAATACCGAAGCGCTGCGGCAGGAACAGCCCCCTGCCTCACTGGATGGTCAGTTCGTGGCAGTTGTTGACGCACGCTGCGCGTTGAAGAACAGGTTGCTGCCGGCCAGCGACTGGCAAAGCTTCGTCACGCCCGTAAGCGCGGCGCGCGGACCGAATCCGGAGACCGCGATCCCTTGGCCTCCGAGCGGCCGGTGCGAAGCCAGCACGGGCGTGCTGCCCAGGAGCGTTTCCCCGAAGGGGTAGGCCAACGACCGCGACGGCAAGCTCGCATGGCTGGTACCGGGCTGTTCGGACGCGCAGCGCATCCTCGACCTTGAGCGGGCGATGACCGACGTGCGGGCGGCGCGGCTCGCCCCAGGCAACTGCGCGTCGGCCAGCAAGAGGAAGGGGCCGCAAGGTGGAGTTGCGCCGAACCGACGAAATGCGCATCTCGGCCACCGTCCGGCCCCTTCGAGAAGCTCTGTAGCGAGATGCCTAGAAGCTGTTGGCACAGAAACACAACCAGGGTCTCGAACTGCTCGGGACTCAGGTCTTCGTATGCGTACTTCACGTTGATGCACCCCCGTGCGCGGTCCAGAAGTCCGACAGGAGCTCGGCCTGCTGCAGAACCGTGTTCGTTGCGGCCTCCTGCTTGTCGGGCGGGTAGCCGTACTTGCGCAGGATGCGCTTTACGATGACCCGCAGCTTGGCGCGGACCGATTCCTTCACGGTCCAGTCGATGGTGACGTTGCGCCTCACCGTGTCTACCAGCTCGCGTGCGATGGTGCGCAGCGTCTCGTCGCCCAAGACTTTGACGGCGGTGTCGCTGACCTCGAGCGCGTCGTAGAAGGCCAGCTCGTCGCTGCTGAGCCCGAGCTCCTCGCCGCGCTTCTCGGCAGCGCGCATCTCCTTCGCGAGCTCGATCAGCTCCTCGATGACCTGCGCGGCCTCGATGGCGCGGCTTTGGTAGCGACGAACAGATTTCTCGAGGAGGTCGGCGAAGGAGCGTGCCTGCACCAGGTTGTGCTTCGAGCGCGCCTTCACTTCGTCGTTGAGGAGCTTCCGGAGCAGCTCGACCGCGAGGTTCCGGTGTTTCATCCCGCGCACGTCGGCGAGGAACTGGTCCGACAGGATCGAGATGTCGGGGTTCCTGAGGCCGGCAGCCGCGAAGATGTCGATGACCTGGTCGCTCACGATCGCGTTCGAGACGATCTGCCGGATGGCGTGGTCGATGTCGCCGGAGCCTTTCCGGTCCCCGACCTGCGTCTTGGCGATGGCCGTGCGGACGGCCTGAAAGAACCCGACGTCATCGCGAATGCGGATCGCCTCGTGGTGTGGCGCGGCGAGCGCGAACGCCTTCGAAAGCTCGGTGACGACCTGGAGCAGCCGCTCCTTGCCGCTCTCTTGGGCGAGCACATGCTCCTGCGCCGCGGGCAGCACCGAGAGGCGCGCGGCCGGCGAATTGCTGGTCCAAGCGCTCCAGTCGAAGCCATGGAAGATGTCGCAGCACACCTCGTAACGCTCGAGCATGAGCGCAACGGGCTCCCCCTGATCGAGCGCCGTCTCGCCCTGGCCACCGCTCTCGGTGTAGGTGTGCAGGGCCTTCTTGAGCTGATCGGCGAGGCCGAGGTAGTCGACGACGAGGCCGCCCGGCTTGTCCCGGAACACGCGGTTCACCCGCGCGATGGCCTGCATCAGGCCATGGCCCTGCATCGGCTTGTCGATGTACATCGTGTGCATGCACGGGGCGTCGAAGCCCGTGAGCCACATGTCGCGGACGATGACGAGCTTGAAGGGGTCGCTCGGGTTCTTGAACCGCTTGGCCAGCGCCTCGCGACGCTGCTTGTTGCGGATGTGCGGTTGCCAGTCGCTCAGGTCAGACCCCGATCCGGTCATCACGACCTTGATCGAGCCCTTGTCGTCGCTCTCGTCGTGCCATTCGGGACGTAGAGCGGTGAGGGCCTTGTACAGGTCGACGCAGATCCGCCGGCTCATGCAGACCAGCATCGCTTTGCCGTCCATTGCCTCGAGGCGAGCTTCGAAGTGCTCGACGAGGTCCTTGGCGATGAGCTGCACGCGCCGGTCGGTCCCGACGAGCGCCTCGAGCGCCGACCACTTTGTCTTCAGCTTCTCGCGCCCCTCGAGCTCCTCGCCCTCGGTCAGCTCGTCGAAGGCCTCGTCGAGGTGCGGGCGCTCTTCCTCTTTCAGCTCGAGCTTCGCGAGACTGCTTTCGTAGTAGATCGGCACCGTGGCGCCGTCTTCGACCGCGCGCTGGATGTCGTAGACGCTGACGTAGTCGCCGAAGACCGAGCGCGTGTTCTTGTCGGCCGCGTCGATGGGCGTGCCAGTGAAGCCGATGAACGAGGCGTTTGGCAAGGCGTCGCGCATGTGGCGCGCGAAGCCATCGATGAAATCGTACTGGCTGCGGTGGGCCTCGTCCGCGACCACGACGATGTTCGAGCGCTCGGAGAGCAGCGGAAACGTGTCGCCGCGGGTCTCGGGCATGAACTTCTGGATGGTCGTGAAGACCACGCCGCCCGAGGCGACCTTGAGCAGCCCCCGCAGGTGGGCGCGATCCTTCGCTTGCTCGGGGCTCTGGCGCAGGAGGTCCTGGCAGCGCGCGAAGGTGCCGAAGAGCTGCTCGTCGAGATCGTTCCGGTCGGTAAGCACGATGAGCGTCGGGTTCTGCATCGCCGGGTGCATTACGACCCGGCCCGCGTAGAAGGCCATCGTGAGACTCTTGCCCGACCCTTGCGTGTGCCAGACCACGCCGACGCGACGGTCGCCCTGCGGGCGCGAGGCCGAGATCGTGGCGTCCAGGGCCCGCGCCACGGCGTGGAACTGATGGTAGCCCGCCATCTTCTTGATGGCAGTGTCCCCGTCGTCCTCGAACACGATGAAGTAGCGGAGCAGGTCGAGGAGCCGCCGCTTGTCGAACACGCCGCGGATGAGCACCTCGAGCTGGCTCATCGCCTTGGACGCGAGTGCTTCACCTTCGATGGTGCGCCAGGGCAGGAAACGCTCCTTGTTCGCCGAAAGCGTTCCGATGCGCGCTGCGAGTCCATCGCTGATGACGAGCAGCTCGTTGAAGACGAACAGCGACGGCAGCTCCTGCTTGTAGGTCTGGAGCTGCTGGAACGCGCTCCAGATGGTTGCGTTCTCGCTCGCGGCGTTCTTCAGCTCGATGACGGCGATTGGCAGGCCGTTCAAGAACACGACGACGTCGGGGCGTCGGTTGTGGCCGCCCTCGGTGACGGTGAGCTGGTTGACGACGAGCCAGTCGTTGTTCTCGAGCACGTCGAAGTCGACGACGCGCACCGGGTCGTAGCCGATGGTGCCGTCGGCGCGCAGGTATTCGACGCTGACGCCGTTCACGAGGTAGTAGTGCAGCTCGTGGTTCGCATCGACCGGCTGGGGCGACGAGATCCGCGTGAGCTTGCTGTCAGCAGCCGCGCTCTGCCGGTCCCTCATCGTCACGGTTGGCCGAGCCGTC
>DAIMFJ010000299.1:0-6678 GCA_036724695.1 Planctomycetota bacterium
CGCCTGTACTCGAACCAGTAACCAACAGGACCAATACCTGCTGTGCTACCGTTTACACCACGGGGTAGATCGGGCGAGGGAGGATAGCAACTGGAACGCCGATTTCCAGAGCTTCCTGGCGGTCCCCGGCGGACCCCGGTCGACGCCACCAGCCCCCACCACCACGCTCAGCGCACCACGTGCAACCGGGTCTGCCGGCCGCCCAGGTAGACGACCCGCTGGCCGTCGAACACCGCATCCTGCTCGAGCTTGATCTGCACGCGCTGCCCACCCCATTCGGGGATCGGCACGGTGACCTGGCCTTCGATCGCGTAGCAGGTGTTGGCATGCAGCGGCCAGTCGCCGCGCACCGGGGTCGGCCCCTGGTTGTCCCACATGCCGATCGTCGGCCCGGCCGCATGGCCCATGAAGCCCAGCGGGTGCGTGTAGACGAGGCACTCGATGCCCAGGCGCTCGGCCGCGGAACGGGTCCGCAGCAGCACGTCGTTGCCGGTCCGGCCGAGTTCGAACTGCCCGGTCAGCAGATCCTGCCAGCGGTTGCCGGTCGCCATCGCCTGCTGCAGGCCGGCCGGCACGTCCTCTTCGCCCAGGCGCAGCACGTAGGCCATCTCCTGGGTGTCCGTGCACAGGCGCAGGTAGCGGATCCCGACATCGGTGTGCAGCAGGTCGCCGCGCTCGATGACGACACCGCTCTTGCCCTGGATCGCGCCGTCGAGCACGAGGCCCTGGCGCTGCACGTTGCAGTAGGGCATGAACCAGATGTCGAGACCGAGGTCCGCGAAACGCTGCCGCAGGTACCAGGCGACGTCGTCGGTGGTGGTGACTCCGGGCGTGATCACCGCGTTCGAGAACCCTTCGGCGATCACCCGGCGGGCGAGCAGGCACAGCTGCGGATAGATCGCCAGTTCCTCGGCAGTGCGGGTCTCCAACCAGCGCACGCACAGGGCTTCGGCCGAGACGACGCGCCGGCCGAGTTCGGGGCCGAGAGCTTCGGTCAAGCGCTCGCGCAGCCCGCTCGACAGGCCGTCGCCGAACGCCCAGTCGCGGCTGGTGTTGACGCCGATGCGCACCGGCTGGCGCGCGCGCACCACTTCGGCCAGCCGCTGCCACTGGGCGTCGTCGCTGCCACCTTCCGGCCAGCCGGCGGCGTAGAAGTCGCCCAGCGCGTAGCGCCCGATGGTCAGCCGCTCGACGCCGAGGTCCTGGCCCGACTCGTGGTCGATGCCGCGGTCGAAGAAGACCAGCAGCGTGGTGCGCCGCGCGGCGAACACCGGTTCGGGCACCAGGGTCAGGTAGACCGGATCCTCGGCGTACTCGCGGTTGGCGACGATCCACAGGTTGATGCCGGTCTCGCGCATCAGCCGGGGCAGCAGGGTGTCGAGGCGGTTGCGCAACAGGCGGTTGACGACCGCCGGGCGATCCCTCTGCGGCAGGACGGCAAGGTCCTGCGGCGCAGCGAAGTCGCCGGCGAAGGTCTGGGCGGCCAGCGGCAGGGCGGAGAGTGCGGTGGCCGCGGCGAACAGGGCTGCGCGTAGGTCCATGGCGCGCACGGTACCACGCGGCGGCGCGGCCGGCGCGTGGCCCCCCCCAAGCCGACGCCTCCGCACTCAATCCGGCAGGAACTGCACGCCGACGACCTTGCCGGCGTAGAACTCGACCAGGCCGAAGTCGGAGTCGTACGCAGCCGCGGTGCTCCAGCGGTAGACCATCGGGCCCGTGAAGTACGCGCGCTGCCCCGGTTTGCCGAACCCGGGTTCGCGGTAGCCAGGATCCGGGTCGGCGGCGTCGGCAGTCCGCCCGCTCGACTCCAACCTGTCGTCGGCCGCCGGGAGTTGCCACTTCTGGCCCGGGCCCTTGGGGTAGCCGGCCATCACGGTCTCGACCTCGTGGACCGTCATGCCAGGCTGCAGCGACAGCACGGTGTACACGAAGCGTTTGCGCGGGTTCCAGGGTACGGCGACGAGCAGCACGGCGAGGAGCGCGGCCAGCGCGGCAAGGGCCCGCGGGCGCCGCGCCGTGGGGCCGAACGGCAGCCACGTCGCGAGGCAGACCAGCACGACCGGTCCAACTGCCAGGGTCCAGCCGACCAGGTGCTGACCAGCCCCTCCCGCAATCATGTCGACGGCCAACGCCCAGGCCAGCGAGGCTACGGCGAGCACCGCCACCACGATCGCTCCGACACTCGAAGTCGGGGCCGTGCGGCTGGTGGTCGGATCCTGGCGCATGTGCGGACGAGGCTACCACCGGGCGGCAAGTCGGTCACGGGGCGCCCGTCCGCCCCCAGTGGCGCCAGCACCACCGGCGCAACCCCGCGAGACGACAGCGCCAGCAGGCCTTGCGGCCGGGAGGCGACGGTCATCCGACAAGGGACTGACGGCGCGGAACGCGCTTCGGCACACAGACCAGTGACGCAGTCGGATCCGGTCGGACGAACAGAAGTGGGTGCAATCGCTATCAGGCGCGGAAACCCGCACGTCCTGGCCGCGGCAGCACGCCCCCGGATCACCCGTCACGAAGCAGCGCCCTCTCCAACGAACTACTGAGCCTGATCCTGCTCGCCACCAGACAAATCCAGCAAACTGCCACAAATGCCGCTGCGAGTCTCTCCATCGCATTCCCCCGCAAGCCGACACCTCGCCAAATCCAAGGCTTTCTGCCTATCAATCATTGCCAAGGCCCCGACAGCATTACCAGGACCTGTGCCCACATCGTTCAAAACAATATGCTCAAGCCGGGAGACGAACATGGGATCTGGAGCATAGCGACACATATCCGCGCTGTGTGAGCGCACATCACAGTTATCACTACACAAACCCTTCGCCAGAGCAGGGACGACAACCTCTTTGCCTGCGACCTCCATCACATCGTATACGCACTCATACATACCATGACCTCCGTACGGATGCCACAATGCTGCAACCAGCATGTCGACACAACCCCACAGTTTGCGACACAGGACAGCCTCGATAGCCCTATGAAGCTCCAAGAAGTCATCGTGAGCAGGCGCCTGCCCGCAGGCAATCCGTCGCTCGCGCTCCAGGCAGGCAGCCACTTCCGCATCGCTCATCATGGCTCGAGGCCCACCAATCGATCGGTCCCGTCCGCCGCGTCACGCGCGCACTGGCCGCCGAGGCGATGGTAGCAGTGCCCACGCATCGGTAGCCGCGCAGCCAAGGAGCTGGAGGATCTGGCGTGGTGTCCGCGGACTCGAGGCACCCCTGCAAGTCTACTTCGATGGGCGGCATGCTGGAACCGGGCGGAACGCCTCCCCCTTTGCCTCCGTGCCGCCGATGTCCGGCTGCAGGCAGTGCTGCGCACCATTCCACCGAACTCCCCCGCATCGAGGCAGCCGAAAACGCACCCATGCACGACAACCATGGTGACATTCTCCACCAGGCCCTGCTGCCTCACGGCGCACCCTCGGCCGCGCCGCACCGCGGTCGACCTGTTCGCGGTCCGCGAGAACCCCGGGGCTGCCGCCAGGTACGGAGCGACCCGCCGCCTGTTCCCCCAGCTGCGCCAGGTACGAGTCCCCCGCAATACCGGCTGCACGCATCGTGCAGCCGTGGCACCAACGCCCGCTCCACCTGGCCTGGCCGCCTCGGATCAAGACACCTACCGATCCCACGATCGGTAGGGAACCCGACCCACGCCATCGTGGCAGCGGAGGACCGCCGGACTTGGGGGCCCACACGTTACGTTTCGTCAACTTTCGCGCGCATTCTCCTACGTTTTGTAGCCTTGGCAGCCCCCGAGAAGACCCGGCCCTCGCCCGCAAGCTGGGCGTGCTGCGCCCCCGCGACCTGGTCGGCCATGGCCTCGACCGCACCTCAGTCGCTCAGCCCCAGCCTCTCCACCGCCTGCCGCGCCGTGACGATGGAGTTGCTCCCGACGCTGCCCAGCACGAGCATGCCCGCAAGGCCGCCGGAGACGACCGCATCGACGCCGCCAGCAACCGCGGTGGCCAGGATCAGGTTGCCGTCCGGGGCGAGAGATGCCTGGATCTCAGGCAGGTCTTCCGCCAGCTCGGCGAGCGCCTCCAGGTTCTCGACGAAGTCGCGCGCCTGCGCCCCCCCCGCGAATGGCCGCAGCTTCGCGTAGGCCAGCACGCGGCGCAGCTCCTCGATCTGCTCCGCCGGAGTGACCAGTACGAAGCGCCGATCCAGCCAGGCAGCCACGAGCTTCCCCGGCGGCCCCTCCGCAGAAAGCGGCCCGGAGACCAGGATGTTCGCGTCAAGAACGAGCCGCACGGGTGGCCGCTACGGCCTTCTCCGCGAGGCACATCACATCCACAGGGCTCAGGTCCGCGTTGTGCCCCTGCACCTCGGCCACGGTCCGGCGAAGCACCTCCCGGCGGCACGCTTCGCCAACGGACTCTGACAGGTCGCCCTTCCCCATGCCGAGGCGGGCCAGGAAGCCGCGAACCAGCCGATCGGTCTCGTCAGGATTGGTCAAGTTCCAGCGGGTCACGGTGGGCTCATGCGCCCATGCACGGATCCACCCATCCTGGCAAGGATCGGCTGGCTCGGCCAACTACAGGAGCGGCAGCCGGTTGCCGGGCTCGACGCGGAACGCACCATCCGAGGCCATGCCCCCGCAGGCGGCTTCACCTCGGGGATCGGCGCGATGCTGGGTCGGCCCCGACGAGCAGTGGCCATGCGCGCGATGGCCCCAACGAATCCAAACTGCCATGGATACATGGTTTCCGGGCGCGATTGCCGCTTCGGTGGCGCCCCGTTGGCAGGCACGCAGAGCCGTGGCGAAGACCGTCCCGGTCGATCCCCGCAACCCACCACACCCATCCGCCAACGCCCCCGGACCACCCGGCGAGCTCGTGCTCCTAAATACCTACCGATCCATCATCCGATCGGTATACTGGAACATCCATGGGCGCTCCGAAGATCCCGCCGAACACCGCCGCCCCCATGCGCCGCCTGCGCTCCTTCCAAGGAGCCTTCCGCGCCGGCCAGGCCCGCGCCCTCGGCATCACGGCGCGAACGCTCGCTCGACTGTGCGACGCCGGCCACCTGGAACGGCTCAGTCGCGGCGTCTACCGCCTCACCGATCGGCCGGCACCAGCCAACCCGGATCTCCTGATCGTGGCCGCACGGATGCCACGCGCCGTGCTGTGCCTGATTTCGGCGCTGGCGTTCCATGACCTCACGGACGAGGTACCGCACGCGGTGCACGTCGCCCTGCCGCGCGGCGCCGAACAACCCCGCCTCGAGTACCCCCCGCTGCGCGTCATTCGATTGCGGCCGGCCTCGTTGCAGGCCGGAGTCGAAGTCCACGGCGTCGACGGTCTGGAGCTGCGGGTGTTCTCGCCGGCAAAGACGGTGGCCGATTGCTTCCAGTTCCGCGGACAGGTCGGCCTCGACACGGCGCTCGCTGCCCTCAAGGCTCTGCGTCGTCGCCGCGGCTTCGACCCCGAACCCCTGCTGCACTTTGCCAAGATCTGCCGCGTAGAGCATCTCGTGCGCCGCTACCTGGAGGCAATCCTGTGACGAAGCCGATCCACGACCTGGCGATGTCGATCCGGCAGCGCCTCAACAACCTCGCCAAGGCCCGCCATCGCCCAGCTGCCGAGCTGCTGCAGTACTTCGCGATGGAACGGTTCCTGTACCGCCTTGCCCAATCGCCGTATCGCGACCGCTTCGTGCTCAAGGGCGCCATGATGCTGCTGGCTTGGCGAGCGCCGACGATCCGTCCGACGATGGACATCGACCTGCTCGGCCGCGGCCGCAACCACACGCCCGATCTGGTCGCGACCATTCGGGAACTTTGCCGGATGGTCGTCGTCCCACCCGACGGCCTCGCCTTCGACCCCGACTCGGTCGCCGAAGAACGGATCACCGTCGAATCGGCGTACGTGGGCGCGCGGGTGCGATTCCTGGGCACCCTCGGCACCTCGCGGGTGCGCATGCAGATCGACGTCGGCTTCGGCGATGCGCTGCCGGAAGCAGAGCAGGACGTGGAACTGCCGACGATCCTCGAGTTCCCGGCCCCCCGCCTCACCGGCTACAGCCGCGAGACCGCCATCGCCGAGAAGCTGCACGCGATGTTCCAGCACGGACGGCTCAACAGCCGCATGAAGGACTACTTCGACATCGGTCTGCTGGCGCGCGCCTTCGATTTCGACGGCCGGAAACTAGCTCGAGCGATCCGAGCCACGTTCGAGCGCCGGGAAACCTCCGTGCTCGCGACTCCAATCGGGCTCAGCGAGGAGTTCGCCGACGAACCCGGCAAGCAAACCCAATGGTCGGCCTTCCTGCGCAAGATCCAGGCCGTCGAGCCCCACGCTGCGCTCGCCGAGCAGGTTGCCGCCGTCCGTGCGTTTCTGGGCCCCGTGCTGGCGGCCCTCGCCGGTGGCAACGCATTCGCGCTGCGCTGGCCTCCGGGTGGGCCGTGGGCATGAGTAGGCCAGGGGCGCCGCCCGGATCCTCGGCGTCACCGTCCGCGCGTCCATGCCGGACTTGCGGCAGCCGCTGCGCTTTCTTCTCGCGGTGTTCGCCGGCATGGTGAACCAGCGGGAGGCGAAGGCGCTTGGGTTCTGGTTGAAGGTAACCGCGTGCTGCGCGAGCAGCTCGGCGAGAAGCGGCTCCGGCTGACCGACGGCCAACGCCGCCGACCCGCGATCAGACGACAGCGCCCTCAGGCCTTGCGGCCCAGGGGCGACGG
>DAIMFJ010000300.1:0-6644 GCA_036724695.1 Planctomycetota bacterium
CCGCGATCGACTGGTCCACGCTGGAGGCCTGCGACGGCACGTTCGTGTCCGGCCGCCTCAGCAAGCGCCAGACGGACCTGCTGTTCCGGGTTCGCCTCGGCAACCGCACCGTCCACCTCCACCTGATCCTCGAGCACAAGTCGCGCAGCAGCCGCGGCACCGTCCTGCAGCTCAACAGCTACGCCAACCGCGTGCAGATGCACAACTGGCGCCAGCAGCGAGGGCGCCGCAAACGGCGCCTGCCGCCCGTGTTGCCGGTGGTCATCCACCACGGCAAGAAGCCCTGGCGCGCGCCGACCGACCTCGCGGAACTGCTGGACCTCCGCGGCGTGCCCGACGACCTGCACGACGCGCTGCGCAGCTACCAGCCGCACTTCCGCTACGCCGTGTTCAGCACCGCTGGGTGGTCGGCAGCCCAGCTGCAGACACTGACGCTGACCGTGCTCGGCAAGGCCACGCTCGGGGCCCTGCAACTACTGCCCGGCGTCCTGCCCGAACGGGCGATCCCGGCGATCGTCGAGTGGGTCGAGATGTTCCAGGAGGTGTTCCGCGCCGAGCCGGGCAGCGAATCGCTCGATGCGTTACTCTCGTACCTGATGCGGGCCACCCCGCTCGAGCCCGAACAGCTGCTCGACGTGGTGTGGCAGAATGTCGACAAGGAGGTCCAGATGAAGTTCAAGAGCACGGCTGTCCAGTTGCACGAACGCGGTTTCGCCGAGGGTAGAGCCGAGGGTGAGGCCAGGGGTGAGGCCAGGGGCAAGGCCGAAGGGCTCGCCGAAGGACTCGCCGCCATCCTCTCCGACTTGCTGACCAGTCGCTTCGGCTCGATCCCCGACGCCCTCACCACCCGCATCCGCACCGCCGAACCCACCCAACTCCGCACCTGGGCCCGCCGCTGCCTCGACGCTGCCACCATCGACGACGTCTTCGCGGACGGCTGAGAGGCCGAGAAGAAATCATTATACGGCCTCTCAGATTGCCGATTGGCGGCCGCCTTCGCGGCCGCGCAGAGCCTTCGAGAGGTTTCTCTCTCAGGCTCTGAGGCCGCGACTCCTCACCAGTGTCCCACGACCGCCTCGGCGGCGTCCCAGACCACCGCGCCAAGCCCGTCACCGGCACTTGGATCACGACGGCTCGGCTGCAACAGCGAACCCCGCCGAAGTTCCTGCGGTTGGCGATGAGCAGGCACCACGTCGCCACGCGACCTTGGTCGAACCCGGTCACATGCGCGTCCGGGCTGCCGCGAGGTGAGCACCACGGCAGCCCTGACTGCGGAATCGACAACCCATCATCGCGGTTCTACGACACGGTCCCAGAACTGCTGGACATCCTGAATGCCGTGGGCAGCCCAGTAACCGCGAGCAGAGACGCGACCGGCCTGCTCCTGCGCGACGGTTCGATCTCCTTGGTTCGGCAGGATGGCAACACTGCGGACCCCCGTGGCCCCCAGGACTGCTCCATCCTCACCGATCACCAACAACTGCGCATGCACCCAGCG
This sequence comes from Planctomycetota bacterium, assembly GCA_036724695.1. Taxonomy (GTDB): domain Bacteria; phylum Planctomycetota; class UBA1135; order UBA1135; family UBA2386; genus JACKIC01. The sequence continues at coordinate 1,499 of DAIMFJ010000300.1, forward strand.
ACCCGCCTGCGGCTGGCCTTCGGGCAGCGGGACCGCAACGGAGAGTGCGTAGACCTGCCGTCGCGGCTGAAGCAGCTTCTCGGCACTCAAGGCCTGATCCGCGACGAGCCACGTTCGGCCCCCGCGGATGGCAATGGGGGGTTGTGCACTCGCAGAAACCGCCACGAAAGCGGCCTTGTGGATGCGGCTGGGCACGCTCTCCCGATCGAACTCCAGCGTCGTGCGAAACGCGATGCTACCACGCTCTGCGCGCACGCCGGACTCGAGCACCCGGATTTCCTCCAAGCGCAATCCCTGCGCGAACCACACGCTGCCCGCAATGGCAGCCGGGTAGAACCACGCTCCGGCCTTGCCATTGGCCTGGAGACGGTAGCGCGTGTCGGCCCGCAAACCTTGACTGAGGCCTGAGGGCAGCAAACCCCATCCCGCGGACGGCTGCTCGTCCGTCACGGGCATCCACGGCTGCACCCCTTCCTCCTCGAGGAAGACGGGGCCACTCGTGGTGTTGCCGAATCGAATGTTCGAACCGATACGGGCTGGCTTCTCGACCCTGAGGATGTCGACGGCCGGCGGCGCCTCACCCTGTACGAACAGCCATTCTCCGGACGCTTGGCGCACAAAGGCGGGACGAGGGGGCATCGGGTGGGCGTAGATGGATATACGATCCAATGCGGCGACATGAAAATGCGCCAAACCCACGGCCATGCGAATCTGGGGTGGCGCCATGCCCACGTACTCGAACTCACCCCAGCTGGGCAGATCACTCACGTCATCGCATGGGGCCGAGACGATCGTCCCATCACCGAGCAGCAAAGCCAATCGGCCATGCTTGCACGACATCTTCGCCACGTGACACAAGAACGTCCTGACACCGTGTTCTGCCACGGTCCAAGTCCCATCATGCAAGGTCAGCGATCGATACTCCCAGGCACCGTCCGGCAGCACGCCTGCCACCAGCAGGTCGTCGCCGATTCCGGTGGCTGCCGTCGTCATGGCATGAGGAAGCTGAACCGAGGCAACCTCCCCACGGTTGGCGATGCGCAACACCGAACGCCCTTCGGGCAACCGTGCAGCGCGCACGGTGAGCCCGGAAGACACCGAGACGGGCAGCATCTGCCGCGCGACAGGTGGCACGCCCGGCTCCTGCTGACCGAACAACGGGCTGGAGCCACCCGACAGGGCAAACGTCAGCGTTGCGCAAACCACACCTGAACGCGAACGAATCATCGGCAACCTCCATTGTAGAGATAGGAGCAACTTTGGTGGAAGTCACCGAGATCGACCAACCTTCGATCGACGTCGATCGTACCACCGCCAGTGATCCCCGCCTCGACGCCGCGACCATCGACGACGTCTTCGCCGACTGATCCCTCACCCACCCAGCTCGAACACCCCCGAACTGTCGCCGAAGCCCCCGTCGCCAGCTCCCATCCACTGCTGCAACGCGACGTACAGGTTGGCCATCGGCGTCTGCTCGCCGAACCGCACGTGCCGCCCGCCGCGCACGCCCTCCCGATCCCCGCCGCACAGCAGCACCGGCAGGTTGTCGTGGTTGTGCCGATCGCCGTCGCCGATCCCGGACCCGAACACCACCGCCGTACGCCCCAGCACGTCGCCGTCGCCTTCGGCCAGCCCGGCCAAACGCTGCAGGAACGCCGCGAAGCGCTCGCTGTGGAAGCGGTCGATCTTGCGGATCGCGGCCAGCTTGTCGGCCTTCCTGCCATGGTGGCTCAGCTCGTGGTGCGCATCGGGCACGCCGAGGAACGGGTAGCTGAGGTTGCTGCCGGCCTTGCCGAGCATCAGGCTGACCACCCGCGTGCGATCGCTCGCCAACGCCAGCGCCGTCACCTCGTACAGCAGTTCGAGCCGTTCCGGCCAGCCGGCTGGGGCCAACAGCCCCTTCGGCAACTCCGGGGCCTGTTCCGCCGCCGACTCGCCCGCCTTCGCCAGCCGCAGCTCCAACTCCCGCACCGCCGCCAGGTAGTCGTCCAGTTTCTGCCGATCCCGCCCGCCGAGTTGCCCGCGCAGCGCGTTCGCCTCGCCGAGCACCGCGTCGAGCACGCTGCGTTCACGCGCCTGTTGCCGCTGCCGCGCCTGCGCGTCGGCGATCGCCTCGGGATCGCCGAACAACCGGCCGAACACCACCTTCGGGTCGGTCTCCTTGGCGACCGGCGTCGACGGCGTGCGCCAACTGATGTTGTTCGAGTACGCACAGGAGTAGCCCGAATCGCAGATCCCGGCCGGGGCACCCCCTTCGACGCCGAGTTCGAGCGAGGCGAACGCCGTCGCCCCGCCGACCTTGCCGGCGATCACCTGGTCGATCGACACGCCACAGTGGATGTCGGCGCCACCGGTCTTGCGCGGGTGCGCGCAGGTCAGGTACGACGCCGCCGCACGCGCGTGGTCACCGGGGCCATCGCCGTGCGCGTTGCCGCCGTCGATCCAGAAGTTGCTGCACACCGACAGCCGTTGCCGCAACGCCGCGAACGGCTCGAGACTGTGCGGCAGCGCGAACTCGGCACCGGCCTCGCGCGGCGTCCAATCGTCCATCTTCTTGCCGTTCGGCGAGAACACGAACATCACCGCGCGCGCCCGCTCCGGCTGGCTGCCGCGGCGCGCGGCCAGGGCCGGCTGCATCGCTTCGAGCCAGGGCAATGCCAGGGCCGCGCCGACCCCGCGCAACAGCGTGCGACGCGACAGACTGCGATTGCGGAACGTGGGCAGGATCGACTTCATCGGGAGGTGGCGACGCGGGTGAAGGGTGGGCTCTGCACGACCACGTGCACGAGGTCGGAAACCGTCACCTTGCCCGCGGCCAGAGCGCGGTCGGCGGCGGCGTCGAGATGCAGCAGATCGACCTGGGCGGGTTCGCGCCCGACGGCGTAGACGAACAGTTTGCGCAGCATGTTCCGCACGAACGCCGGATCGTCGCGCAGCACGGCCTTCAGCCCGACCAGACCGTCGAGCTGCCGTCCGTCGGGCAAAGCACCGCGCGCGTCGATCGCCCCGCCGGCGTCGTGCGTGCGCAGGCGCCCGATCGGATCGTAGTTCTCGAGCGCGAAGCCGAGCGCGTCCATGCGCACGTGGCAGCCGGCACAACGCGAACTGGCGCGGTGCACCTCGAGCTGCTCGCGCAGCGACGCTGCGCTGTCGATCGCGGCTTCGTTCGCGAAGCTGTCGGAACCAGGCTCCGGCGCCGGCGGTGGCGCGCCGAGGATGTTCTCGAGGATCCACTTGCCGCGTTTGACGGGCGACGTGCGCGTCGGGTGGCTGGTCAGTGTGTGCACGCTGCCGTGGCCGAGCAGACCGCCGCGCAGCCGCTGCTCACCGGCCAGCGTCACCCGCACGAAGCCGTCGGCGGTGCTGGCAGCGCCTCCCTCCGGCAGCTTCATCCCATAGTGGGCTGCCAATCGCACATCGACGTGCGTGAAGTCGCAATCGAGCAATTCGCGCACGTCGCGGCCGTCGCGGAACACCGACTCGAACAGCAATTCGGTCTCGCGCCGCATCGCCGCCAACAAGGTTGCGTCGACCTCGGGGAAGCGGACCGGATCGGGCACCCGTTCGGCGAGCGCGCGCAGTTCGAACCATTGCGCGGCGAAGTCGGTGACCAGGGCGATCGCGCGCGGATCCTGCAGGCAACGTTCGGTCGCCGCGCGCAGCCCAGCCGGCGTCGCCAGCCCACCACCTCCGGCAGCGGCCAGCAGCTCGGCATCCGGCGCCGAACTCCACAGGAACCCCGCCAGCCGCGTCGCCAGGGCATGACCGTCCAACGGTTGTTCGCGCGCGCCGTCGGCGCCGATCGGCGGCGTCTCGATGCGGAACAGGAAGTGCGGCGAGCACATGGCTGCCTGCACCGCCGGGATCAACGCCGCGGGCCAACCGTCACCACTGGCCAAGGCCCCGTCGACCAGCCCCTGCAGGCGCGCCACCTCGGTGTCGAGCGCCGGCCGCCGGTAGAGCCGGTGCACCAACACCGGCAACATCGCCGCCGCCCGCGCCGCACGATCGTCGCCGCCGGGATCCGCTGCGAACAGCCACGCCGCGTTCGGCCGCGGCACCACGTCGAGCGGGCCGACCACCGTCACCGAATGCACGTGCAGGTTGCGGTCGCGACGGCGCGGGTCGGCGTGGGTCGGTGCGTAGAAGTCGTTCGGGAACGTGATCGACAGCGTGTGCGCCCCACCCGCCAACGGCACGGTCAACGCCAGCGGTCCGGGCCGGCGATTGGGCACCGCGAACGTCGTCAGTTCGCGCCCGTCGCAGCCGAGCACCAACTGCGGCGGTTCGTCGCCGCCCTGGTCGCCGGCCGCGACGAGCTCGATTCGGTACTCGCCGTCGCGCGGCAGCACGACCCGCTGCTGCGCGGTCGCGCGCGACAGGAAGCTCAGCCCGGTGCCACGCTCGGTCACCGGCGCACCATCCGGCACCACGAACGCGCTCGGCGCGAACGTCTGCCGCCGCGGTGCATCCGGGTCGCGGTCGTCGAGCAGTTGGTGGGCGACGTCGGCGGCGGCGGCGAGGTACTTCTCCAAGTGCAACGTCGAGAACGACAACGCGTCGCCGATCGTGTCGAAGCCGTAGCCGATGTCGTCGGTCGGGAACCCTGCCGCCAACGCAGTCCGCACCGAGAACAGGTCGTGCACCGCATTCTGCCAGTGCGTGCGCGACAACCGCCGGATCGTCACCCGCCCGGCCGGCCACGGCAGCTTCGGCAACCCGTCGGCCAACTGGCGATCGCACCAGTCGAGCAGTTGCTGGCGTTCGGCAGCGTCCGGCGCATCGGCCTCCGGCGGCGGCATCTCGCCAGTACGCACCCGTTCGCGCACGCGCGCGATCGCCCACAACCGGGCGGTCGGATCGGCCGCGGCGTCGCGCAGGTCGAACCGACCCTTGGTCGCGTCGCCACCGTGGCAATCGAGGCAACTGCGCTCGAGTAGCCGGGCCGGTTCGGCCCACTGGGCGTGCATCCGCCCCGCCGCCTGGCCTTGGCTGCTGCCCGGACTCGCGGCCACCAGCGCAACGAGGGGCATTGCGAACACCACACGGAACGGCATCGCCACAGCGTCCCCGTTCGCGGCGGGCCGGGCAAGACCCGCGACAGCGCGCCGACGAATCGGCAAGATGATGCGATGCCCGACGCGCC
>DAIMFJ010000301.1:0-6641 GCA_036724695.1 Planctomycetota bacterium
CGTGCGATTCGCGGTCGGCAGTCTGCTGTTGGTACCGGTGCTCCTCCCGCTGGCGCCCCTGGTGCGCGTCGTGCCGCCAGGCAAGGGGTCTTCGTACTACGGCTGGCCCGAGATCGCAGTCAATGCCGAGAAATGGGAGGACGCAGTCGACGTTGAGGATGGCGTCGAGGGCAACATGTTCTTCTTTGCCGCCGACTATCGCGACGCTGCGCAATTGGGGTACGCCCTGTGGCATTATGAGTTGCACGAAGAGCCTACCGAGACGAAGGCGCGCGAGGCAGTGACGGCCGAGGAACCAACGCTGGCCCACAACGTGCTGGGATTTCCCGCTCTCCAGTACGACTACTGGGATAGTCCTAGGACACACAAAGGCGAGCATGCCGTATTGGTATTGGCGCGTCCCGATGGTCGAGAGCACATCATCGAGGAGGCCAAGAAGCGATTCGAGTCGATCCAGCACGTCGAGCGGCTTCCGATCCGGTGTCTTGGCCGGCATCTCTTCGACGTCGACTTCTACGTTTGTCGCAACTATCGCGGTCCAATCGCCTCGGATTGAGCGTTGCAAGCGATGTTGCCGCTTCTGTTCGGCCTCGATGGTCTCGGCACGGCCGATGTGCATCGGCAGACCGTATACCGGTGGGTGCAGGGGGAGCAGGCGCCGGACGTGTGGCACTGGGCAGTGTTGGGTGGCCTGCTGCCGAGTTTGGGGCTGCCTGGCGGCAACTGAGGTCCCAGAGTCAGCCGCCAGGACGCTTGCTCTTGCGCCCCTTCGCCTTGCTTGTGAAATCGCATGTTCGGAATTCCTCGTTGAGCACCGTGCAGAGCTTTCCGGAGAGCTGCTGGACGAGAATGCCCCACTCTGTGATCTCGGCATCGCTTTTCCACTCGATCCGACCGGTGCGGTGCATGCCCTCGACCAGTTTCGCGTAAAGTTCGAACGCCGCATCGCGCGTCCGATGCGACTCCAATATCGCGATCGTGTCTGCAGCCCTTGTTAGCGCGCGCATTTCGTCCTCGAACTCCTGCAACGCATCGTCTTGCTCGGGGATTGCGTAGTGCTCGTTCTCTTTCGTTACCTGTGCCGCTACGTACCACGATCGCATCAGGGAGTTCCGGACTCCCTCGACATGCTGAAGGAACGTGAGGAACACGTCGAGGCGACGATCTCGCGACTTCTCTCCACGATCCTCTGCGCGATGCCGCTCGGAAGCCTCGTGCTCGACCTTCGACCGGTAATGCTCACGCAGCAGGCTGAGGGCGGCCAGGATCGTGGAGGCGATGGCGACCCAGAATGAGTAGGGGTCCATCGGGCTGATGATCGCGCAGTCGCGTCGGAATTTCCCCCTTCTATGCGCCTCGCACTTCGGCTTAGCGCGTGCGGTGGTCGATTCTGGCGCGCCTGAGCTCGAGCGGGGTACGGTGGATTCGCCGCCGCGGCGCCAGGCTAGGATGGTCAGATGCCCCGCCCCGCCGGCACCCCGAACCTGACCCCCGAGCCCGCCGTCCACTCGCAGCGTGAGCAGATCCAGGAACGCACGGACGTAGCGCAGCATGCTGTATCGGTCGGTCGGGAACGGGATGGGCTTGGGGACGACCATGAGCACCAGTATGCCGCAGCGTCGGCTCGGTTGTTGCTGGTGCGGCAGAGGCTGCCTCGGTTGGTGGTGCCGAAGGTTGCCTCGCTTGTGCGAGTGCGAGGAGAACAGGGGGCCTGCTTGGAGTGGCTGGCGCGGCAGGGAATGGAGTTCGCCGTAATGCGAGCAGCGAGCACGTGAACGGCGTGTCTCAACCTCGAGTGGCAGCCGGCTTGGCACCCACCGCTTCTCGGATGGCGCCGAACGCCGTAGACTGGCAAGGGGTGCCCGAACTCGCGGGTGACCCACACGCAACCTTGAAGACCCGCTGGTATCCGGCATGCGAACGACGACACGGTGGATGGTTGCGATGGGTCTCAGTGGGGCCGTGATGGCTCAAGTGCAAAGTTCGCTGGTATCGGCGAGCGGATGGGATGCCGTCCGTTGGGGGGCCGCTCGGCGGGAGGCCGAGACGATCCATGTGGTCGGCGGCGCTTCTCCAAGGTACCGCCGCTCGACCGACGGAGGTCGCACGTGGCATGCTCCGAACCTCGGCCCATGGGTTGCTTCTGGTACCGGAACATCCGCGCTCGCAAGTTCGGGTCGGCATGTCTACTTGATCGGATGGGCGAACCAGTCGACCGCCTTCCTCTCGTCGTCGGACGACGGCGAGACGTGGCAGGCGGTGCCGAACACGACCGGGCTGTACCCCGTCGAATCCGTCGCCGAAGGCAACACGTGCCACATGTTGCTGGGAGACGAGTTTGCCAATCCTGCGCGCCGACTCTTGGCGTACGTACGCACGGGCGACGGTGGCACCACGTGGTCGGCGCCGATCACGTTTGCGAGCACTGGCAGCGGTTTCCGGCGCTTCTTCGTCGATGGAGGCGTGCTCCACGTGTTCTTCGAAGTCAGCGGGCAGCTGCTCTACCAGCGCTCGGGTGATGCTGGAGTGACCTGGCTGGCGACGCCCGTCGCGTTCCCGTTCGGGCAAGGCGAGGTCGCAGTGGCTGGGAGCGACCTCCACGTCGGCGGAGGCTACGGGCCTTACGTCTACCATCGATCGCTCGATGCGGGTTCGACGTGGTCGCCAGCCGTGACGATTCCGGCTCCGCCAGGTTCGCTGGTGGGGATCGCCGCCGACGCCGGCCACGTTCATGCCGCAATCTCGGCGAACAACGGTCAAGTCGTGGTGGCATCTTCTCAGGACCGTGGCACCACATGGTCGGCGCAGGCGCTCGGCACCCTGGGTGGCTGCGCGATCGCCGTCAGCGGCGATGCAGTGTGCCTCGCCTGCAGCACCTACCAGTGGACCAGCGGCGGCACTCTGGGCACACGCAGCATCGCTGTCTCGGCAGATGCAGGCGCTTCATGGACGATCTCGCCCGGTAGCGCCATCGGCAGCAATGCAGGCCGGCCTGGCAATGCTGCCATCGCCTTGCGCCCGCCAATGGTCGCCGTCCATTGGACGCGACAGGACTACTGGTTACCCCATTACGTATGGTGGCCGGTCGACCTGGATGTCTCTGGGGACCTGGGGCAGAGCTGGCATGTGCGGCAGCAACTGGGCACCTCGATCTTCGGCGGGTGGGCCCACTTCCTCGGTGGCGAGGAGGACCTGGGCATCTTCTGGGCGGACGGTTTCAACGGCACCACCGAGCCGACCGATCTGCACTACGGCAGGATCTACGGTCGCGAGCGCTTCGGCCCCAGCAAGGCGGGTACGGGCGGCATCGCGCCGAGGCTGGTGCTCCGTGGGGCACCGCAGCTCGGCAAGCCCGTCGCGATCTCCCTGACCGACGCAGTCGGCGGGTCGATGGCGTTGCAAGGCGTGAGCTTCGCGGGGGAGGCGAACACGATGCTCGGCAGCAGCCGGCTGCTGCTCGAGTCCCCGTCGATGGCATTCTGGGGTGTGACCAGCGGCGCGACGGGTGCACCGGGCGCCGGGGTGTTCGCTCTGCCGTTCACGATCCCGAACCACCCATTGCTCCATCAACAGCGCGTGGTGTTCCAGGGCTTCGTGTTCGATGCGAACGCGGCCGAGGGCTTCGCGTCGACCGCGGGCCTGACCATGATCGTGCTCTGACTGGATTGGCGGGCTGGCTTGTGGGTGGCGGTGGGGGCCTGCAATCTCCGGACGGTCACGGTGTTTGCGTTCGCCCGACGCCGACGGCTTTCCCGATACGGCTTGCCGGGAAGGTCGTCACGGGCTGAATCGGCGCGACGACAGACGTGCAGAGCGGATACCAGTCGCAACGATCTTGTGGCCTCTGGTGCGGATCGTCGCCGGCTGCCGCCTCGGGCGCTACGCCGAGACGCTCACGCGGCGCGTGCCGTTCGTGGACAAAATCCGTGGACACGGATGGTCTACACGCCGCACGCCCCACCTCCGCAGGTGGACGGTTTCACGCAAGTCTGCGTGACTCAGCTACTTAGAGTGGTCGGGCCGAGAGGATTTGAACCTCCGACCTACTGGTCCCAAACCAGCCGCGCTACCAGGCTGCGCTACGGCCCGCCGAGTTCAGGGTACCGCCGATCGCGCCGCAGGAAAAGACCTTCCCGGCATCCTCGCGGCTCCCAGAGCCCAACGCCGCCCGCCGCCCGCCCCGGCAATCCCACGCCGCCCAGCGCCGGGCCCACCTCACCATGCATGCGCCGCACCGTTCGTGCCGCATGTACAGGAGTTGTGCCATTCGCCGCCAGGACTTGACGAACGCCCCACACCTCGCAACCTACACCACACCTGCATCCGTCTCCCCAACCCTCCACCTCTCGACCATGCACCACCGTTTCGCCCTCGCCGCGTTGCTCGCGTCGGCCCTCTCCCTCCCTGCCCAAGGCCTCGAGTGGGTCGTCAACGGCGACTTCACCGGCGCCCTGACCCCCTGGGTCATGGGCGGCGGCTACAGCGTCAACCCTGGCCACGAGGTCGGGTGGGACACCACCGGCATGGGGGCCAGCGACTCGTTCGGCTGCCAGCCGGGCGGGCAGGTCACGCCGGCCCCGTATCCCGCCAACACGATCGAACAGGACCTCCTGATCATCCAGGGCCTGACGAGTTCCGTTGCGACGCCAGCGCCGCACGCCCGAATGCGCCCGGTTCGGCCAACGCCGACGCCGGCACCATCTGGGTCGAAGTCGACGGCGTCGAGATCGCGCGCTTTGCGTTCGGCGGACACACCGCCAACCGCCAGAAGCGGGCGCAGGTCGTCGGCCGCTTCACGGCGCAGTCGACCGGCACCAAGACCCTGCGCATCTTCTTCGCGCGCACGTTCCTGACCAACACGACCACGCCGCGCGTCAACATCGACAACGTGTCGCTGAAGGACACCGCGGGCCCGACCTACTGGGTGCGCGGCAACCGTTGGCTCGGTGCGGCGGTCAGCCACGAAGTGCGCGGCGTGCCCAACGCCCTGTACGCGACCTTCGCGGCGCTCGGCACGTTCCCGGGCGGTGTGCCCATCTCGGGCGTCGGCGGCCTGTGGCACCTCGACTTCGCCTCGTCGGTGACCACCGCGGTCGGCGGCCTCGATGCCAACGGCGCGGCGACCTTGGCGCGCACGATTCCCAACGACCCGATCTTCCTCAGCGTGCCGATCTACTACCAGGCCGCCAGCGCGGTCGGTTCGCAGGTCGACCTGAGCTACCCGTTCGGCATCGTCGCGACGCAGTGATCGTCGCGACGCAGTGAACGTCGCGCGCTGGGGCGGACGCCCCAGCGCCTGCCGAAGGCTCGATGCCACCGCCGTTCCGTCGGCAGGTGCTTCGGCTCGGCTCGTGCGCGGCGCGGAGTCGCAAAGCTGGCTCCCGCCGCACCGTGGCCGCGGCCGAAAAGCAGGGTTCCGAAGAAGTCCGCCGCCACGTTGCGTCGGACCGCACGGCGCACGAGACTGCCGCCGCCCGAACCCATGCATCCAGCCACGACAGAACTGCCGCGTCACTTCGTGAACGGCCGCAAGACCCGTCTCGCTCTGGTCGGCTCGGGCTTCATCGCCGACGTGCACCTGCAGGTCCTCGCCGGCATGCGCGACGTCGAGGTGGTGGCGCTGTGCGATCCGGCGACCGCGCGCGCCGAACGCCTCGCCAAACGCCACGGCATCGCCCGCACGTTCGCCGACGTCGCCGCGATGATGGCGGCGATCGAGGTCGATGCCGTGCACCTGCTGGTGCCGCCGGGCCTGCATCGCCAGCTGGCGCTGGACTGCCTGCAGCGCGGCCTGCACGTGTTCGTCGAGAAACCGCTGGTGCTGGCCGCGCGCGAGGTCGACGAGTTGCGCGCTGCCGCCGCGGCGAGCGGCACCGTGCTGGCAGTGAACCACAACCAGACCTTCCACCCAGCCCTCGTCCTGCTGCAGCGGCAGCTCGGCAAAGGCCACCTCGGCCGCCTCGAGCACGTCGAATTCATGCACCACGTACCGCTGCGCCAACTGGCGACCGGCGACGTGTCGCACTTCATGTTCCAGACCGAGGCCAACATCCTGCTCGAGCAGGGGGTGCACCTGTTCTCGATGGTCGAGACGCTGCTCGGCCCGTGCCAGCAGGTGCAGGCGACCGTCGGCGAACGGGTGCCGCTGCCCAACGGCGTGGCGTTCGTCGCCGACTGGCACCTGTCGCTGCGCTGCGAACGCGGCACCGCGGGCGTGCGCATGGCGTTCGGCAAACCGTGGCTGGAGACCACCGTGCAGGCGATCGGCAGCGACGGCGCGGCCTGGCTCGACCTCGCCCGCGGCAGCTGCTGGGTGCGGCGGAAGACCCGCTGGTTGGAGTTCCTCGACCACGGCATCAACCTCGCGCGCGGCGGCCTGCACCTGCTGCGCCGGGCGTTCGGGGCGGTGGGGGGCTACTGCCTGGCGCTGTTCAAGGTCGTGTTCCCCGACGACCCGTTCCTTCGCAGCATGCGCGGCTCGCTGGCGGCGTTCCACGCCGCGGTGCGCGGCGACGGCCTCGCTGCGTCCTTGGCGCCGGCAGCGGCGCACGCGGTGTTGGCGATGTGCGAACAGAGCGCCGCGGCCGCCGGTGCGGCGACCGCGCCACCGCCGCGCCCGGTCGCACCGCCCACACCCGGCC
>DAIMFJ010000302.1:0-2693 GCA_036724695.1 Planctomycetota bacterium
CGCGACTACTTCGCGCTGCTGGCCGGCGAGACCGCCCGGCTGTCGATGCTGATCGACAACGTGCTCGACCTCGGCCAGATCGAACGCGGCGAACGCGCCTACACGTTCGCGCCCCTCGACCTCGGCGAGCTGCTGCAGCGCACGCTGGCCCTGTTCGCGCCGTTGGCCGGCCGCGCCGGGCTGCAGCTGCACGTGCAGCGGCCCGACGAGCCGCTGCCGGCCGACGCCGACGCCGCAGCCCTCGGCCAGGCACTGCTCGCCGTGCTCGAGAACGCCCGCAAGTACGCCGTCGCCGACCAGCGCCTCGACGTCACCGCGACCCGCGACCCGCAGCACCTGCGGATCGTCGTGCGCGACCACGGCCCCGGCGTGCCAGCCGCCGAATGCGAGGCGATCTTCGCCCGCTTCGTGCGCGGCAGCCGACACCGCCACGGCTCGGTGCCGGGCATCGGACTCGGCTTGCACCTCGCCCGCCGCATCGCCGAACGGCACGGCGGCAGCCTGCATTGCGAAGCCCCCGCCGACGGCCCCGGCGCCGCGTTCGTGTTCGTCCTGCCACTCACCACCACCCGACCATGAGCCACCAGATCCTGCTCGTCGAAGACGACCCCGGCCTGCGCACGGTGCTCGCCGATGCCTTGACCCACGACGGCCACCAGGTGACCACTGCGCAAGACGGCGACGAAGCGCACGCCGCGCTGCGCAGCAGCCGCTTCGACCTGTGCCTGCTCGACGTCATGCTGCCGGGCCCGAGCGGCCTCGAAGTGCTCGAACGGTTCCGTCGGCGCGACCAGCGCACGCCGGTGCTGCTGCTGACCGCGCGCAGCAGCGAGAGCGACAAGGTGCTCGGCCTCGAACTCGGCGCCGACGACTACGTCACCAAGCCGTTCTCGCTGCGCGAGCTGCGGACCCGCGTGCGCGTGCTGCTGCGCCGCGTCGAACGCAACCCGGCCAGCCCGGCCGGGCGCTTCTGGCTCGGCGACGTCGACTGCGACCTCGACGCCTACGAACTGCGGCGCGGCGACGACCGGCAGCGGCTGTCGCCGACCGAAGCCGCCCTGCTGGCGTTGCTGTACCGGCAGCGCGGCCGCGTCGTCGAACGCACGCAGTTCCTCGCCGAGGTCTGGGGCGGGGCCGGCAGCGTCAGCGACCGCACCATCGACACCCACCTGCTGCACCTGCGCAAGAAGATCGAACGCGACCCGCAGGCACCGCGCTGGCTGCTCACCGTGCATGGCGTCGGCTATCGGCTCGCCGTGGACGACGACCAGGCCGGCGGCGCCAGCACCCGGAACCGACCTTGACGAGTCCGCGACCGCGATTCGACGACCCGGCGACGCGGCCGGTGCGCCAACCCCGTCCGATGCCGACGATGACCAAGAAGCACCCACTCTGGACCGCGCTGCTGCTCGCCGCCGCGGTGGTTCCCGCCCAACAGGATCCCAAGACCCCGCCGCCGCCGGCAAGCGCCGCGGACCTGCAGAAGCAGTTCGCGCGCGCGCAACTGCTCGAACAGCACGAAGGCGACCTCGGCGCCGCCGAACGCGCCTACCGGACCATCCTCGAAGCCGGCGCGAGCGGACCGCTCGCCGCGCAGACCAACCTGGCCCTCGGCACGTTGCTGTGGCGCCTGGCGCGCGTCGACGACGCCGAGCCGTTCCTGGCCCAGGCGATCGCCGCCGGCGGCGAACTCGGCCAGCGCGCGCAGGCCCTGCGCGATGGCCAGGACGAGGCCGCGAAGTTCCTGCAGGCCCAGCACGAGAAGGCCAGGCTGCTCTGCGACCGCCTGCAGGACATCGCCTGGCAGAAGCGCAACCGCCCCGAGGTCGAGCACGAACACTTCGACAAGACCCTGGCGACCGTGCGCGACGACCTGTGGTCGCTCGGCGAAGCCGGCGCCACGGCGGTGGTCGCCGCTCTCGACGCGGAGTATCAACGCGGCAAGCTCGAGGAATACTTCCGCGACGCCGACAAGGTCGAGTTCCGCAAGGTCCTGTGGGGCTCGGACACCCACGCCGCGCGCAGCTACCTGCAGCGCGCGACGAGCTCGCGCGCTCGCTCGGTTTCGCGAGCGAGAAGGCGTTCGACGACGCGCTCGCGCGCGAGCGGCGGATCGTGGCGAAGCTCTTCGACTCGCTGGTCGACGAAGGCTCGCGGGGTGAGAACCGCTACGCGAGCTTGCTCGCGCACGCGACGGACGCCTCGCCGGACGAGCTCGCGGAGCGCGTGGCGGACGTGCTGCAGGTGGCGGATCCGGCCGGCATCGTGCAGGAGCAGCTCCGCGAGTTGGTCTCCACACTGCCGGTCGCCGACATGCGTGCGCACCTCGGCACGAAGAACGCCGCGGCGCGGCGCATGCTGCTGCAGTCGTTGGCAGAACGCTGGCAGAACCTGGCAGCAGTCGACCAGAAGCTGATCCTCGACGCCGCGGCCGAGTGGTTGCCGGCGGCTGCCGCCGACGATGCCTCGTACCCGCTGTTGCATGCCTTCGGTGCCTATGGACCTCGCGCGGCCGCACTGCTCGCCTGGCGGCACTTGGCCAACTCGCCGGCCGCGAGCTGGACGAACCTCTATTGGACTTCATCGCGAGGCTCGCGCGAACTCGGTGATGCCGAGGTCGAATTGCTGCACCTGGCGAAGCAACGCCTGCCAGCCACCGACGCAGCCACGCGCCTGCGCGCCGAAACGGGACT
>DAIMFJ010000302.1:2703-6641 GCA_036724695.1 Planctomycetota bacterium
GGAGCTGCCCGGGACACCCAGCGCTTGCGCTTGTACGGCCTGATGCACCGCATCGGCCAGCTGGGACGCTTGTTGGAGGTGGCCAGGGGCGAACCCGCGACCGCAAGCCTGTGTGCCCCGCTGCGCGCCAGCTTTGCGGCAGCGAAGCTTGGCCAGACGATCGTCTGGATGGATGGCCATCCCACCGCCTGGCAAGACGGTGGCGCATCGACCCAGAATGCGGCCAGGGCACTCGTCGACCTGATCCAACTGATGGTCCACCACGCCGACGCCGAACTGCCGGGCTGGCTGTTCGCGTTGTGCCAGGAGGATGCGCGCTGGGCGCCGTTCGTCGTGCTGCCCCTGGCCGAACTGAGCCAACGTTTCGACTCGCCTGGCCTGCGCGAAGCGCTGCGCGCGCTGCTCGTCTGGCAACCGCCGGCCGGCGAGACGTTCGCGCCACAACTCCGCGACCGCGTGTTCTACGAGTTGGCGCGCCTGGGCGACACTGCGGCGATTCCACTGTTCCCACGCGCTTACACACTCGGCCTGAGCGATGCCGGGTTCCATGACCGCCGGCCGTTTGACCTGAACGGTCGCGGCATCACCTGGTTGTCCGCAGCAAACCAGAATGGCGCGGTCCAGTCGGCCCACGGCTACGAGCGCGAGTCGCTGCGCACCGCGTGGCGCACCTTGCTCGAGTCGCCGAGCAGTGAGGAGGTCTGGGCCGACCTCGAAGGCACCACCGGCAGGTTCCAGATCCCCAGCGAAGTGCTCTCGATCCTGGTGCCGCTGCTGCCCGCGCGGCACCTGGCCTGGCGCGCTGCAGACCAGTCGAAGAACAACATCAGCAACCACATGCGGCGCATCACCTATGCCCTGCGCCAGGTCACGGAACAGGCGTGGCAGGCCGACGCCGAACTGCAGACCAACGTGCGTGAGTTGCTGGCGACCGCCGACCCTGACCTTGCCACCGCAGTCTGCTACGCGCTGCCGAGTGCCCTCATCGCCGCGTGCGCCGAACCTTGCCTGGGCC
This sequence comes from Planctomycetota bacterium, assembly GCA_036724695.1. Taxonomy (GTDB): domain Bacteria; phylum Planctomycetota; class UBA1135; order UBA1135; family UBA2386; genus JACKIC01. The sequence goes on from DAIMFJ010000302.1 coordinate 3,719, forward strand.
TGCTGGCCCGTTCCAGCCAACCGGCCACGCTGGCGCCGGCGTTGCTGCAGGCGGCGATCGCCTTGCCGCTGCCGCTGTGGCAACAGATCTTCGAACAAGCCGAACCCCACGAACTGCAGCGAGTGATCGCCCTGCTGCCGAAGCCGCTGCCAGCCGAGCTGCAGCCCCTCGTCGAGACCGCCGCCGGCCAGCACCGCTCCGCCAGCGTGCGAATCGACGCCACCAAGGCCCTCGCCCGCACGCTCGGCACCGCGGCCGTACCGACCTTGCTACGCCAACTGCGCGACCCGAGCGAAGACGTCAAGAAGGCCGCCCAGACCGCCCTCGACGAATTGCGCACCGAACAAGAGCAACAGCGCTTCTGGCAGCAGGCCAACGCCGGCGTCGACACCACGCCCGCCAGCACCGCCGCCAAACTGCTGCTCCAGGCCGCCGCCAACCAACCGAAGGACCGCCGCCTGCTGGCGATCACCGCCCTGGGCACGCTCGGCGAACCCGCCGCGCTGCCCTACCTGATCGACTACAGCGCCGAAGCCGACGGCCAGATCGCGATGGCCGCCAAGGATGCCTTGACGGCGATCCACGCCGCTGCCGCCCGCCGCCTGCCACGCTGACGCAAGCCATCCCAAGGGAACGGGTTGCGTCCCCACCCCCCGGCCAACCACCAAACCGGGCGGCGCCCTTCCCCAGCCCGCCCGCCTGCCGTATCCTGGCTCGCTGGCGGCGTTCCCCCTCGCGCCGCCCCGACCCAACGCCCCACGGATGCGCCTACTCGCCCTCGCTTTGTGCTGTCTGGCCGCCGCCTGCTCCTCGGTCTCCGAGAAGCAGCAGCAACTCGCCAACTTCCAGCAAACCGCGACGCTGTACTACGAGACCGGCCGCTACGACCAGGCGCTGCGCCAGATCGAACGTGGGCTCGACATCGAGCCCGACGACTACAAGCTGCGCGCCGTGCGCGGCATGATCTGGCTGAAGGGCAGCGAGAGTGCCACCGGCACCGACCATCGTCAGCTCGACCTCGCCACCGCCGAGCTCGACGAAGTCTACGCGATGCGTTCGCTGCGCCGCCACGAGCCCTACCTGCTGCTGACCTACGCGCTGGCGCACCAGAAGCAGGGTCGCCGGTGGCTCGGCGAGGCGATCCGCCAACGCGACCAGTCGCAGCGCGGCGGCGGCAACGCCGAACTCGCCGAGCTGGCGAAGACGAGCGACGGCAACGCCAGGCGCGAACTCGGCATGGCCCAGGAAGCGCTCGACCAGTTGGTCGAACGTGGCGAATCGACGCGCCTGGCCCACAAGCACCTGTTCCAGATCCACCTCGAACTCGGCGACGTGCCGCGCAGCGACCAACACGCCAAGGCCTACCTCGAGCAGCTCGCCAAGGACCAGGAGACGGTGCAGAAGGAGATCGAACGCACGCCCAACCTCGCCTACGAACGCGAGCAGACGGCGATGCTGCGCTCGATGCGCGACGAAGAACTCGAAGCGCGCGCGCTGCTCGGCCAGCTCGCCTACGACCGCAAGGACTACGCAACCGCCCGCACGATGCTCGACCGCGTGCTCGAGCTCGACCCGTCGCGCAGCGGCGACTACTACAACCGGGCGCGCGTGCTCGATGCGCTCGGCGAGCGCGAACTGGCGCGCGCCGACTTCCGCAAGTTCCTGGCCACCACCAGCCTGCCGGCGACCAACGAAAAGGCCGTCGTGGCGCTGCGCGCGCTCGACCAGTGAGCGGGACGCCGGCCCAAGCGGCACCGGGCCGACCCGACCAACGCCTGCCGGCCGACGGGCGCCTGAAGTCGCAACAGGACTTCCGCCGCGCCTACCAACGCGGCCGCCGCGCCGCCGGGGCCTGGATGACGGCCGTGGTGCTGCCGCGCGGCGACGCCGGACGTTCGCGCCTGGGCGTCTCGGTCAGCAAGGACCACGGCGGCGCCGTGCGCCGCAACAAGCTCAAGCGGCTCCTGCGCGAGGCGTTCCGGCTCGAACGCAGCGACTTGCCGGCTGGCCTCGACGTGGTGCTGATCCCGCGCCAACGCGAAGAGAACTTCCCGCTCGCCGCGCTGCGCGCCGAACTGCGCCAGCTGGTCCCCAAGGCCCTGGCGGCGGCTCCCCGTCCGCACCGTGGCAAGCCGAAATCGCGCTCGCAGCCCGGCCCGGAGTCCCCGCGGTGAAGTGGCTGCTGATGCTGCCGGTGTGGCTGTACCGGCGCTGCATCTCGCCATGGAAGCCACGCACCTGCCGGTTCCACCCGACCTGCTCGAGCTACGCGCTGACGGCCCTGCACCGGCACGGCGCCTGCTACGGCAGTTGGCTGGTGGTGCGGCGACTCCTGCGTTGCCACCCGTTCTGCGAAGCGGGCTTCGACCCGGTGCCCGAACCGCGCGGCCGCCGCACCGCACTCAGCCAGCCGGCGGGCGACGACCCGCCAACACGCCGAGCAACGCCACCAGGCTGAGCACGTCGAGGCGGTTGTGTTCGAGCACGCGGTCGACCGCGCCGCTGCGGTCGCGCACCCACGACAGGAACGCCGCCGGGGCTTCGCTGCCGGGCAGGTCGTCGTGGCGCAGCAGGCCCAGGCGCCGCTCTTCGACGGTGCGCAGCTTCGTGTCCGGCAACTGCTTGCCGAACGTGCGCCGCGCCGCGTGGTACAGGTCGAGATGCAACGGCGTCAGCACCGGCGCCTGGATCCTGTGGACTGCCAGCCGCGCGTGGATGCGGTGCCGGTCGTAGCTCTTGCCGACGAACGTGACCGGTACGGGATGCTCGGCGAGGCGCTGCGCGACGTGCTGCAGCAGGGCCGGTTCTTCGCCGAAGTCGCGCAGGAACAACTGCTCGAACACGACCTCCCCCGCCTGCCAGAAGCCGAGCCCGTACGCGAACACCACGGTGCCCGCCCCACCCGCGAGCCCGGTCGTCTCGG
>DAIMFJ010000303.1:0-6586 GCA_036724695.1 Planctomycetota bacterium
CGGCGCGAAGCCGCTGGCGCCGGCCACGGCGGGCGCTGGCGTGCGTTCGACGGCCGCCTGCAGCCCCTTGCCGCTGCCGAGCTGCTTCCGGAAGCCGGGCAGCACGCGCTCGATGCGCTGCGGCAGCGGCGGGTGGGTCGCGAACGCGCCGCCGATCCAGCGGGCCATGCCGTCGGCGAACAGCATGTGGCTCGCCGATTCGACCTGTGCGCTCTGCAGCTTGGCGCCGTAGCCACCGATCTTGGCCAGCGCCATGCCGATGCCGCGCGGGTTGCGCGTGTACTGCACCGCACTGGCGTCGGCGAGGTACTCGCGCTGCCGCGAGATCGCCGCCTGGATCAGCCGCGAGAACATCACGCCGAGTCCGCCGACCACCAGCAGCGACAGGCCGAAGATCGCCAGCCCGGCCGCGCCCTTCTTGCCGTCGCCGCCGCTGCGGCTGGTCAGCCGCAGCAGGATGCGGCCGATCGTCGCGATGCAGACGATGCCGAACAGCACGCCCATGATGCGGATGTTGAGCCGCATGTCGCCATGGAAGATGTGACTGAACTCGTGGGCGACGACGCCCTGCAGCTCGTCGCGGTCGAGTTTCTCCAGGCAGCCCCTGGTCACCGCGACGACGGCGTCGCCGGTGCTCCAGCCGGCCGCGAACGCGTTGATGCCCGGTTCGCCGTCGAGCACGTAGATGGCCGGCATCGGCGTCCCGGACGCGATCGACATCTCCTCGACGATGTTCGCGAACGTGCGTTCCTTGGCGTCTTTGGTCTGCGGGTCGACGGCGCGACCGCCGAGCAGTTTGGCCACCGCCTTGCCACCGCTGCGCAGCTGGCCGATCTTGTAGAGGCTGGCGAGACCGACGATGCACACGGTCGCCCCCGCGGTGGCCAGCAGCACCTCGGGCTGCCACCAACCGCCGCCGCTGTCGGCAACCTGCAGCGTCGCCACCGCCGCGAAGTAGACGCCGGCGGTCACCCCGACGACGGCGAGCACGAACCAACCGACCAGTTGGTTCGAAGCGCGGCGGGCGCGGTCCTGGTGGCCGAAGAAATCCATCGTTGCCATCGACGTCGCTCCCATGTCATCGGCCGATCGGTCAGGCGCCCTCGAGTTCGAACAGGGTCACGCCGGCACGGCGGGCGACGAACACGCCGCCGCCGCAGTCCTGGAAGCTGGTGGCCAATCGTCGCCGATACCAGTCGGCGCTGCGCAGATGCACGTCGCCGTCGGTGACCGTGCGGTCGACGTTCTGGCGCCAATCCGCTGCCGTCAGCGCTTCCAGGTACAAGGCTCCCCGGCACAGCCGACCGAAGTTCTCGATCGCGCGCGCCGCGCTGCGGTCGTCGAGGTACTGCAGGACGCCCTGGCAGACGACCAGGTCGAAACCCGGCTGGCGGCCCTTGGGGGTGAAGTCGGCTGCCGAGCCATGCTGCCAGCCGAAGCGCTCGCACAGGTAGCGGCTCCACTCGACGCCCTGGTAGCTGGCGGCTGGCCACCGCCGGGCCGCCGCCGTTCGCCAATGGCCGACGCCGCAGCCCAGGTCGAGGATGCGGCGCACCGGCACGTCGAGGTACTGCAGGTACGCGGCGACGAACCCGGCCAGCTTGTCGACCGCCGCGGCGTCGCTGACGCGGCTGCGCGGATCCTCGTAGTAGCGCTGGTAGTAGGCTTCGCCGAACCGGTCGGCCTCGGCAGCTGCCCCGGCTGGCTCCCCGGCTGGCGCTGGCCCGCGGCCGCGCGATCCTGCCAGTCTGGCGTTCTTCGAGCTGGGCTTTTGTGCGAAGGAATCGGGCATGGCGACCGCAGTTGGGGGTGGGGGTCCTTGATACAGCAAGCACCCCCCACCTAGAATGCTTGGCCCGTCCTGGGCGCGGACTTTCCGCGCGGCTCGCGATCGAGCCTGCCGTGCCCGTCCGGACGGACGTTCGGAGTACTTGTGGCGAAAGAAGAAAGCATCGTTCTCGAGGGCACGGTCGTCGAGACCTTGGCCAACACCAAGTTCCGCATCAAGGTCGACAGTGGGCACATCGTGCTCGCCCACATCTCGGGCAAGATGCGCAAGAACTACATCCGCATCATCCCGGGCGACCGGGTGACCGTCGAGCTGTCGCCGTACGATCTGACGCGCGGCCGCATCACGTACCGCGGGTGAGCTGGGGCCGCTGATGAGCGGGGGCGGACCGACCCCGGTGCACGTGCGCCCGGCCGCGCCGGGCGACGTCGCGACGATCTGCAGCTTCATCGCCGGGTTGGCGGCCTACGAGCGGTTGGCAGACCAGCTCGAGCTGTCGGCCGAACGTTTGCACGACCACCTGTTCGGCGCCGTTCCGGCCTGCGCCGCGTTGGTCGCCGAACTCGACGGCGCGCCGATCGGCTTCGCGCTGTTCTTCGCGTCGTACTCGACCTTCAAGACGCGCCCGTGCCTGTACCTCGAGGACCTGTTCGTGGTCCCCGAACACCGTGGCAGGGGGGCCGGCCTGCAGTTGCTGCGCGCCGTCGCCCAGGAAGCCGTGCGCCGCGGCTGCCCGCGCCTGGACTGGTCGGTGCTCGACTGGAACGAGCCGGCGATCGCGTTCTACCGCGACCAGGGGGCCGCCGTGCTGCCCGATTGGCGCGTCTGCCGCCTCGAAGGCGACGCGCTCGCCGCGGCCGCGCAGCCGGACTGACCGCCGCGTCACTCGCGCGACTTCCGGCCCAGCCAGTCGCGCCACGGCGCTTCGCACGATTCGACCTTGCGGCCCATCGTGGTGTCGAAATGGCTGCTGCTGGTGCCCTTGCCGTCGGCGAGCGCCGCGCGCGCGTAGACCACGAAGGAGGCGCGCGCCGCGTGCGGATCCTCGCCGGACAGCAGCCAGGCGACGAACATCTGCGCGGCGGCCCAGTTCGCCGCCGTCGGGGCGTCGTCGGCAAGGTAGAAACCGCCGTACATCGGTGTCTGCAGCAGCGCCGGCAGCTTGGGCGTACCGGCCAGCGCCTGCAGCGCGACCAGGTTCTCGCCGGTCGGTGCGCCGAACGTCGCGTACCCGACGTCGCCCTGCATGCGCGCCTCGAACCAACTGCCCAGGCCGACCTCGAGCCACGGCACCGTGCGGTCGCGGTCGTCGGCGGCGTCGACGTCGCCGATCAGGCAGCGGTGCAGCAGGCCTTGCACGCCGACGAAGAACAGCCGTTCGGGTCGCGCTGGCGACGGCCCGGCGAAGAACGTGCGCCCCTCGTCGCCGTGCGGCGGCGGCACGAAGTACGGCACCGGCCGGAACCCCCACTTCTCGAACGAGTCGACGCTGCGGCCGACCACGATCCGGATCGGCCGCAACACCTCGCGCAGCTGCAGCTCGCCGCCGAACGTCGCGAACCAGGCCACGCCGAGCGCTTCGAGGTCGAGCAGTGCGTCGACGTTGGCGCGCAGGCCACCGTCGCAGCGCAGCACGAAGCGCTCGCCGGCCAGTTCGAGCGGTTGCTTCTGCAACTGGGCTTCGAACTGCTCGCGCAGGTGGCGACGTCCGCGATGCTCCCACAACCAGCCGCGCGCCGACGGCGTGTGGCCGAGGAACCGGTGCGCCTCCTCGTGCGAGTCGTCGGCCAACACGACCGCCAGCGCCTGCAGCCGCGCCAGCCCCGGCAGGCCGCGGCTCTGCGCCCATTCGACCAGGAACCACTGCGCGCGCGGCGACTGCCGCAGCGCGCGGCGCCGTTCGCCGAACTCCTGCAGCCGCGCCGCCACCGTGTCGGTCGAGGCCACTTCGGCGCGCGGGATGCGCAGCCGCTTGCCGCCCTGCACGAGCAGCAGGTGCCCTGGTGCGAACGGTTCGGCGACCCGCCCCTCGAGCGTGCGGCCGTCGGTCGTCACGACGCGGTCGCGCAGATCGTCCTGCGCCGGCAGCGCCGGGCTCGGCAGGGCGGCGCCGAGCGCCAACAGCAACGCGAACGGCCGGGTGTTGGTCATCGTCGGGCTCCGGTCCTTGGTAGCGGGTTCGAGCGCACCGGTAACGGGTCGGGCCCGTCCCGGGTACCATCGTACGGATGTCCGCCCGGAACCGTGCCTGGTTGCCCGCCGCCGTCGCCGTGTTCGCCGCCTGGCTCGCCCAGGATCCGGCGCCGCCGTCCAGCTCGCCGCCGGCGAAACCGCGGACCGTCGTCCTGGTCCGCCACGCCGAGAAGGCCGACGCCAGCGCCGACCCGGCCCTCAGCGAGGCTGGCCGGGCGCGCGCCGAACGGCTGGCGGCCCTGCTCGCAAACGCCCGCGTCGAGCGGATCTTCGTGTCGAAGTTCGTGCGCACGCAGGCCACCGTGGCGCCGCTGGCGGCCGCCCTGCGCATCGTTCCGGAGGTGGTCGCCGCGGCCGACCACGACGCGATCGTCACGGCGTGCGAGACCGCGCCGCCGGGCAGCGTCACGCTGGTCTGCACGCATTCCAACGTGCTGCCCAAGCTGGCGAAGGCCCTCGGCGTCGCGCCGACCCGCCTCGACGCCAAGGGGCACGTTCCCGAGGGGGACTACGGCCGCGTCTACGTGATCACGCTGCCGCCGACGGGTGCACCCGGCCAGCCGGCCATGCTCGAACTCGCCTACTGACGGCGACGCTCACGGGCGCGGCGTCAGCAACCGCCGGTAGTTGCGGCACGCCAGCAGGTAGCCCAGTCCGAGCACCACGGTGCCGTACAGCAGCGCCGCCCCGACCACCCACGGGGCGGCGGCGACCAGTTCGGTCTGGCTCGGCGTCGCGACGCGCAGCTGGTCGAGCAGGTACAGCCACCCGAACACGCCGGGGGCGACCGCGAACTCGAACGCCAACACCAGCGCCATCGCCGCCAGGAACGTGCGGCCCCCCTGCACGATCTGGCCGCCGTCGTCGGGGCGCATCAGCCGCGGCCACGTGCCGATCGCCGCCAGCACGCCGAGCGCGGTCGCGGTGCCGCCCAGGGCCGTGCCGACGAACGCCCACAGCGCCGCCGTCGACGCGGCGAACTGCTGGCTGCCGATCACCGCGACCAGCAGCAGCGGCCACAGCAGGAACGTGCCGACCGCCGCCAGCTTGCCGCGCACCAGGGCCGACGGGGGTGTCGGCGCACCCATGTACAAGGACCATTGCGCCCCGTCCCACAGCGCCAACCGGCCCATGTGCGCGTACAGCACCAGCAGCACCGCCAGGAACCACAGCGCCAGCATCGCCCCGTAGCTGGCGAGGTCCTCCGGCAGCCGCGGGTCGCCGAGGATCGCGCCGGTGAACACCCGCTGGCGCGCCAGGGCGAACACCAGGAAGCCGAACACCAGGAAGCTCAGCAAGGCGCCCGGTTGCTGCAGCACCTGCGCGAACTCCTTCTTGCGCACCAGCCGCGCCGGACCGCCGTGCCAGCGGCTGCGCCAGAAGCGCAGCAGCGGCTTGCCGGCACTGTCGTGCTGTTCGAGCGCGCCGGGGTGCAGGTGGGCGATGCCGGTGAACACCGCGACGCTGCCCAGCAGCCAGCCGACGCCACCCAGCAACGGCGCCACGGCGAGTTCGCCGCGTGCGGCGGCGGCGAGCAGGGCGGCGCCGACGTCGATCGTCCACGGCAGCTGGTCCGGTGCTGCCGCGGTCGCCGCCAGGGCCGACATGCGCGCGCCGGGGTTCTGGAACAGGCCGAGCAGGAGCCACGTCGAGAAACCGACCGACGCGATCGCGGCGAGCAGGGCCAGGATCAGGCGCAACCAGCGGCCCGAACAGAACCGCACCAGCACGATCTGCGCGGCCAGCAACGAGGCGAGCAGCGGCAGCGAGCCGACCAGCAGCACCAGCGGCAGCAGCAGGTAGGCGAGCGGCGGCGCGCCGGCGCGCTGCAGCATCGTCACCACGAACGGCCCGGACAGGGCCAGCGCCCAGCACAGCGCGACGAACCCGGCGCGCAGCAGGATCTGCAGGGCCGGCCGCCACGGCGGCAGCGGGGCGACGCGCCACAGGCCGAGTTCGCCGCTCTCGAACAACTGCCGTTGCGCCAGCGCCAGGCCGAGCCACGTCGCGGCGATCGGGCACGGCATCAGCCCCGCCCCGAGCAGGCCGCGCAACGAGTCGCCGTGGCTCTGGTCGTGCACGAACGCGAGCAGCCGCGGACGCAGCGCCACCTCGGCGGCGATCCACCACGACATCAGGCCGAGCAGGCACAGGCCGACCAGCGTGCCGAACAGCGCGCGCCGGCCGGCCGGCGACGCCGGCAGGTTCGCCAGCATGCGCAGGTCAGCGAGCAGCAGGCCCATCGGGCGCGTCCTTGCCGCGGGTGTCGGTCAGGTGCAGGAACACGTCCTCCAGCGAAGCGCCACCGTGCGCACTGCGCAGCTGCTCGGCGGTGCCTTCGGCGCGCAGGGCCCCGGCGGCCAGGATGCCGACCCGGTGGCAGATCTGTTCGGCGGTCTCCAGCACGTGCGTGCTGAGCAGCACCGCCGCCCCGCGCGCCGCTTCGTCGCGCAACAGGTCCTTCAGGCGGCGCACGCTCAGCGGATCGAGGCCGGTGGTCGGTTCGTCGAGCAGCAGGATCTGCGGCGCGGTGGTCAATACCGCCGCCAGGTGCATCTTCTTGCGCGTGCCGTGCGAGTAGCCCTTGCACAGTTCGTCGGCGAC
>DAIMFJ010000304.1:0-6563 GCA_036724695.1 Planctomycetota bacterium
ACCATCGCGTCATTCGCACGATTTTCCTGGGTACGCTCTGGGGAGGTACGCTCTCGTAGCCGCGCATGTCCGAACTCCGTCGTATCCACTTCGTCGTCACCGGCCGCGTGCAAGGGGTCGGCTTCCGGGCCTGGACCGAACGCACGGCGCTGGCCGCGGGCTTGACGGGCTGGGTCGCGAACCGGAGCGACGGCGCGGTCGAAGGCGAGGCGCAAGGCGCGGCGCGGGCGGTCGGGTCGTTCGTGCTGCAGCTGCAGCGGGGCCCGCTGGCGGCGCGGGTGGTGGGGGTGGAGGTGGTGGAGGAGGGTGTGGTGGATGGGGAGGTGGGGTTTGGGGTGCGGCTGGGTGGGTGAGGGGTAGGAGGATGCGCAAGGTCGTGCGCCAGCGTGGTCCGAGGCTTGCTCGGCTGCCCTTGCACGTCCAGCTGCGGCGCTGCCCAACGCTTGTCGAACGCGCTCTTCGCCCCGCGCCCCAGCGCTTTCGCTCGCCTCGACCGCCGCCCAGCGAATAGAACCCAGCCATGGAACTCCTCGCCATCGCCGCGACCGTCGCGTTCGCCTGTACCGCCGTCTGGCGGGCTGGGCCGCGTGGCGCCGGGTCGGTCGCGCTGGCTGGTCTGCTGACGCTGCTCGGGGTCGGGGCGCTGGTGGCGACGTTCTGGTTGACGCCGGAGCCGCCCGTCGTCGCTGCGAACCGGCCGCTCGTGCGCCCCGACGACGGCTACGTCGGCTCGGCGACGTGCCGTTCGTGCCATCCGGGCGAGCACGCGTCGTGGCACGAGTCGTTCCACCGCACGATGTCGCAGGTGGCGAGCCGCGAGACCATCGTCGCGCGCTTCGAGCGGCTCGAGCTCGACTGGTTCGGCAAACCCGTGGTCCTCGAATGGCGCGGCGACACCTTGTGGACCAGGTTCGAACGGGGCGGCGGCCAGCCGGCACCGGTGTCGCGGCCGATCGAGCAGATCACCGGCAGCCACCATCTGCAAGTGTTCTGGTACTCGACCGGCGAGCAGCGCGAACTGGCACCGCTGCCGATGTGCTACAAGATCGCGGAGGGCATCTGGCTGCCGCTGACCACCGTATTCGTGCTGCCGCCCGAGCACCGCGATCCGCCGGAGCCGGGCGCGTGGAACCAGAATTGCCACATGTGCCATTCGACGAACGCCCGGCCGCGCGTCGACATCGGCCGGTGCGACACCGAGGTGTCCGAACTCGGCATCTCGTGCGAGGCGTGCCATGGTCCCGGCGAGAAGCACGTCGCCGCGCACCGCAATCCCCTCACTCGCCTCGCGGCGCGCGCCGACGCAGTGGCCGATCCGACCGTCGTGCTACCAGGACGGCTCGGCCCGGCGCGTTCGGCGCAGGTGTGCGGCCAATGCCATTCGGTCAACATCCTGCGCGGCGCGCATTTCGACAGTTGGCGCGAGGAGGGCCTCGTCTACCGACCGGGCGACGACCTGCACGCCACCAATCTGGTGATCGACCCCAACGTGCGTTATGCGCACGAGCTGCGCCGCAAGCTCGCCCACAATCCGGAGTACTTCGCCAGCGCGTTCTGGTCGGATGGCGAGGTTCGCCTGTCGGGGCGTGAGTACAACGGGTTGTTGAAGTCGCCGTGCTACACGCATGGCGACGCGGCGCGCCAGATGGATTGTTCGTCTTGCCACGAGATGCACGGGGCGTCGCACGGCAGCGAGCCGGCGGTGCGGGCGGCGTGGCGCGACGACCAGCTCAAGGCCGGCATGCGCGGCGACGCGGCGTGCACCCAGTGCCACGGAGGTCTGCAAGACGTCGCGGCGGCGGCGGCGCATTCGCGCCACGCGCCGGGCCAGGTGCTCTGCTACGACTGCCACATGCCGCACACCAGCTTCGGCCTGATGAAGACCGAGCGCAGCCACACGATCACCTCGCCGCGGGTGGCGACCGAGTTGGCGACCGGGCGGCCCAACGCCTGCAACCTCTGCCATCTCGACCAGACCCTTGCCTGGACCGCTGGGCATCTGAGCGATTGGTACGGCCAGCCGGCGGCCAGCCTCGACGACGACCAGCAGAACGTCGCCGCGGGCGTGCGCTGGCTCCTGACCGGCGATGCCGGCCAGCGCGCGATCACGGCGTGGCATTTCGGGTGGGAGGGGGCGCAGCGCGCGGCCGGGGCCGATTGGCAAGCGCCGTTCCTGGCGCGTCTGCTCGACGATCCGTACTACGTCGTGCGCTTCGGCGCGGCGCGCTCGCTGCGCCAGCTGCCGTTCGATCCCGCGCCGCTGCAGGGCTTCGACTTCCTGGCGCCACCCGAGGTCGCCCGCCGCTTCGGCGAGCAGGTCACCGCGGCCTGGAGCGCGTCCTACCGCGGCCCGGCGCGGCCGAGCGTGTTGCTCGGCCCCGAAGGCCTGCTGCAGGAGCCGTTCGCCCGTCTGTATGCTCGCCGCGACGACCGACCTGTGTTCCTAGCCGAATGAGCGCCGTTCCCGAATTCGATGCCTTGCGCCGCCGCCACCTCGCCTTCGGCTGGTGGAGCCTCGCCGTGTTTGCCAGCCTTGGCGCGGTCCTCGAGGCCCTGCACGGGTGGAAGGTCGACTGGTACCTCGCCGTCGGCAACGAGACCCGCCGCCTGCTGTGGCGCCTCGCCCATGCGCACGGCACCTTCCTGGCCTTGCTGCACCTCGCGTTCGGCCTTGGGGTGGCGCATGCCGCCCGCGCGCCGCGGCTGGCTTCGGGCTGCCTCGTCGCTGCGTCCGTGTGTCTGCCGGGCGGGTTCTTGCTCGCTGGCCTGGGTGCTCAGGGTGGCGATCCTGGCATGGCGATCGCGCTGGTGCCGTTCGGAGCCCTGCTGCTGGTGACCGCAGCCATCGCCACCGCGCGTTCGTTCCGCTGACCCTGCGCATACCTCACCCGGTCCCGAATGCGCAGCCGCGGCAGTAACGTCTTGTCGACCCATTGTTTGCGACGGCCGGCCTGACAGCGACTTGCAGGCGCGTGCGCTGCCGCCAGGGTGCTGGGGGAGACGGCATGGGCCCTCCACGGTGTTTCCTACGTCCCGACGGTTGAGGACCTGGGTGGGGAGCAGGTGAGGCTGATCTGGTGAGCATGCCCCCGCACAGCCACTTACCCCGAGGTGGTAGTCAGCCAAAGGAAGGCCATGCCCGAACCCAGTCCGACGAATCCTCATCATCCCCAGGGTCAACTCGCCGGACTACGGCGATCGCCGAGCACCAGGCTCGCACCCGAGTTCCTGGCCGTGTTCGGTTCGGCGGCCCCAGAGAATGTGCCCGCGCTGGCGGAAGCGTTGGGCGCCCCAGTCGCGACCGTTCCTCCGTCTCGGGATGGGTGCCAGATGCTACGCGTTGGCGAAGGTGTGCAGTCGCTGGTCCGGCTGTTTCCACGACTGGGGATCGCTGCGTTGGATCTCGACCCGGCTGCCCGTGACCGTGTCGAGCGGATTGCTGGAGTTCGCGTCGTTGCGAATGAAGTTCGGCGGCTCCCACCGTACCTGGTAGCCGCCGCGAGCGAATCGTCTGTGGCCGGTCATCAGGTTGTCGGCGTCCGACGTCGTGCCGTCCATGGGGGCCGCGGCCACTGCTTCGCACCGGAGAACTGGTGTCTGACCATGTTGGGAATCGACCCCTGCCGGCATGACCTCACGGGGCGAGGCATCCGGGTTGCGGTTCTCGACACGGGAATTGCCATGCAGGACGGACAGATGCCGAAGGTCGTGGCTGCGGCGTCCTTCGTGGCAGGTCAGGACGTCCTGGATCGGAACGGTCATGGCACCCACTGCGCCGGGATTGTCGGTGGTCCGCGTGGCAGAGCTGGGCGAATGCCCTACGGGGTGGCTCCCGACTGCGAGATCCTGGTCGGAAAGGTCCTGGATCACCATGGCGTCGGTACCGATGACGCAATCCTGGAGGGGATCTCCTGGGCCGTTGAGCATGGTGCGGTCGTCGTCTCGCTCAGCGTGAGCTCGATGCGCGAGCCGGGAGGGGTATATCCGCATTCGTACGAAGCCGCTGCGAGGTCGCTCCTCGACTGTGGGACCCTCCTGCTTGCGGCTGCTGGCAACGACAGCGCGGCGCCCCGCTGGCTGAGTCCGGTAGGCAACCCGGCAGCGTGCCCCTCGATCCTCGCCGTATCAGCATGCGATCGGGGCCGTCTTGCGGCCCCCTTCAGCAACCGCGAGCTCGACAGCGTTGGTCGACTCGCTCTCGCAGCGCCAGGCGTCGACGTCTATTCGGCCTGGTTGGAAGGTGGGTATCGGTTGCTGAGCGGCACCAGCATGGCGACACCGCATGTAGCCGGGGTGGCAGCGCTTCATGCTGAGAGGGGCGGAGCTCGCCTTCGCGGGCGCTTGCTCAGGGATTCGCTTCTCGCTGCCGCTGTTCCTGTTGGTCCGCGGCAGGAGTTCGGACACGGCCTCGCTCATCTCTGACCGGCGCGACCAGCTATCGGTCAGTTCGTCTTGCTCAGGCGATCGCTGCCATGGTTAGGGCCTGGCCGCGCGCACTGAGGGTCGCGCCGGGCCCGCGCGGCTTGGTCTGTGGCGGCTCGCTGGGGGTTGTTGCTTCTGGTGATCTGACTACAATGCAAAAGCCCAGTCCGGGCTCCTCCCGGACGATACAACCGGCATGACCAAGGTCCACGTGACGCTGACCGAGCACGCGCGCAGCGACGGCGCCGTCAAGCTCCGCATCAAGCGCCTCATCGCCGATCTCGGCATGCAGCACATCAACGAGAGGCGCTTTGCGCGCTTCGGCGTTCTTTCCGGGGACATCGATCTGGCGCTGCTGCCGAAACTGCGAACGCTCGACGCCGTCGAGGCTGTCGAGTGCGATCAGGAGCGAACCGGCTGCTGAGTTGCCGGTGCTGACCCCTGCGCACCCTCCTCTCCCCTCTGCGCATACCTCACCCGGTCCCGAATGCGCAGCCGCGGCGGTAACGCCTTGTCGAACCGTTGGTTGCGACGGTCGGTCTGACAGCGACTTGCAGGCGTCAGGCGCTTCCGCAGGCAATTGCGGTGCGCCGCATGCGCATTTGGGACCGGGTGAGGTATGCGCAATTGCGGTGTGCCGCATGCGCATTTGGGACCGGGTGAGGTATGCGCAGGCGGGGGCGGAAGTGCTTGGTGGGGAAGCGCTTGCGGCGGAGGCCTGGCCGGCGTTGTGCAGCGGGCAGGCCGGCGCTGGATCAGTGCTTCTTGGGCGCCTGGAAGATGTGCACGGCCATGTTGTGCACGGCTTCGGCGGCTTCCATCATCGCTTCGGGGAGCGTCGGGTGCGCGTGGATGGTCTGGGCGAGGTCGTTGACGGTGGCGCCCATCTCGATCGCCAGCGCGGCCTCGGCGACCAGTTCGGTCACCTCGGGGCCGATCATGTGCACGCCGAGCAGCTTGTCGGTCTTGGCGTCGCCGATGACCTTGACCCAGCCGTCGGTCTCGTTGAGCGACATCGCGCGGCCGGACGCGCCGAACGGGAACTTGCCCTCGACCGGCTCGAAGCCCGCCGCCTTGGCCTCCTCCATCGACAGGCCGACCGAGGCGATCTCCGGATCGGTGAAGATCACCGCCGGGATGCACGCCGGGTCGTAGGCCGCACCCTTGTCGCCGGCGATCGCCGCGGCGGCGACCAGGCCTTCGTGGCTGCCCTTGTGGGCGAGCATCGGCTGGCCGGCGACGTCGCCGATCGCGTAGATGCCCGGCACGTTGGTCATGCGCTTGTGGTCGACCGGCACGAAGCCGCGGTCGTCGACCTTGACGCCGACGGCTTCGAGGCCGAGGCCCTTGCCGTTCGGCCGCCGGCCGACGCAGCTGAGCACCACGTCGCACTCGAACTTCTCCGGCTTGCCTTCGACTTCGGCGCTGACTTCGAGGCCGCCCTTGACCTTCTTGTAGCCGGTCGCCTTGGCCTTGAGCACGACGTCGATCTTCTTCTTCTTCAACGAACGGCCCATCTCCTTGGACAGTTCGCCTTCCATGCCCGGCAGCACCCGGTCCATGAACTCGAGCACGCGCACCTCGGTGCCCAACTTGTGGTAGACGAGGCCCAGCTCGAGGCCGATGTAGCCGCCGCCGATCACGATCATGCGCTTGGGCAGCTGCTTGGGGGCCAGCGCGTGCGTCGACGACCAGACGCTGTCGCCGTCGAACGCGAACCCGGGCACCTCGATCGGCGTGCTGCCGACCGCGACGACGATGTTCTTCGCCTCGAGGGTCTTCTTGCCGTCCTTGCCGGTCACCTCGACCTTGTTCTTGGCGACGAACTTCGCATCGCCCATCACGACGTCGATCTTGTGGTTCTTCAGCAGGCCGCCGACGCCGGAGGTCAGCTTGTTGACGATGCCGGCCTTCCAGTTGACCAGGGCGCCGACGTCGAGCCCTTCGAACTTCGCCTTGATGCCCATCAGGTCGGCGTGCTGGATCTTGTCGACGAGCTTGCTCGCCGCGATCAGCGCCTTGCTGGGGATGCAGCCGACGTTCAGGCACACACCGCCGAGGTTCTCCTTCTCGACGACGGCCGTCTTCAGGCCGAGCTGGGCGCACCGGATGGCGCAGACGTAGCCGGCCGGGCCGGCACC